>JAFAEC010000186.1 GCA_023424215.1 Pseudomonadota bacterium
AGCTCGGCTGGCTGACGCCGAAGGCCTATGCCGAAGCGCTTGCCGGAAAGATCGGCCGGCCTGCTGCCCTGGTTGATGGCTGCGCAGACCGGCCTCTTGCCAACCCCAACAACCCCAGCTCAGATCAACTACGGACTCTTGTTATGGCTGGATGAGAAACGGGGGTCACGTCAGTCGCGTTTTGAGCCGGTTGTTGCCTGTCGATCCGACACGCAATGCGTAGCTTTGTCTTGGACGACAAGCGACCAACGGAAGGCGCGAGCGTGCGTCTGAACTGTGGCCTATAAAGACGAAGGCGGAACAGTTCGGCGAGGTTGGTTGTCGGTGCCGTAGCGAACGACGCCACGCTCGACGGAAAGCCATGATGTCGTCGTTTCACGCCGGTCAAAGAGAGCCCATTGGGGTTGACCTTCCGCCGTCATGAAAGACGACAGATGAAGGCCATTGGAAAACGCCAGCGACACTTCGGGAAGGCGACCGAAGATCGACACGCCTTCCACGGTCGAGCCGACGAGCTTGGCGAACGCGCCGGGCCACTTCGTCTCCTCGCTGAAGCTGCCGCATAGGATCGAGCGCGGTCGTTCGATCCGCCAACTCCATTCGATCATCAGCGACATCTCGCCCTCTGGATTACCCGGTGACCCGTCACGTCGAACTCGCGTAGGCGTCAGTTCGCCAAGCTCCACAAACAAGGCTGACCCGTAGCCACGCCAGACGTGGCTAACTGGAAGGCCGATGAAGGCCGAAAGGAACTCGCTGTGGTCGGTCAAGGCGTGGCCTATCCGAACGGTTAAGGTCAGCCATCAGTGTCGGCGGTTCGGGCGCGCAGGACAATACGCTCAGAAGCCGCTCACAGCGTCACTGGGCGGCCCTCATCGCGTTTTGGTAGGTGCGGACCGCACTGGCGCGCGTGCGGCTTGCGGCGGCGTTTTTTTCACGCGCAGCGGCGAGGGTGTCTTGATACTTCTTCGCCGCGTCGCTGCGCTTCCGGGCTGCGTCGGCGGCCTTGACGGCGGGCGTTGTCGCCGCGCTGTGTGCTGCGTCCTCCGCGACGATCTCCCGATACCTCATGCCGGTATTTAGTTGGACGGCAGGATGACGACACTGGAAACGTAGGCGGAACACGCCCCCGCATTTTCCCCACATCTGATGGGGGACTTCGCCGTTTGTTCCGGCTCGAAATGGTGGGGAGTGAGATGAGGGCGGGCTCCGAAGAGCCCGCCACCACTACCTTCAGATGGTGCCGCCGGGCAGGATTGAACTGCCGACCTCAGCCTTACCAAGGATGCGCTCTACCACTGAGCTACGGCGGCGAAACCTGAGGAGCGGGCCCTATAGCCAACCGGGGACAACTGGGGAAGCCCCCAATTCGGCCGCTTGCGGAAAAGTTCGTCAGCGGGTCCAATCGACTCATGGACAAGGCTCCGATCCCCGCCCCCGAAACGCCCCCGGCCGCCGAGCCGGCCGCGCCCGCCCCCGTGGCGCCCAAGGCGAAGTCGGAGAAGGCCCTGCGCCTCGCCGCCGCCCTGCGCGCCAACCTGCGTCGGCGCAAGATCGCGGTGCGCCCGGCAAGACCGAGCAACTGAAAGTCATCGGCTCCGCCCTGACGCGGCCTTTCGCAAGCGGCGCCGACCGCGCTAGATAGCCGATCCCCCGGCGGCCCCCGGCATTTCGCTTCATGGGCCGGCCACAAGAGACGATATGGACAGCATCGCCATCACCGGCGGCGCCGCGCTGAACGGGACCATCCCGATCAGCGGCGCCAAGAATTCCGCCCTGAAGCTGATGGCGGCGTCCATCCTCACCGACCAGCCGCTGCGCCTGACCAACATGCCGCGGCTGGCCGACACCAAATTCCTCGGCCGCCTGCTGCGCGAGCTGGGCGTCGAGGTGACCGAGCGGGGCGAGGGGGTCGACCAGGAAACGCTGTTCCACGCCGCGGAGATTCGCTCGACCTTCGCGCCGTACGATCTCGTCCGGCAGATGCGGGCCAGCTTCAACGTGCTGGGCCCCCTGCTGGCGCGCACCGGCGAGGCCAAGGTGTCGCTGCCCGGCGGCTGCACCATCGGGGCCCGGCCGGTGGACCTGCACCTGCAGGCCCTGACCGCCATGGGCACCGAGATCGATCTGGACGAAGGCTACGTCATCGCCCGCGCGCCCAAGGGCCTGAAGGGGGCGGAGATCGAGTTTCCGTTCGTCTCGGTCGGGGCTACCGAGCACGCCCTGCTGGCGGCCGTGCTGGCCGACGGCGTGACGGTGCTGAAGCGGGCGGCCCGGGAGCCGGAGATCGGCGACCTGGCCCGCTGCCTGATGGCCATGGGCGCCAAGGTCGAGGGGCTGGACACCGACGAGCTGGTGATCACCGGCGTGAGCTCGCTGGCCGGCGCCGAATGGCCGGTGATCGCCGACCGCATCGAGATGGGCTCCTACGCCGTGGCCGCGGCCATGGCCGGCGGCGAGGTGCGGCTGACGCGGTCGCGGCCCGAGCTGATGCAGGCGCTGACGGAGAAGATGGTCGAGGCCGGCGTCGAGATCGTCCCGACCGAAGACGGGGTGATCGTGCGGCGCGATCCGGCGGTGCGGCTGAAGGCCGTCAACGTGGCCACCGAGGTCTACCCCGGTTTCGCCACCGACCTGCAGGCGCAGTTCATGGCGCTGATGACCCTGGCCGAGGGCGAGAGCGTCATCCACGAGAACATCTTCGAGAACCGCTTCATGCACGCGCCCGAACTGGCCCGGCTGGGCGCGGACATCCACGTCCATGCCGGGGAGGCGGTGGTGCGCGGGGTCGAGGCCCTGCACGGGGCGCCGGTGATGGCCACCGACCTGCGGGCCTCGGTCAGTCTGGTGATCGCCGGTCTCGCGGCGCAGGGTGAGACGACCGTCGGACGGGTGTATCATCTGGATCGCGGCTTCGAGCGTCTGGAGGAGAAGCTGGGCGCCTGCGGCGCGGAAATCCGGCGGATCAGGGACGAGGGTCATGAGCACTGAGGCGACGGCGAGCGACGGGGCGGTCAAGACGGCGATCGAGCCGCTGCGCCTGCTCGCCGAGGACGCCGACGACCTGCAGATCATCTCGGCCGCCCTGCAGGACGCCATCCTGCGGCCGGTGGACATCGTCTGGGAGCGCGGCGCCCGGCGGGTGACGGTTGCCCTCAGCCGGTTCTGCTGGGAGTGCGGCGGCACGCGCGTGCGGGCGGCGATGCAGTTCGGCGACGTCGAGGCGGTGAAGAGCCGCCGCTTGCCGCGGGCTCCCGAGCAGGCGCTGGAGCTTCTGGCCATCGACTTCGAGCCGGGCGAGGCGCCGGGCGGCGCGGTGCTGCTGATGTTCGCGGGGGGCGGGGACCTGCGCATCGACGTCGAGTGCCTCGACGCGGTGCTGACGGACCTGTCGGAACGCTGGCCGGTCGAAACCGCGCCGACGCATCCCGTCGAGGAGCCCGGCGACGGGGCGGCGGCTTCGTGAGCGAGCACCGCCTGGTCGCCGTCGACCTCGACCCCGTCACCCTGCCGCCGGCCTCGGCCGAGATCGAGCACGAGCGGCGCGTGGCGATCTTCGATCTGCTGGAGAAGAACAGCTTCGAGCCCGTCGGCGCATCCGGCGGGCCCTATCGCCTGACCCTGTCGCTGGTGGACGGACGGCTGGTGCTGGACGTGACCGGGCCGGATTTCTCGAAGGCGCACGGCCTGTCGCTGAACCCGCTGAACAAGGCGGTGAAGGACTATATCGCCATCTGCGACAGCTATTATGAGGTCCTGCGCGGGGCCGACGCGGGCAAGATCGAGGCCGTCGACATGGGCCGGCGCGGTCTGCACAACGACGGCGCCGAACTGCTGAGATCGCGGCTCGAGGGCAAGGTCGCCGTGGACCGCGAGACGGCGCGGCGATTGTTCACCCTGGTGACGGCGCTTTACCGGCGCTGAGGCGACGCCTCGACTATCGCCGCGTTTTAAGGCATATGCCCGCACCTTCGACGCGCGCTCCGCCCGGCGCGCGGCGGTTGCTGGTGTCCACCGGGCGTGGGAGGCCGCATGGCCAAGGAAGAACTGCTCGAGTTTCCCGGCGTCGTCAGCGAACTGCTGCCGAACGCGACGTTCCGCGTGACGCTCGAGAACGACCACGAGATCATCGCCCACACCGCGGGCAAGATGCGCAAGAACCGCATCCGCGTGCTGGCCGGCGACAAGGTCCTGGTCGAGATGACGCCCTACGACCTGACCAAGGGCCGCATCACCTACCGCTTCAAGTAAGGACGGGGCGTGACCGCCCGTCCGGAACTGGTGCTGGCCTCGGCCAGCCCGCGCCGCGTGGAACTGCTGGCGCTGGTCGGGATCGCTCCCGACCGAATCGAACCCGCCGACATCGACGAGACCCCGCTGAAGGGCGAGACGCCGCCGCGGCTTGCCGCCCGTCTGGCCATGACCAAGGCGGAGGCCGTGGCCGCACGGGCGCCCGACGCCGTCGTGCTGGCCGCCGATACGGTGGTGGCCGTGGGTCGCCGTCTGCTGGAGAAGGCCGCCGACGAGGTCGAATGCGCGCGCTTCCTCCGCCTGCTCTCGGGACGCGGCCACCGCGTCTATACGGGCGTCGCCGTCGCCGCCGGTGGACAGGTGCGCAGTCGGGTCGTGGAAACCCGCGTCAGCTTCAAGCCGCTGTCGGACGCCGAGATCGCCGCCTATCTGGCCTCGGGCGAATGGCGCGGGAAGGCGGGCGGCTATGGCATCCAGGGCAGGGCGGGGGCGTTCGTGACCCGGCTGGTCGGCAGCTATCCCGCGGTGATGGGCCTGCCGCTGTACGAGTCGCTGAATCTGCTGGGCGGCGCAGGCTGGCGGCCGTGAAGCAGAAGTTCGTCTACCTCGACGACACCCCCGGCGAGACGCGGGGAATCATCTGCGACGACGTCGGCTTCCAACTGGTGCTGACCCGGTTCGACGGGGAAGATGAGCAGGAGCGGCTGGAAGCGCGGTCGGTCGGCCGGGTGGCCCGACTGGAGGCGGACCGCAGGGGCGCCTTCGTGGAACTCAGGGCAGGGCAGGCGGCCTCGGCCTTCCTGCCCCTGTCAGGTCCGCAGCGTGTCGAGGCAGGTCAGAAGATCGAGGTCCAGGTCGTCTCGGAGCGACGCGAGATGAAGGGCGTCGTTCTCGGCCTGCGCGGCCCGGCCGAGGGCGAAACTCGTCTGCTGTCGCCGGGCCCTACGGTGGAGCAATGGCTGGAACGCCTGGCGCCGGGGATGGAGCCGATTCGTGGTCTGCACGCGATCGACGCCGGCTGGAGAGCGGTGCAGGAGGCGGACGGGCAGCCGTTTCTGACCGGGGGCCTGTCGGTTACAGTCGAGCGAACCCGCGCCATGGTGACCGCCGACATCGACTACAATGCTCCCGGCTCGCGCCTGACCCCGCGCGACCGGCTGGAGATCAACCGCAAGGCGCTGGCGCGGATCGCGCAGACCTTGAGGCTGCGCAGCCTCGGCGGGCTGGTCGCCATCGACCTGTTGGGCGTGGGCCACGACGGCGACGCCATCTCCAGGGCGGCGAAGTCGGCCTTCGGTCCCGATCCGGAGATCGCCTACGGCCCCGTGAACCGTTTCGGGGTGCTGATGATCTCCCTGCCGTGGCGGTTCACGCCGTTGGCCGAGCGGCTCTATCGTCATCCGGCTTCTCGCAGCTACTGGCCCCGCGCCGGGGCGGCGGAGGCGACCCGCAGGCTGCGCCACGCGCTGCTTTCGGATACGACGACCGCGCGGGTGGCCGTGCGCTGTCCGACCCAGATCGCGGAGCTGGCGGCGCCCCTGGTGGCGCAACTGGGCCCGCGAGCCCACCTGAGGGAAGACGACAGCCTGAGACCCGGCGAGTTCGTCCTCGAGACGGAATGACCATGGCGACCTGTCCAATCTGCCGCCAGCGCGAGGCGGACCCCAAGTACCGGCCGTTCTGCTCGAAGCGCTGCGCGGACCTCGATCTGCAGCGCTGGTTCAGCGGCGGCTACGCCATCCCGGACAGCGTCGACGATCCGTCCGGCGAGCCGCGCGAAGAAGACTGATCTGACCGCTTGCCACCCCCAGGGCGCTCGCTTATAGACGACGCTCCCGCGAGGCGACGGTTCGCCT
>JAFAEC010000204.1 GCA_023424215.1 Pseudomonadota bacterium
GCGTGCTGAGCGTGGCCTCGTTGGCGACATAGCCCGAGGTGAACAGCAGCGCCGCCTCCTTCTGGTGCCAACTGGCCAGCTCGGCCTCCAGATCCACCGCCGAGCGCGTCGTGCCCGAGATGTTGCGCGTGCCCCCCGCCCCGGCCCCGGCCGCGTCGACCTCGGCCTTCATCGCCTCGAGCACCGCCGGATGCTGGCCCATGCCGAGGTAGTCGTTGGAGCACCAGACCACCACCTCCTGCTCCGAGCCGTCCTCGCGACGGCGAACCGCCCTCGGAAACCGGCCGCGCACGCGCTTCAGGTCGGCGAAGACGCGATAACGCCCCTCGCCCTTCACCTGCTCAACGGCGGTCTGGAATGCGGCCCGGTAGTCGTACAAAGCGGTGATCCTCGTCTGGTGGGCGGAACATTCCATGTCCCGCGCCCGGGATCACCTCGGGGATTCTCCTTAGCTCCCGCTATCCCAGCGGATCGCGGCAGCCGCAGCAGGCGTCGGCGTCCCCGGCGCGCTCCAGCGCCCGCCGCTCGTGCTCGACGCTGACCTCCAGCAGGCGGCGCCAGACCGGCACCGCGATCTTCGGCGACAGGCCGGCGTCCAGCGCCGCCGCCCGGATCCGGGCCAGGATCGCCTGCTCGCGCACCCGGTCGCGCAGCGGCGCGTGCCGACCCTTCACCTCGGCCACCGCCTCGACCAAGCGCTGGCGCGCGGCCATCAGCTCGAGCATGCGTCCGTCGATGTCGTCCAGTTCGTCCCGCAGGGACTCCAGTCGCGCCTGATCGATCATGGGCGGGCCTCCATCGACGCCATGCCGGCCGCGCCATGCAGGTAGCCGTTGACCAGCGGGCCCGGCGGCCCCAGGGCCTCGATCCGGCTCCCCAGCTCCGCGGCGCCGATCTCGCCATCGAGAAAACCGCGGAAGGCCCGCGCGACCGCCGGCATGTACAGGGTGTGCGGCGACAAACGCAGGGCCGTCACCCCGGCCCCGGCAAGGGCGGCCGGCTCGATGTCGGCGATCTGCACCCCGTCGGACAGGGTCTGCACCCCGTTCACCGCCAGGAAGCCCCGGCCCTCCAGCGTGTTCAGCCGCAGGCCGTCGGGATCCCGCTCGCACACGAACTGGCAGGCGTCCTTGTGCAGGCCGTGATGGCGGGCGTGATAACACCGGCCCGACAGGGCCAGCGGCACGCGACCGAAAGCGAAGATCTCGATCTCCAGACCCGGACAGGCCCGGGCGATGGCGCCCACCGCCTCCAGCGAAAGCTCGACATTCGCGCACAGGCGCACGCAGCCGCGGTCCGCCAGCTCCTTCGCCGCCGCCTCGTTGTAGACGTTGAGCAGCGGCCCGGCCACGAACGGCGCCGCCCGGTCGAGCAGGCCAGACACATCGTTGACCTCGACCAGGTCGGTCGTCCCGGCCAGCGCCGCGATGGCGCGGCGGTCGCGGACCGTGGCGGGCAGGCCGAGCCCGGACCAGACCACTTCCTTGCCCGCCGCCGTCAACCGCTCGGCGGCCTCCGCCAGGGCGTGGGAGACAAGCGGCGATCGCTTTCCGCAGACCACCTCGCCCAGATAGACCCGTTCGATCGGCGCCTCGTCCGCGATGCGCGTGTAGAAGTCCACGATGCGGCCGGCCGACCAGTGGAACAGCAGCGGGCCCAGCGTCAGGCCGATGGCGGGACGGGTCATCTCCAGGTCTTCCGATAGGCGCCGGCGGTCTCGCGCCCGCCCTCGGCCAGATGAGTGAGCTCCGCCGAAAGCGCGGACGGGTCGCCGCCGCGCTCGAGCAGGTCGATGGCCTTGCGGAAGGTCGCCGCGACCCGCGCCACATAGGCCTTGCCGCGCTGCCGCCCCTCGACCTTGACCGCCGTGACCCCAGCCTTTCGCAGGTCCGTCAGCAGACCGATGGCGTTCAGGCTGACCGGATCCTCGAACAGGTAGGACAGCGCGCCCCCGACCTCGAACCGCCCCTTGCACAGGGTCGGGTAGCCGGCCGGCTCGCCCGGCGCGTAGCGGTCCAGCGCCAGACCGGCGAGGCGGGAGGTCATCGCCCCGCCCTCCTCTTCCGTGTAGGTCACCGCCTCGGGCGGCGAGCAGACGCCGCTCAGGTTCGGCGAACGGCCGGTCGCGTAGGACGACAGGGCGCAGCGTCCCTCGGCCATGACGCACAGCCCCCCGAACACGAAGGCCTCGGTCTCGACCTCGATCTCGCGCATCAGGGCCGCGATCTCGCCGACGCTGAGCACCCGCGGCAGCACGACCCGCCTCACCCCGTATTCGCGGGCATAGAAGGCGATGCCCTCGGGCGAGCCGGCGGCGGCCTGAACCGACAGGTGCAGCCTCAGGTCCGGCCACGCCTTGCGCGCATAGGCCAGCACCCCGAGGTCGGCGACGATCACCGCGTCGACTCCGGCTTCCGCCGCCGCGTCGACCGATCCGCGCCAGCGGTCGGCGGCGCCCGCCCGCGCGAAGGTGTTCACCGCCGTCAGCACCTTCGCCCCGCGCGCATGCGCCCAGGCGACGCTTTCGGCCAGCTCCCCCGGCGAGAAGTTCAGCCCCGGGAAGTTGCGGGCGTTGGTGTCGTCGCGCAGGCCGCAGTAGACGCTGTCGGCCCCCGCCTCGACGGCGGCCTTCAGCATGGCCGGCGAGCCGGCGGGGCAGACCAGTTCGATCGGCATTCTCAGGCGACTCCCGCATGGCGACGCAGCACCGCCAGCGCCGCCGCCGCGCCCCGCGTCAGCGGCTCCCGCAGCGGCGGCCGCACGCCCAGCACGTCGGCCAGGCTGAGCTCGGCCGCCTCGAGGGTGTTGTGCAGGGCCACCGTGGCGTCGGTGTCGCCCTCGATCCGCACCCGGCGCGAGAAGAAGGCGGCGTCGGCGTCGGCGCTGCCGTCGAGCAGCGACAGCAGCAGGACCAGCGGGCCGGTGATCCGCGCCGCGCAGGGCTCGGGATCGTCCCGCCGCACCACCCTCACCTGCCCCGCCGGACCGTCGGGGCGCAGCCGGAAGGCGACCGGGAAGTCCGTGGGTGCGATGACGAAGTCGGCCAGGCGGGCGTCGCCCAGACGTTCGAACACCTCGGGACGCCGCCCGGCGACGCCGCGGACCGCCGCGGTCAGCACCCGCTCGGGCGCGGCGCGGAAGGCCATGAGCAGGTCGGCCGCCGCCCCGCCGGATCGTCCGGAAGACCCCCGCCACCCCGCCGCGCCCATCAGGCCGCGCCTCGAAGCGTCGACGCCGCCGCGGTCGCGTGCCGGCGGATGAAGTCGGCGATCTGCGGGAACAGCAGCGAGCGGTTGGCGGGATCCGCCCAGTACGGGTTCATGAACACGCAGCGGACCAGCACCAGCCCGTCCGCGTCCTTCACCCCGTCGTAGCCGGCGAGGTGACGGTCGATCAGGCGCGCATAGCCGGCGCCGAGCGTGGTCCGCGAGGCGGACAGTTCGACCGACGCGTGAATGGCGTCGAAAAGGGCGGCCGTCCGGGCGTTGGAGCTGGACAGGGCCTCTCCCGCCCGGGCCAGCGAGAAGCAGACGATGTTGGCGTCGACCGGCTCGAGGAAGCGCACCTCCGGCACGGCCGCGGCGATGGCCCCGCGGAAGGCCCGCGCCGTGCGGACCGTCTCGGCCAGCAGGGCCCCCAGCCCCGCGGGCCCGAAACCGAGCGTGCGCCCGGTCAGCCAGGTCGCGGCCGCGCCGGCCGCCGAGCGCGACCCCTCCAGCGTCGAGGCCCACTTGCCGTCGCCCAGCTCCGGCCGGTCGAGATAGGGGGCGTCGAAGGCCGAGACGGCGTAGCGCGCCCGGTCGCGGGTCAGGAAGGCCCCGCAGGCGTAGGGCACATAGCCCAGCTTGTGCGGATCGATGGTGACCGAGTCGGCGCGGCCGATCGCGCGCAGCGCCGCGGCGCTGGCGGGCGACAGCGCCGCCTCGCCGGACCCGCCCAGGATCGAGCAGAGAAAGCCGCCATAGGCCGCGTCGACGTGACGCCAGATGTGGACGCCCTCGTCCCGCTCCCACGCCTCCAGCCGGTCGTGGACGGCGTCGATCGGATCGATCTCGCTGGTCTCGGTGGTGCCGGCCACGCTGACCGCCATCAGCACCGGACGCCCCTGGACGCGGGCCTCGCGAATCAGCCGGTCGAGATCCTCGACGTCCAGCCGGCCCTCGGCGTCGAGAGCCACGCTCCACAGCGAGTCCTCGCCGAGGCCGAACACATTGGCCGCCTTGAGCCAGGAATAGTGTTTGGTGCCGGGCGCCAGCAGCACGGGCCCGAGGTAATCTCTCCCCGCCGCCCGGCCAATGCGCGCCCAGATGGCGGCGGGATTGCCCACGGCCGCGCTGTAGCGCCGCAGGGTGGCGTCGCTGAGGCCGTGCCGCTCCCACAACGCGCGGAACCGGTCCCAGCCCATGTGGGCGGCGGCGAAGACGTCGAGCGGCTCGCCGGTGGTCTCCGCCACGTAGAGGCCGAGGCTCAGCCAGTGGTCCAGCCGGTAACGCGCGCGCCAGACCGCCTCGAAATTGGCCACCGTCCCGCCGGAGGTGAAATGCCCCTGCGCCTCCGCCGGATCGTAGCCGAGCATGGAGGCCAGCATGGCGACGGCCTCGGTCTCGATCACCGATCCGACCCGGCTGGCTTCCTGGGAGGTGTTGTTGGGGTTGTGCAGCATCGCCGCCAGCCAGCCGAACAGGGCCGGCAGGGAGATCTCCGCCTTCATGTGGCCGATGTAGCGGGGCGTGTGGGTCGGGGTCTCCGCCGTCAGCGCCTGCGCCAGTTCGCCCAGCCGCGCCGACAGGGCGCCGCGCGCCTCCGGCGCCGCCCCGGCTTCGGGCAGGACGGCGACGTCGTCCGGGAACAGGCTCCTGCGCCAGTCGAACCAGTGGTCGAGCAGCCCGAGCATCTCGGAACGGATCCAGCGCTCGTTCTCGCCACGCGCGCCGGGGAAGTAGGTCGAGGCGATCTCGGCCGCCGGGGAATCAGGCATCAGGGTCTCCGGTTGGGTTGATGGCGCCGCTGGGCCGCCGCGTCCTTGCGCCGGCTCAACCTCGGCGATCTCAATGCGGCCGGCTGACGATCCACGCGCCCACGGCCAGCAGCACGGCTCCGGAAGCGACCAGCGCCCCGACCGACGCGTCGGCCAGCCAGAGCCCCGCCCAGCTGGCGGGAAGGCTGCCGGCGGCGACCAGCTTGGCCTTCCGCGGAATGGCCCGGCGCTCGCTCCACGCCCGGATCGCCGGCCCGAAGTTCGGATGGCTCCGCAGCCAGGCTTCCAGTCGGGGCGAGGAGCGCGCGAAGGCCCAGGCGGCGAGCAGGGCGAAGGGCGTCGTCGGCCACAGCGGCAGGGCCACGCCGATCGCCGCCGCAGCCGTCGCGATGCAGCCGAGCAGCCGCAGTCCGGGCCGGCCCGCCGCCGGGGCCTGCGCGAACGGTTCAGCGTAGCCGTTCAGGTCGGACGGGAAATTGACCGGTCTCATGGCTGCACCATCCGCCCGCCCGGCGGCGGACGCTTTGCGCCGCCGCAAGCCGGCTCAGAGGGATTTCCGCAGCAGCATCGGTCCGTAAACGGCCGCGAACCCGGCGAAGGCCAGCACCCACAGCCCCGCCGACGCGCCCAGCAGCGCCGGCGTCAGCTCCGGCAGGAAGGGCGCGGCCACCCGCACCGCCGCCGCGACGAGGATGAGGCTGTAGATGGCGGTGGTGGCGAGGTCGGACGCGCGCGGCCGCCCCGTATGACCGCGGGTGGCGCGGGTCATCACCGCCAGGGTCATCACCCCGATGCCGCCGGCGGTCAGGGCGTGGACGCCGGCCGTGCACGGGCCGGCCGCCGGAGCGAGCGCCGAGGCGCCCCGGAGCAGGAAGCCCAGCGGAAGCCAGGCG
>JAFAEC010000015.1 GCA_023424215.1 Pseudomonadota bacterium
AGGTGGGGGTGCCCTCGTCATCGACGCTGAGCGACCCGCGGCGGCCGGCGATGGAGCCGTCGTCGACGATGGTCACGCCGGGCGCGGCGACCCGCTTGCCCATCATTCCGGTGAAGACGGACGAGCCCGTGCGGTGGAAGTCGCCCTCGAAGCCGTGGCCGATGGCCTCGTGCAGCAGGACGCCGGGCCAGCCGGCGGCCAGGACCACGTCCATCTCGCCGGCGGGGCAGTCGACGGCCTCCAGATTGACCAGGGCGCCGCGCAGGGCCTCGTCGACCTGGGCCTGCCAGCGCTCGGCACGGATGAAGGTCTCGAAGCCTTCGCGGCCGCCTGCGCCGTTGGACATGGTCTCGCGACGACCGTCCTTCTCGACGGTGATGGAGACGTTGAGGCGGACCAGGGGGCGCACGTCGCGGACGGTCAGGGCGTCGGCGCGCAGGATCTCGATGGCGCGGCGCTCGCCCGAGATGGAGGCCGAGACCTGGACGACGCGGGGATCGCGGGCGCGGGCCCAGGCGTCGATTTCCTGCAGCAGGGCGATCTTGTCGGAGAAGGCGGGCGAGGCGAGGGGATCGACCGCGTCGTAAAGCCTCTGGTTGGTGGCGCGCGGGCCTTCGGCGGTGACGCCCGCGTGGCCCGACTTGGCCAGAGCCGCGCTGTCTGCGGCGCGGCGCAGGGCGGCGGCCGAAATCTCGTTGGCGTGGGCGTAGCCGGCGGTCTCGCCCGCCACGACCCGCAGGCCGAAGCCTTCGGTGGCGTCATAGGCCGCCGACTTCAGTCGCCCGTCGTCGAACACCAGCGATTCGGACTCGGAGCGCTCGAGGAACAACTCCCCGTCGTCCGCGCCGGCCAGCGCTCCCTGCAGGATGTCGAGGGCCTCGTCGCCGCCAAGGTCGGCGCTGTCGAGGATGGCGGGCGGAGAAGCGAGGACGGTCATGGCCTCTAGGTAGGGGCTGACCGTCCCCGCGTCACCGGGTCAGTCGATCTCGATGTCGCCCGAGCCGTCGACGCTCTGGTTCAACCGGTCCGGCCGGCGGGTCAGGGTGACGTCGCCCGAACCGCCCACGTCGACCCTCACGGCCCCGGTCGGGCCCGCGATCACATCGCCGGAGCCGCGCACCACGATCGCCGCGTCGGTGGCGATCAGCTGGTCCAGGTCGGCGTCGCCGGACCCGTTGACGGTCAGGTCCAGCAGGTCGGTGCGGCCGCGGGCGTCGATGTCGCCCGAACCGTGGAGGGTGACCTCCATGGTCGGCTGGTCGTAGTCCCGGATCGACAGGTCGCCGTTGCCCACCAGTTCGAAGGCGCGCACGTCGGGGGCGGTGACCGTGACGTGCAGCGCCTCGGTCTCGCTCCACACGCGGATGCCGTTGGCGTTCCAGCGGATGTAGCCGCGCTCGACATCGTCATTGTCGTCGAGCGTCAGCCGTCCGTCGGCGAAGCGCACCCGCTCGACCACTGCCTGCGGCCCTGTGATGCGGACGCCGGCCTCGTCGCCCTGCACGAAGGTCACCTCGGCCGGCATGTCGACCGACAGCCGCTCGCCGCCGTCCCAGGCCAGGGTGCGGGTCACGTCCGGCCCGACGCGGCCGCGCCGGAAGCGGAAGTCCGAATCGCCGGCCCGGTCGTCGGTGACGACCCAGGTCCATTCGTGCCGGGCCAGGTCGCGGCCGCCGAGGGCCAGGGCGCCGCCGATGCCGACGACGGCCAGGACCAGACCGACGCCGGTGATGATCAGAAGATTGCGGATCATGTCAGGTCCTCCCTCAGGCCTGGACGGCGGGTTGCGGCTCGAGCGCCGGCTTCAGCACGCGGTAGTGGAGGCGCGCGTACCAGATGGTCGCGTCGATCAGCCACTTGGTCAGCAGGGCGAACAGGCCGCCCATGAACAGGCCCAGCCCCATCAGGCCGACGCCCAGCAGAACGGCCCCGAGCACGCCGCCGGGGGCGCCCACGAAGGGGCCGACGGCGAGGACGAAGCCGCCGGCGATGAACACGCCCACTCCGGTGAGCAGCATGGCCAGCACCGTCCCGAACACCGGCAGCACGATCGGCAGCAGGATCAGGATGTCGATGGCGCCGAGGCCGAGGATGGCGAAGATGGCTCCGGCGGCGGAGGAAGCGGTCTGCTCCTGCCCCCAGCGACGGGCGCCGGCCTCGGCGCGCAGTTCGCGCGCCAGCCGACCCGGATCGCCCAGGGCGGCGGCGATCTCCGCCTCGCTGCGGCCGGCGGCCGCGCCATCCTCGAAATGCGCCTCGTAGTCGGCGGCGATCTCGGCGGCCGTGGCCATCGGCAGGCCGACGAGGCCCTGCTTCAGGCGGCCCATGAATTCGGCGCGGGTCATTGTTCAGCTCCCTCTTCGGCGGGCGTTCCGGCCGGAGCGGCCGGGGCGTCCACGATGGCGTCGACCGCGCGGGCGAAGGCGCGCCACTCGGCGGTCTGCGCCTCGAGGGCGCGCCGTCCGGCGTCGGTCAGGCGGTAGTATTTGCGCGACGGTCCCGAGGACGATTCGACCAGATAGGTCTCGACCTGGCCGTCGGACTGCATCCGCCGCATCAGCGGATAGATGGTGCCCTCGCCCATATCGATGGCGTCCGACAGGGTCGAGGCGATCTCGTAGGCGTAGCTGTCGCCCCGGTTGAGCAGGGCGAGGACGCACAGCGTCAGCACCCCCTTCTTGAGCTGGATTTCTATGGTTTCAGGCACATCAACGTCTCCTGTGATGGGCAGACGCTATCGCAAGGTATCTTGCGCCACAAGGTAGCTTGCGAAACATGAAGTCGATTTAATCCGGGTCCCTTTCGTCGCGGCGCCGCTCAATCGCTTGGCAAGCGCCGGAGGGGGCGATATGGACCCCGCCATGTACCGCCGCGGGCGCATGTCCCGGCGGCCGCTTGCGATTGAATCGCAGGCGTCTGCGACGAAACGGGATTAGGATGAGGATGTCTCGCATGGGGATGGGCACGCGGGCCCGGGCGATCGTCGGCGGCGGCATGGCCGCGCTGGGCGCCGTCTTCACGGCCGCGCCGGCATGGGCGGCCGGCGATCTGGTCGGACAGCCGACGCCGGGCGGCCTCGGGCTTCAGCCCGCCGCCTCGCCGCTGAAGGTGGAGGCCCACCAGTTCCACGACTTCGTCCTCATGCCGATCATCACGGCGATCTGCCTGCTGGTGCTCGGCCTGCTGATCTGGATCGTCATCCGCTACAACAAGAAGTCCAACCCGACTCCGGCGCGCTGGAGCCACAACACCCTGATCGAGGTGATCTGGACGGTGGTCCCGGTCCTGATCCTGGTGT
Source organism: Pseudomonadota bacterium (assembly GCA_023424215.1). Taxonomy (GTDB): domain Bacteria; phylum Pseudomonadota; class Alphaproteobacteria; order Caulobacterales; family Caulobacteraceae; genus Brevundimonas. The sequence goes on from JAFAEC010000015.1 coordinate 3,299, forward strand.
TCATCGCGCTGTTCTCGTTCCGCCTGCTGTTCGCCTACCACGACATGCCGACGCCGGACCTGACGGTTAAGGCCACGGGCAACCAGTGGAACTGGGCCTACGAATATCCCGACCAGGGCATCGCCGAGTACATCTCGAACATGCTGCCCGAGGACGAGGCGCAGGCGCAGAACGTTCCCTATCGCCTGGCCGCCGACGAGCCGATCGTGGTGCCGGTCGGCAAGACCGTCCGGGTTCTGGTCACCGCCGCCGACGTCATTCACGCCTTCGCCCTGCCGGCCTTCGGCCTGAAGGTCGATGCGGTCCCGGGCCGGGTCAACGAGACCTGGTTCCGCGCCGATCGCACCGGCGTCTTCTACGGCCAGTGCTCGGAGCTGTGCGGCGTCGACCACGCCTTCATGCCGATCCAGATCAATGTGGTCACCCAGGCCGAGTTCGAGGCGTGGGTCGCTTCCAAGGGCGGCTCGATGACCCCGGCCGCCGCTCCCGGCGGCACCGCCGCCCAGGCCGCGGCCGGAACCGAGGGCGAAGGCGCGCGCAACGTCGCCTCCGACGCGACCGGCGC
>JAFAEC010000058.1 GCA_023424215.1 Pseudomonadota bacterium
GGCTGCGTCTTATGTGTATAAGAGACTGGCCTGGGGGGGGGGGGGCGGCGTCTCGCGGCCGCAGGCGGCGAGAGTCGCCAGCAGGGCGACGGCGAGAGCGGAATGGCGCATGGGGCGTCTCGTCAGAGCCTGGAACGCAGGGACCAGAGTTCAGGGAAGCAGCGGCGCTGCAGGGTCTCGGCCAGATAGGCCACCCCGGCCGTGCCGCCGGTGCCCGGGCGGCGGCCGATGATGCGCTCGACCGTGACCACGTGCTTGTGCCGCCAGGTGAGCAGGGCGTCGTCGAGGTCGACCAGCTTTTCGGCCAGCTGGTAGAGCGGCCACCAGCGGGCGGTGTCGCGGTAGACCTCGAGCCAGGCCGCCTCGACCCCCTCGGAGGGCTCGTAGGGCTGGCTGACGTCGCGGTTCAGCACCTCGGCGGGCACCGGAAGGCCGGCCACGGCGAGCTGGGACAGGGCGTCGTCGTAGAGGCTGGGCGCGGCCAGGGCGGCCTCGAGCGCGGCGTGGGCGTGGGGGCGATGCTCGTGGAAGCGCAGGAAGCGGCGGTCCTTGAGGCCGAGCATGTATTCGAAACGCCGGAACTGGTCGCTCTGGAAGCCGGAGGAGGTCCCCAGATCGCCGCGGAAGCGCAGGTAGTCGGCCGGGGTCATGGTGGCGAGGATGTCCCAGCTCATGGTCATCACCGCCTGGATGCGGCTGACCCGGGCCAGGCTCTTGTAGGCGGGGACCAGGTCGCCGGAGCGGATCATCGACTGGGCCAAAGCCACCTCGTGCAGGATCTGCTTGAGCCACAGCTCCTTGGTCTGGTGGATGACGACGAACAGCATCTCGTCGTGCTGGTCCGACAGCGGGTGCTGGGCGGCGAGCAGGTCGTCCAGCGCCAGATAGCCGGAATAGGTGATGTCGGAGGGGGCGGCCGTGTCGGTCATGGCCGACCTATCGCGCGGCGAAGGGGAAGGCTCAAGTGTCGCCGTCCTCCCGACCCGGGTCGAAGGTGTTGTCGACCCGGTCGTCCCAGCCCTCGCGGTCGGACTTGAAGGCGAGGGCCATCAACACCCACGCGAGGCCGACCGTGCCGAGGATGCCCAACGACATGGCGATCCAACCGTGGATCGACAGCTCCCCGCCGCCGATGGCGCGCCAGACGGCGGCGAGGCCCCAGGTCGCCACCGCCGCGACCAGCAGGGCGAGGAGCAGGTTGAGCAGGAAACGGATCAGGCCGGACATGGCGGGACAGTAGCACCCGAACCGGCCCTGTCGTTCCTTCAGTGAGCCGCCGCCCCGGCCGGCAGGTGCATCTTCTCGAACTTGCCGACCCGCTCCACGAGGGTGCGCGCGGCGGCGTTCATGCCGGTGACGTGCACTTCGGCCCCCTGGCGGCGATAGCGGAACACCACCTTGTCCACGGCGGCGACGCCGGTCAGGTCCCACAGATGGGCGTCGGACAGGTCGATCTCGACCCGGGTCGGATGGCCGTGGTGCTCGAAGCTGGCGGCGAACAGGTCGGCCGAGGCGAAGAACAGGTTGCCGCTGACGCGGTACTGGAGGCGGCCGTCCTCCGGGGTCGGAATCTCCTCGACGACGATGGTCTTGCCGACCTTGCGCATGAAGAAGATCGCCGACAGCACCACGCCGAGCACCACCCCCTTGGACAGGTCGTGGGTGAGGACCACGGTGACGGTCGTGGCGACCATGACGATGGAGGACTGCGGCGGCGTCGAGCGCAGGTTCAGCACCGACTTCCAGTCGAAGGTGCCGATCGAGACCATGATCATCACCGCCACCAGGGCGGCCATCGGGATGCGGGCCACCTGGTCCTGCAGCACCAGAATGAGGAACAGCAGGAACAGGCCGGCCCATAGGGTCGACAGGCGGCCGCGGGCCCCGGAGGTGACGTTGATGATCGACTGGCCGATCATGGCGCAGCCGGCCATGCCGCCGAACAGGCCGGCGGCGATGTTGGCGATCCCCTGGCCGCGCGTCTCGCGGTCCTTGTCCGAGGGCGTGTCGGTGATGTCGTCCAGCAGGTTGGCGGTGAGCAGGCTCTCCAGCAGGCCGACGAAGGCGAGCGTGGCCGAGACGGGGGCGACGATGGCGAGCGTCTCCCAGGTCAGCGGGACCATGGGGACGTGGAACACCGGCAGGGTCGAGGGCATCTCGCCCATGTCGCCGACGGTCCGCACGTCGAGACCACTCCAGATCACGAAACCGCTGAGCAGGACGATGGCGACGAGCGGAGAGGGCACGGCGCGGGTGATCCGCGGGACGCCGTAGATGATCGCCAGCCCGGCGGCGACGAGGGCGAAGGTCTGCCAGTTGGCCCCGATCAGTTCGGGCAACTGGGCCATGAAGATGAGGATGGCCAGCGAATTGACGAAGCCGGTCATCACGCTGCGGGAGACGAATTTGATGTAGCGGCCGAGCCTCAGCAGGCCGACGCCGATCTGGATGACGCCGCACAGGATGGAGGCGGCGAACAGGTATTCCAGACCATGGTCGCGGACGAGGGTGACCATGACCAGGGCCATGGCTCCGGTCGCGGCGCTGATCATCGCCGGGCGGCCGCCGGTGAAGGCGATGGTCACGGCGATGACGAAGCTGGCGTAGAGGCCGACGGCGGGGTCGACGCCGGCGATGATCGAAAAGGCGATGGCCTCGGGGATCAGGGCGAGGGCGACGACGGTCCCCGCAAGAAGATCCTTGCGCGGGTTGGCCAGCCACTGCTGGCGGGCGGAGGCGAAGACGGACATTCTGTTGCTCGAACGACGACACGCCGCGCCGGCGCGCAGCCGGGCGTGGGAAGACGGGGCGTGTCAGGTTTCCCGGCGGATCGGCGGCCGGGGTAGCCACCCGGCGAGGCCGGGTCCGTGTGTCGCGCCGCTGATGCAATTGTGCGGCGCGAAAAGCAACAGGGCAGGTCGCGGCCCGGGCTCAGGCCGCGCCCGTCTGCGTCAGCGCTGGACCCACTGGCCCTGGGCGTTGCGGTACCACTGGCCGGAGCTGATCCGCGGCAGGACGATGGTCTCGAAGGCGCGGGCGGCGGCGACCTCGGTGGAGACGCCGGTGTCGCGGGCGGCCTGGGCGTAGACCTCGCGGCGACCCGCGTTGACCGCCTCGACCGCCGCGGTCAGGGCGGCGTCGGAGGTGGAGGTGCGGAAGGCGAGGTAGCCGGTCGCCTGCTCGCCGACCTCGCCACGGGCCTTGGCGGCGTCGACAAGCGACTTCTGCTGGGCGGTCTGGGCGAAGGCCGCGCCCGCGGCCACGCCGAGGGCGGCGATTGCGGCCGTCACGACGAAGAGCTTGCGGAAAGTCATCGGAAGGGCCTTTCGCATCAGAAGAGGTTCGGGTTCTCGCGCAGCAGCTCCTGAAGCTCCTGGTCGAGACGGACGCGGACGTCGGCGTCCAGCTTGGCGTAGATCTGGATGGGGTCGACCTGAAGCCGGACGGTCGGCGTGCAGGCGGCGGCGCCCAGGGCGACGAGGCCGAGGAGGGCGACGGTTCTGCGCGTCTTCTGCCGGGTCATGATCGAGGCTCCATGCGGGATCGCAGGCATCTAAACGCCATCCGGGGTGAACGGGTTCTGAACGGCGAAGCCGGTCGGATCAAGGCGTCGGATCGGCGTCGCCGTTGCGGGCGCGGTTGAGCTCCAGCAGGTCCCCGACCAGCTGGTTGGCGTTGAGGGTGGTGTCGAGCGTCAGGTCGATGCCGGTGCCGGACGGCAGAGGCAGTTCGCGGTTCAGGAACTCGCGGCTGATGAACTCGGCGATCGAGACGCGCAGCTCCTGCCGTTGCGGCGGATCGTGGCGGCCGCGGATGCGGAACAGGACGCTGAGGCGGCCTTCGTCGAGGCTGTTCACCTCGGCCGAGAGAATGTCGAAGGAGAGGTTCTCCATGGCCTGATAGGCGAGGTCCTGCACGGTGTTGGGCGGCACCGCCTCGCCGCCGCCGCCGGCCTCCAGCCCGCTGAGCGCCTCGCGCTGGATCGACAGACGGCCCGGCTGGACGGCGTAGAGGGTCCCCCCGGAGATGCGCAGTCCGACGGCCGGATCGTAGGTGAAGGGCAGACGACCCGAGACGACGGCGTCGAGGCGCACCTTGTCCTCGAAGCCGGCCCCCGCGATGACCTCGCCCAGCTGCACGTTCTCGAGCACCAGCACGCCGCCGAAGGGCTGGCTGCGGTCGAGGGGCACGGCGAAGGGCTCGACACGGAGCACGCCCCCGGCGGCGGTCAGGTCGCCGCCCTCGATGGTCACGGCCGCCTGGTCGAGCCCGAAGACCAGCTCGATGTCCGTGAGCGGCGCGACCGACTCGAGACGGTCGGCGGTGAGGCGCTGGCCGGGGGCGGCGACGAGCGGCGCCAGGCTGGTGAAGTCGACCGTGCCGCGCAGCCCCTTCACGGGACCGGCGGGACTGGCGAAGTCGAGTCCGGGGATGGTCAGGCGGCCGCCGCTGGAGCCTTCGGTTCCCTCGCGCCAGTCGACCCGCCCCTCGAAGGCCACCGAGCCGGTCGCCGGGGAGCCGACGAAGTCGGCCGCCAGCGGGCTGAGATCGGCGGGCTGCAGGCCGCCCTCGGCGAAGACGATGGACGGCGTGTCGATGGTCACCCCGCCGGCGCCGGCGCGGCCGTCATGGGCGACGGTCAGGCGGCCCAGCGCGGTCCCTTCGCGGGACAGGTCGAAGGCGCCGTCCCAGGTCTCGTTCCGCAGGCTGACCGAGCCGACGGCGGCGAGCGGGTTGAAGCGGCGCGGCGTGGTGGTGTCGACGAGGGTGGCCTCATCGGCGCGCAGGTCGAGGCCGAGCCCGCTCGCGCCGCCGACGGAGACGAGCCCGCCCTCGGCCTTCCGCACGCCGACCCCCAGGAAGGGAGCGTCGGCGTCCAGCCCCTGCAGCCGCGCCTCCGACCGCCACGAGCCGCCCTGGGCGGTCAGCAAGGGGGCGTCCGCCGGGCAAAGGGCGCCCGACAGGCCGGTCACGTCGTTCTCGCCGAGCTCCAGCCGCTCGATCGAGACCGGCGCGCAGCCGGCGGCGGTGTAGGTGACCCGCCCGCCTGTCGAGGCCAGCTCGCCCCGGGTCTGCAGTCGGATGCCGCGGCCGAGATCGAAGTCCAGCGCGGCGCGGCCGTCCAGGGTCCCGGCGAAGCCGCCGGGCGTCAGCCGCCAGGCCGGCACGTCGAAGCTTGCCTCCGGCAGGCCGCGCCCCGGGGTCGCCGCAAGGGAGAAGGCGCCGCCGCCCGCCGCGCCCGAGGACGCGGCGAAGATCGGCTCGCGTGCGGGCGTGAGGGTCAGGACGCCTCCGTTGGCAGGGCGGATCCGGGCGGGCGCGGTCAGGACGAAGCGGGTTCCGGACGAGCCGGCCGCCAGACGGAAGCCGGGCGCATCGACGGCGAAGTCGCCGAGCGCCTGCTTGATGGCGGCGATGTCGGGCAGGTCCCCGGCCGAGGCGGGTCCGAACAGCGGCCAGGCGCCTCCGGAGGCCTGCAACCGGCCGTCCAGGCCCACCCGCAGGCCGGTGTCCGCGATCAGGTCGAGCGTCGCCGTCGAACGGACCTGGCGCAGGGTCAGGTCGCCCCAGTCGACGCGTCCCGCGGCGAGGCGCAGCGGGCCGCTCGCCTCGACCGCCCTGTTGCGCCCGCCGACCGTCAGGCCCGGGGCGGAGACGACCAGGTCGGTCCCGTCG
>JAFAEC010000109.1 GCA_023424215.1 Pseudomonadota bacterium
GGCCCCCCGGGCCCCCCCCCCCCCCACGCCGCCAATCCACAGGGCGGCCGCGACGCCGGCGATCAGATAGGCGTGGCGGCCTGTCGGGGCGGCCGCCTCGCGGCGGCGGATCGCGGGTGCGGGGGGCGCTTCCCACGCGGCGGGCGGGGCGTCGGCCGATTCCGCCAGCGCAACCGGAGGCGCAAGCCGGGGCTCGCGTCCGGCGGCGACGCTCGCCGCGTCCGCGGGAGGGGGTGTCTCGTCGAGGCGACGAGCTTCGGCTTGCCGTCGTTCCTCGGCCAGGCGGCGTCGACGGCGTTCCGACATCGGTCGTTCCGGCACGGCGTCGTCCCCGGCGCTCCCGGAGTCCGCGCCCGCCCCCTCGGTCCCGGGGGCTTCCTCGCCGGCCGTGGGCGGCTCGGGGTCGGTCAGGTTCAGCGGCGGCCGGTGGCGGGGAGGCTTCATCAGGCGGCTATCTCGTCTCGGAGCGGCGCCGTCGGGGCGACCGCTCGGGCCGCCGACCCTAGCGGGTCAATCGCGGCCCGCAAAGGCGAGACGAAATGAATCCCGGCGCAGCGCGCCTCAATCGGAAATCAGCAATCGCGCCCGGCCTCGCGCCCTGCGACCAGGATCGCGGTGGCGGCCTTCTCGCCGCCACAGTCGCGGACCCGGTGGATCTCGCGCTGGTTCTCTTGCGGGGTGGTCAGGTCCAGGCCGAACTGGGACAGCGCCGCTGCAGCGAGCGCTGCGACGAAGCCGGCGATCAATTCGATCAGCGCCTGCATCGCCGACCCCTTTCCCGTTAGCCGACAATTATGCGCGCATTCTTCGCGCCCGGCAATGCGGCGTTACATGAACAAAGCGTCACCATTGACCGCGGCGGGTGGAACGGAAACGCTTGGTGCGCGTCTCCTGCCCCGGGGGAGGCGCGCATGCCGCCGTCATGGGAATCTGGCAGGGCAGCGCCATGGAAAATGAACTTCAGTCGCTGTTCATGCCGGGGCGCAACTGCTGGCGGGTGGAGACTGCGCCGCGCTTCGCGGTGCTGATGGAGAACGCCGCCTATTTCGCGGCTCTCAACTCTGCGATCGACAAGGCGAAGCGCTCGATCGTGCTTCTCGGCTGGCAGTTCGATCCGCGGACCCGGCTCGATCCGGAAAGCCCGGACGGCCCCGCCGACGAGTTCGGCCACAAGCTCAGGATGCTGGTCAAATCCCGGCCGGAGCTGGACGTCCGGCTGCTGATCTGGAAATCCCCGCTGCTGATCGCCGCGTCGCAGGGATTCTTCCCCCAGCGCGCCCACGCGTGGTTCCGCAAGCGCATGGTCGAGTTCCGGCTCGATCCCCCGATGGCCCTGGGGTCCTGTCATCATCAGAAGGCGGTGATCATCGACGACCGCATCGCCTTCTGCGGCGGAGGCGACGTCTCGGTCGACCGCTGGGACTCCTCCGAGCACCAGGATTTCGACCCTCGCCGCTGCCAACCGTCGGGTCGACTGTCCCCGCCCAGGCATGAGGTCATGTGCGTTATGGACGGGCCTGCCGCCCAGGCGCTCGGGGATCTCGCCCGGGAGAGGTGGCGGCGGGCCACCGGAGAGCGCACCGTCGTTGATCCCGGCGAGGCGGATCCATGGCCGGAGGGGGTGGAGCCGGACTTCGAGAACGCCGCTGTCGCCATCGCGCGGACCGAGCCCGAGCGGCGCGGTCGCGTCGGAGTCCGGGAGAGCGAGGCGCTCCATCTCGATGCGATCCGGCGCGCGAGACGGCTGATCTATCTCGAGAACCAGTACTTCACGTCTCCCATCATCGCGGCGGCCCTTGCGGAACGGCTGCGCGAGCCGGACGGGCCGGAGATCGTGCTCGTCACCACCGGCGGGAGCCCGAGCTGGTTCGACCGGATGACCATGGACACGGCCCGTTCAGAGGTCCTGTACCGTCTCGAGCAGGCCGATGCGCACAACCGCTTCTTCGCCTTCACGCCGCACACCGCGGGGGGGCAGCGCATCATCGTGCACGCCAAGGTCTCGATCTACGACGATGAGATCATCCGGATCGGGTCGACCAATCTGAACAACCGCTCGTTCGGCTTCGACACCGAATGCGACGTCGCCGCGCGGCCCGGCACGGAGGCGGGGCGGGAGGCCATCCGGCGCTTCCGCCATCGCACGGTCGGTCACTGGATCGGTGTGGAGGGGGAGGCCTTCGCCGCGGCCGAGGCCCTGACCGGCTCGGTCGGGGAGGCGATCCGACGCTTCGACAGCGGCCGTATGCGCATGCTGGGCGCCACGCCGCCGTCAGGGCTCGAGCAATTCGTGGCCGAGTTCCAGATCGGCGACCCGACCTCGCCGGCGGACGCCTTCAGGCCGTGGCGCCGCCGGGCTCCCTCGGCACGTCGTCGCTCACTTCCGGCAGCCTGATCTCGAAGTCGACGACCAGCGGCAGGTGGTCGGACGCCATGCGGGCGAGGGGCGAGAAAGGGGCCTGGACGGCGGTGACTACCACTTCCGGGCTGGTGAAGCAGTGATCGATCCGGATGGCCGGGAAGCTCGACGGAAAGGTCTTCACCGAGGGCCGGATGCCGAGGCTGCGCTGGCAGTCGGCAAGCCGCCGGACGAGCGTCTGGTAGGGGCGGGTGACCGAGGTCGCGTTGAAGTCCCCGGTCAGCAGGGTGGGGCCGGTGCAGTCGGGGTGCCCCAGCCACTGATCGCCGACCAGCGCGGCCGCCTGCAGGCGCTGCTCCCGCGGCACCAGGCCGAGGTGGGTGTTGATCACGTTGAGAGTCGCGCCGCCCACCTCGATCGCCGCCCACAGGGCGCCGCGCGGCTCCAGCCGCGGCACCCCGCGGACCGAGGGCAGGGAGCCAGACCGGATCAGCCGCTCGGGCAGGTGCGTCAGGATCGCATCGCCGTAGAGTTCGGCCTCCACCCGCATGGCCGGGTGGAAGTGGTAGCTCATCGACAGGCGGTCGGCGATCGAGCAGGCCTGGTCGACGTATCCCGTCCGCGCGCGACCGACGTCGAGTTCCTGCAGACAGACGATGTCCGGCTCGTGCTCGGCGATGACCGCGGCGATGCGGCCCACGTCTATGCGCCGGTCCATGCCTTCGCAGCGGTGCACATTGTAGGTCAGCAGGCGGGGCATGAGCTTCCGAATGGCGGGTGACGAGCGGGCCCGCGGAAGAGAGGACGGCGGCGCTTGGACCGGTTCAGATAACGACCAGCCGGTCGTCGAGTTCGTTGTGGTTACGCTGGCCCGGCGGAAAATGCTCGGCGAGAACGGCGCCGGTAAGGCGGATGGCCGCCTCGAATCCGTCCGCCGCGTCTCCCCGCTTCAGTCCCAGGGCGAGCGCCTCGGCCGCATCGGCCCAAACAGCCTGGTCCACCCTGGCGTGGATTCCTTCGTCCGCGATGACCTCGACCTGGTGGTCGGCCATGCAGGCGAAGAGCAACACCCCGGTGCGTGACTCGGTGACGTGAATCCCGTGGGCGAGGAACTGCTGCAGCGCAGCGCGCCGCACGCGGGCGGTGCGGATCCGCCGTGGAGTGGCGAGCCGCCGGACGGCGGGAATGGAGGTGAGCAGGAACGTCAGCAGGAAGAGACCGGCCTGCAGGAGCGCGTAGGCGGCGAGGGCATGGCCCACCGTGATGTCCCGCGCGGCGAGATGTCCGGCTTCCCACCCGCCGCTGAAGCCGGGCACCCAGGCAGGTTCGAACCCCGGGGGAATGAGCACGAGGGGGAGGAGCAAGGCCGCCGCCGCCGCCCAGGTCAGGGACACGTCGCGGTAGGATGAAACGCTCCCGGCGAGGACGCAGAAGATCTCGCCGGACGTGCGGGTCTCGGCCTCGGCGATCGCGGCGGCGATACGTGTCTCGGCCTGGGTGCGTTGCTTGATCACCATCCGCCAGACGCGCCTCCGCCGCCGAAACTGCCGCCGCCGCCCCCGAATCCGCCCCCGAACCCGCCGCCGCCCCAGGACGACCCGCCGCGGCTCCCGCTGCGCATCGCCTCGGAGGCCGCCCAGATCAGGATCGGGGCCACGCCGTGGCCTCGGCGGCGACGTCCGCGCCCGGCGATCCCCCCGACCAGCGACAGGGCCATGAACAGGAAGATCGCGGCGATGAAGATGAGCGGTCCGATCGGCGCTCCGGCTTCCGGCGTCTCCGCGGCCGCCGCCCTGGCCTGGGCCTCGGCGGGGTCGAGCCGGAGTTGACCCTCGATGGCGGTCACCCCCTCGTCGATGCCGCGCTCGAAATAGCCATCGCGGAACGCCGGGAGTATCTGGTTGTGGATGATGAGCGTCGAGAGGGCGTCGGTGAGCACCGGTTCGAGCCCGTAGCCCACCTCGATCCGCACCTTGCGTTCATTGGGGGCGACGAGGAGCAGGACGCCGTTGTTCCGACCGGCCTGGCCGATCCCCCAGGTCCTGCCGAGCTGATAGCCGTACTCCTCGATCGCGTAGCCTTGCAGATCGTCGACGGTGACCACCACCACCTGGTCGGTGGTGTCCCGCTCCAGGGCCTCAAGCCGGGCCGAGATCTCGGCCTCCTTGGCCGGCGAGAGCAGGCCGGCTCCGTCGACGACGCGTCCGGTGAGCTCGGGAAAGCGCGGTTCGGCCGCCGCCGGCAGGGCGAGCGCCAGAAGGCACAGGACCGCCAACATAGTCGTTATGCCAGCCGCCAGCCGCGAGGCTCCCGGACGAGGGAGGGGACGGTTCACTGCGCGGGAGCGGCCGGCGGGACGGAGCCGGGCGCGGCGGCGGACGAGGGCGGCGCGCCGCCCGGAACGGCCGGGTTCAGGGCGTCGAAGTTGACGTTCGGCGTCGACTGGGCCGCTTCGGTAGCGGTGAACGGCTGCATCGGCTCCGAGCCGCCGTGGATGGTGTTGGCCCAGATCACGGTCGGGAAGGTGCGCAGGCTGGTGTTGTAGTCGCGCACCGCCTCATTGTAGTCGCGCCGCGCCACAGCGATGCGGTTCTCGGTTCCTTCCAGCTGCGACTGCAGGGCGAGGAAGTTCTGGTTGGACTGCAGTTGCGGGTAGTTCTCGACCACCATCAGCAGGCGCGACAGGGCCTGGGACAGCTCGCCTTGCGCCGCCTGATAGCGCTGGAAGGCTTGCGGGTCGGTCAGCGTTTCCGGGGTCACCTGGACGCTCGTGGCGCGAGCGCGCGCCTCCACCACCTGGGTCAGGGTGGTGCGCTCCTGGATCGCCGCGCCCTGCACTGTGGCCACGAGGTTCGGCACCAGGTCGGCGCGTCGCTGGTACTGCGACTGCACGTCCGCCCAGCGCGCCTTGGCCGCCTCTTCCTTGGTCGGGATGGCGTTGATGCCGCAGCCAGATACGGCCGGCGTCGTGACCAGAACTGCGGCCAGGACCGCAACGCGGGGCGAGAGGCGGAACATGAGAGCGTCTCCTGAGAACCGTGGTCCGGACTATTGGCCCGGACGCTGAACGGTTCAAGCGCCCAACGGCTCCGGTTCGACGCCGGCCGAACGACAGGCGGCGGTGTAGGTGTTCGCAAGCAGGCAGGCGATGGTCATGGGGCCGACCCCGCCCGGGACTCGCGTGATGCGACCGGCCCTCAGGACCGCTTCGTCGAAGGCGACGTCGCCCACGACCCGGGTCTTGCCCGCGGCGGCCTTCTCCGGATCACGCGACGGGACGCGGTTGATGCCGACGTCGATCACCGTCGCGCCGGGTTTGATCCAGTCGCCGCCCACCATCTCGGCGCGGCCGACGGCGGCCACGAGGATGTCTGCGGTGCGGCAGAGGGCGGGGAGGTCGCGGGTCCGGGAGTGGGCGATGGTGACGGTGCAGCTTTCGCCGAGCAGGAGCTGCGCCATGGGCTTGCCGACGATGTTGGAGCGGCCGACGACGACGGCGTTCAGCCCCGAGAGGTCGCCGAGTTCGTGCTTGAGCAGCATCAGGCAGCCCAGCGGCGTGCAGGGAACAAGGCCCGGCAGTCCGACGGCGAGGCGTCCGGCGTTGACCACGTGGAAGCCGTCGACGTCCTTGTCCGGATCGATGGCGGCGAGAACGGCGGCGCTGTCGATGTGCGCGGGCAGGGGCAACTGGACGAGGATGCCATGGATGCCGGCGTCGGCGTTCAGCTGGCCTATCAATGCGAGCAGGTCGGCCTGGGAGGTGGTGTCCGGGAGGCGATGGGTGTCGGACCGCATCCCGGCGCGCTGCGTCGTCTCGCCCTTGTTGCGGACGTAGATCTGGCTGGCCGGGTCCTCGCCGACGATCACCACGGCCAGACCCGGTTTGACTCCGTGGTCCGCCTCGAGCCGGGCGGCGGCGGCGGCGACGCGGTCCACCAGGGCGGCGGCGAAGGCCTTGCCGTCGATCAGGGTCGCGCGTGCGGGGTCGGCCGTCATGGTTCGGCTCCGGTCGTCAGGAATCGTGCGGTCCCCGCGATTTACAGAGGGGCGGGTTCGGCGTCTATGATCGGCCGGCATTGAGGGGACCCGCATGCGCCGACAGATGATTCTCGCCGCCGCCAGCTGGCTGACGCTGTCCGTCGCCGCGACGGCCGCCGTGGCGCAGGAGGCGCAGCCGCTGGCCATCGGCGACAGCGTCGAGGGCGAGATCACCGACGAGGACGCGCGCCATCCCGAGGGCTTCTACCGCTACGATGCCTATGCGTTCGAGGCGCGGGAGGGGCAGCGGCTGGAGGCGGTGATGCGCGCATCCGCCTTCGACGCCGCGCTGAGCCTGCAGGATCCCGCCGAGGCGGACGGGGAGCCGCTGGCCTTCGACGACGACGGACTGGGCGAGGGCACCGACGCCCGGCTGCGCTTCACGGCGGACCGCACCGGGACATACATCCTGCGCGCCCAGACTCTCGGCGAGGCGGGGGCCGGCCCCTACACCCTCGCCCTGAGCGAGCGGCCCGCCGCCCGTCCGGCCCCGCGTCCCTCCGGCATCCGGCTGGGCCGCACCGTGCAGGGCGAACTGGACGCCCGCGATCCGGAAGGCGACGACGGCCTGCCCTATGATGCGTGGAGCTTCCGGGCCGGGGAGGGCGAACGGCTCGCCATCGCCCTGGACAGCGAGGCCTTCGATCCCGTCGTGCGCGTCGGACGGATGGAAGGCGGCCGCTTCGACGAACTGGCCATGAACGACGACGGCCCGGACGCCGGACTGAACTCCCGCCTGGCCTTCACCGCGCCGGAAGGCGGGACGTACGTCATCCGCGTGACGCCGCTGGGCGCTGGATCGGAAGGCGCCTACAGCCTGACCCTGTCGGAGGGGCCGGAGCCGCTGCCGGCCCAGCCGATCGCGATCGGGGACACGGTCGAGGGCGCCCTGACCGAGGACGACGGCAGGAACGCCGCCGGCGTCTCGGCCGACGCCTGGCGGTTCGAGGGGCGGGCGGGGCAGCGAATCCGCATCGACATGACATCGGTGGATTTCGACACCTACCTCGAGCTGTTCGACGCCGCTGGCAACAGCCTGGCGACCGACGACGACGGCGGGCCCGAGGGCGCCAACTCCCGGCTGATCTTCACGCTTCCGGCGGATGGCGCCTACGTGATCGAGGCGCGCGCCTTCTCCAGTGCGACCGGCGACTACAGCCTGTCGCTCGCGGAGATGGAGCCCGAGCGGGCGCCCGAGCCGCTGGCCTTCGGCACGACCCTGGAAGGCGAGATCGGGGAGGGCGACTCTCGCGATTCCGAGGATCGGGGTTACGACGGCTACGTCGTCACCGGCCGCCAGGGCCAGCGCATCCAGGCGATCATGCGCTCGGGCGACTTCGATACGGTCCTGCGCATAGGCCGCGCCGAGGGTGAATTCTCGGCGCTGGCGTCGGACGACGACGGGCTGGGAGAGGGCACCGACTCGCGCCTGAGCTATACCCTGCCGGAAGATGGGGACTACGTCCTGCGGGCGTCCTCCTACGGTCCGGAGGGCGAGGGCCTGTACTCGCTGGAGCTGATCGACCGCGGGCCGCAGCCGCAGCCGGGCAGCATCCTCGTCGGAGCCACGGCGCGGGGGACCCTGACCGAGTCGGACGCGACGGCGGCGGACAACAGTTTCTACGACGCCTATCGCGTGACGCTGAAGGCGGAGGAGAAGCTGACGATCATCATGGCCTCCAACGAGGTCGACAGCTTCGTGGTCGTCGGCCGGCCGGGGGTAGACGACGCCTTCGAGGTGCTCGGCAGCGACGACGACGGCCTGTCCGACACCCATTCCAAGCTCGAATGGACGGCGCCGTCGGACGGGACCTACGAGATTCGGGCGGGGACCTTCCAGCAGGGGCAGACGGGCGCCTACGCCCTGATCGTCGAGAAGCAACCCTGAGGCTTCGCGGCGGGTCCGTCCTGGGCTAAGGCTCGCGTGGGGGCCGCCGCCGGAGCCGGATCGTGACCGACATCGCCGCCCGCAAGGACCAGCACCTCGACGTCATCCTCGCCGGCAAGGCGCGTCATCGGCTGGAAACGGGCCTCGACGCCGTGCGGTTCGTCCACGAGGCGCTGCCCGACCTCGACCACGGCAAGATCGATCTCGGCGCCGATTTTCTCGGACGGCGGCTGCAGGCGCCGCTGCTGATCAGCGCGATGACCGGCGGTCCGGCGCGGGCCGAGGCCATCAACGCCCGCCTGGCGGAGGCGGCCCAGCATCTGGGCATCGCCCTGGCGGTCGGCTCGCAGAGGGCGGCGCTGGCGAGCGACGGTCCGACGCCGGGCCTGGACATGTCGCTCCGGCTGAAGGCGCCGGACACCCCGATCCTCGCCAACATCGGCGCCGCGCAGCTGACCCGCGGCTTCGGCCTCGAGGAGGCGCGACGGGTGATCGACATGGTGGCGGCCGACGCCCTCGTGGTTCACCTGAACCCGCTACAGGAGGCTTGCCAGCCCGAGGGCGACCGGGACTGGTGGGGCGTGGGCGCGGCGCTGGAGGCGCTGGTCAAGGCGCTGGACGCGCCGGTGGTGGTCAAGGAGACCGGGGCGGGGCTGTCGGCCGCGACGGCGCGGCGGCTGGCCGACATGGGCGTGGCCGCGCTCGACGTGGCCGGGGCCGGCGGCTCCAACTGGGCCAGCGTGGAG
>JAFAEC010000136.1 GCA_023424215.1 Pseudomonadota bacterium
CGGGCTCGGCCCGGCCGGCGGAAGAGGCGGCGGCGCTGCGGCGGCCGCGCTTCGGGGCGGCGGCGGCCTCGTCCGCGGGCTCGACGGCGGGGACGCTGAGGTTCTCGGTGTAGATGAAGCGGGTGCAGGCCTGGCGGAAGCTCTCGGGCGTCTTGCGCTCGCCGAAGCCGTAGACGTCGACCCCCTCCTCGCGGATGCGCGACGCCAGCCGGGTGAAGTCGGCGTCCGACGACACCAGGCAGAAGCCGTCGAATCGGCCCGAATGCAGCAGGTCCATGGCGTCGATGACGAGGGCGATGTCGCCCGAGTTCTTGCCCCTGGTGTTGGCGAAATTCTGCTGCGGCTGGATGGCGAAGCGGGCCAGCACCCGGGTCCAGCCCTGGATCTGGGCCGAGGCGAAGTCGCCGTAGATGCGCCGCGCGCTGGCCTCGCCGAGGGTGGCGATCTCGGTGAACAGCGCCTCGGCGATCTTCGGCGAGGCGTTCTCGGCGTCGATCAGCACGGCGAGTCGGGGGGCCTTGGCGGGGTCGGCGGGCATGGGCGGGCTTTCGTTGCGCGGGCCCACATGATGGCGGGGAACGGCGGCGGTGTCGCGGCTCATTCCGGCGGCGCGCGCTTCAGGTCGTCCATCTCGGCGTGGATCAGCGGACCGGGGAGCATGAACTCGGCCGGGTTGGCCCGCCCGCGCAGACGCAGGGTGGCGAGGTAGAGGTGCTCGTGGCGGAAGGTCGGCGGGATCTCGCCGCGGGAGACGCCGAGCAGGCGCAGGCGCTGGGCCAGCCACAGGTAGCGGCAGAAGCGGCGGCGTTTGCCGGGGCGGCGGGGTTTCATCGGCTCGGGTCTCCTTCGGATGCGCGGATGCGGCCTCCGGCGGCGTTCCGCCGGAAGGGTGGGAAGGGAGCGGGGCGCCGGGCCTCGCCCGGTCTGTGAGTGGGTTACCGTTTCGACGAGACTGACGCCCCGCGCGGTCGTTGGGTCGCGCGCTCTCCGGTTGGCGGCCCTGATATTCGAGCCTAGCCGGATCTCCGCCGGGACCGTTGCCGGGCCCGACGCGGGGCGGACATGACGGCGCTCTTTAGACGCCGACAGCAGCCCGCATTCCATTGGCGCGCGGCGAGCAAGCGGCAGGATCCACTCCCTGCCGACGAGGACCCCGGGACTGCCCTTCGCCCCGGCTTCATCGCTCGACCACAGCCCGCCGTCGTCGAGGTCGTGGATCCGACGCCCTCCCCATCGACGGGATGGGGGCAGTGTGGGGGCGGTTCTTCCTATGGCGGGAAAATGACGCTGCCTGCCTGTGTTTGTTCAAGGAAAACAGCGGACGATGTGCGGGAGATAGGGGATTTAAACATTAACTCCCGGCGCCCGGGAGGCGGCTGGGAGCGCTGGTTCATCACAACGGGCACGAAGGATTCACAAAGGACACGACGGGGCCGGCGTGGTCGGCGGCGGCCGCAGGGCGACGGCATCGATTCTGATTGCGGGCCTGCGGCCCGCGGGCGGCGGCGACAGGCGCGCTCCCGGCCTCGCCCTCCACCGCTTCGCGGTCCCCCTCCCCCCGCCTGCGGCGCGGGGAGGAGACGTCGTCGCCGCCCCCGCGTCTCCTCCCTATCGCAGATGGGGAGGAGACCATGCCGAGCGCAGCGCAGCATGGTCGAAGCTTCCCAGCACAGACGCTTCGCTAGGCACCACAGTCGATTATTGGCGCTTGATCGCTTGGCACCACCTCCGGACCCATGCCTACTTGGCGTAGGTAGTCGGGGCCGCCCGCCTACCGCTGGTAGGAGGGGAACCCGGCATGCCTCTACGTGACACACTTCAATCCATCGTATCCCTGCAATCCGCCCATACGTCAGTTATGTCTCCCGCCATGGCGGAAC
Source organism: Pseudomonadota bacterium (assembly GCA_023424215.1). Lineage (GTDB taxonomy): Bacteria > Pseudomonadota > Alphaproteobacteria > Caulobacterales > Caulobacteraceae > Brevundimonas. The sequence continues at coordinate 1,881 of JAFAEC010000136.1, forward strand.
GAGGAGAGCTCGTCCGACATCGGCTGAGAGAAGAGATTCTCGACTTCCGTTTCGAGATTTCGGCTGCACTTGGGAGGTATGGCGCCGATCTAGCCGTTGAAGGAAGCGACGGCATTGGCCGAAAGGCCTTGGTGCCATGGACTCGGTACTTCTCCAGGCGGATGTCGCCATCTGCAACGCAGGGCTGGTACGTCGTATACCTCTTTCACCCTGACGCCACCGGGGTGTCGCTCTGTTTGAGCCACGCCTCCACGGTGCCCCAAGAGGGGAACTTCAAAGGCATCTCCCATCAGGAAACCGCCGAGCTCGTCCAATGGGGCCGGGCGGTTCTGGCAGGTGAGTTCGTGGGAGATGCTACAGTGAAGACTGGGGTCAGCCTCGGGGGAAAACGGCTCGCGGCTGCCTACGAGAAGACCACGTTGTTCTCAAAATTTTATCCCTCTGGAAACATCCCTGACGACCGTGTCTTGGGAGATGACCTGGTCGACTTCGCTCGGGCACTTGCGAAACTCTACCGCGCCGAGGAAACGGGCTTGGTTCCGGGAACCAATAGCTCAGAGATCGTCCAAATCCTTCAGTTCGCTGAAGAGATTGCTTCTCCTGCAAAATTTCCGGCCGCTGGGCAAGGATGGGGATTGGACCATGCCGCTCGGACGGCGGTTGAACTTCGGGCGATGGAAGTAGCGGAGGCTTGGCTCACGGAGAATGGCTTTGTCGCCAAAGATGTCTCGGCAACTGAGAGCTGCGACTTTCTCGGAGAACGTGACGGGCTGAGCTGGGTCGTTGAGGTCAAGGGCACCACCGGGGGCCCGAAGAGCGTGCTTTTGACTCGAAATGAGGTGCAGCTTCACCGCGAGTCCTACCCGCGTAATGCCCTACTCATCGTGCATGGAATTAGACTCAGCAAAGAGGGTCCCACGGCTTCTGGAGGAGCGCTCATGGCAATTTGTCCTTGGAAGCTGGACGAGGATCGACTTGAGCCGACCGCTTATGAATATCGAGTCTCTTAAGACCGCTCGAACCGGATCAGGTCGTACTTCTCCGCGAACCACTCCACGAAGTCCGCCGGCGTCTCCCCATAGCCCCAGTAGCGAAGCACGTCCTCTCGGTCCCAGCCGGCGTCAGCGGAGTCGATGCACCAATCGCGACGCAGGATGCGGTCGACTTCGGCAAGCCAGCGGCGACAGGCTCGAGGGAGGGAGGCAGCGCGGGGCATGGCGGAAGTCTTGGCGCGAGCGCCCTCCCACGCAACCATCCCGAGGTTGAAGATCGTGGCGCCGAGGCCCCTACTTCACCTTCACCCCCACCCCGTCCGCGCCGCCGGGCTTCGACACTGCGACGTCGAACACCTCCTGGCCGAACTGGAGGCCGCGGACGGCGCGTTCGATGAGGGCGACGACCTCGTCGGCGGGCTGGTCGGTGCGGACGTCGAGGTGCCAGCCCATCATGCGGGCCTCCATCCAGCGGGCGCGGGCCAGCCAGGCGGCCTTGACGTCGAGGCCCTTGAAGGCCTCGTTGAGGCGGCCGATGAGGGCGACCGGGTGCTGGGGCGCCGGGACGTCGGCGAGCTCGACCGTGCCGGTGGGGCGGCGCGTGTGGGTCGGCGGGACCGGGGTCTGGGTCAGCAGCTCGCGGATCTGGTCGGGGTTCAGCAGCAGGCCCTTGCCGTCGGCCGGGTTGAGCAGGACCACCGCGTCCTTGAGGATCTGCAGCAGGTTGCGGCCCTTCATGGCGATGATGCGGGCGCCCTCGCCGAACATCTGCGTGGCCCGGCGCGGGTCGGTGAACAGGGTGACGGTGTTGCGGCCGTCGTTGAGCACGACGCCGCGCAGGATCAGCTGCTCGCCCGGACGCAGCACCCTGGGGCCGTCCTCGTCCGGGCTGCCGCCAGGGCTGTCGGGCTCGGGCACGGCGTAGAGGTCGGCCTCGAGCATCAGCCGCTCGAACACGCCCATCTTCGCATGGTCGGCCAGCCCCTCGTAGAGCGCCACCTCCAGCGGGTTCATCGGATTGTCGGTGAAGCGCAGCGGCTGCGGGGCGGCGGTGTCGGTCTGGGCGTCGGTCATGGTCGGCTCACGGAAACGGGCCGACACAGGAGCGGAGCGGGGGCGCGGCGTCAACGCCGGCCCCCGTCGCTTTTTTCAGGCGTCGCCTCAGACGAGGACGATGATCGACACCCGGCGGTTCTGGGCGCGGCCTTCCGGCGTGTCGTTGGGCGCCACCGGCGAGGTCTCGCCGTAGGAGATGGTCGACATGCGGTTCAGCGCGATGCCCTGCTGGCTGAGATAGCGGCGGACCGCCTCGGCCCGGGCCTCGCCCAGCTCCTCGTTGTGGGCCTCGTCGCCGGTGGCGTCGGTGTGGCCCTGGATCTCGAGGTAGACGTTGCGGTTCTCGGCCTTGAGGCGCTGGGCCAGTTCGGCGAGGCGCTGCTCGGCCTCGGGCGACAGGGCGTGGCGGTCGGTGGGGAACTTCACCGAATCGTCCGACAGCACGACCTCGTAGAGGAACTTGCCCTCGGCCAGCTTGTGGGCGGCGTTGGCGCGCTCGAGCGCCTGGCCGGCGAGGCCCTCGACGCCCGTGACGCGGGTGTCGACCACCGCGACCTGATCGCGCACGAAGCGATGGCTGGCGCAGCCGCTGGCCACGACGCCGACGGCGAGAAAGGCGCCGGCGAGGGCGGCCCGGGACAGTATGGTTCTGGTCAAGGAAGTCTTCTCCGTCTTCGGGACGCCACTCCCGGATATCCCCGCGGCCCTTAGCCAGCCCGGCCGTAACGGCGAAGTCGGGCCGGGGTTGCATGGCGATTTCACAAGCGGAGCCGAAGTCGTCGGCGAACGGCAATCTTCGGTTGACTGGAAGCTGCGCCGCAACCGACTTTCGGCCGGCGCCACGATGCTGACGCGAGCCGCGGATCAACATGGCGGCGATGCGGAGCGAGCGGACAGGCGGAGGCGGAACGGCGCGCGGGCGGCGGCTGGCGGCGATCGCGGTGAGCGTGGCCGCGCACCTGATCCTGCTGCCGGCGCTGTTCGCCGCCTCGCGGGGCGGGCTGGAGCCGACGCCGTTCGCGCCGCCGCCGATCCTGATCGAACTGGAGCCGCCGCCGGTCCCCGTGCCGCCGCCGGCCGAGCCGCCGCCGGGGCCGGTCCCGG
>JAFAEC010000127.1 GCA_023424215.1 Pseudomonadota bacterium
CCGCCAACGCCGACAAGGCCCACGCCGCCGCCTTCGCCGACTGGGGCATTCCGACCGCGCGGGCGATCGCCGAGGCGCGAGCGGCGTGCCCGCGCACGCTGATCATCGGCTCCGGCGGCATCCGCGACGGCGTCGACGCGGCTCGCGCCATCCGGCTGGGCGCCGATATCGTCGGCCAGGCGGCCGGCGTGCTGGCGGCGGCGACGGAGTCGACCGAGGCGGTGGTCGCGCACTTCCAGACGGTCATCCGGCAGCTGAGGACGGTCTGCTTCTGCACCGGCTCGGCCAATCTGACGGCGCTGACCAAGGCGCCGCTGCAGGTCTGAGGCCTGGCGCGGACTCAAAAACACAGTCCGATGCGTCCGATGCGTCCGATGTGTCCGCTGGGTTTTCGCAGGAGCCTGTGACCCGGCGGACAGCTTCGGTGGGCCGAAAAGGCCGGACGCGGCCTTCTGTTCGATTGTCAAAGACCCAAGGTCTCCATCCTGCGCCCCCAGTGCGTCAGAATCGGTCGTGCCGCGGGCCTCAGGCCGAAGGCAGCAGGTCGGCGGCGAAGCGGCGGTAGCGGCCGGCGCGGACGCCCTGGGTCGCCCGCTCGATGTCGGGGGCGAAATAGTGGTCCGAGGCGTAGGGCGCGGCGGCCTCGCGGACGATGGCCCAGACCTGTTCGAGGTCCGGCGAGCTCTTCAGCGGACGGTGGAACTCGATGCCCTGGGCCGCGGCCAGCAGTTCGATGCCGACGACGGTCGCGGTGTTCTCGGCCATGTCGAGCAGGCGCCGCGCCCCGTGGGTGGCCATGGAGACATGGTCTTCCTGATTGGCCGAGGTCGGGACGGTGTCGACCACGCAGGGGTGGGCGACCATGCGGTTCTCGGCGACCAGCGCCGCGGCGGTGACCTGGGCGATCATGAAACCGGAGTTCAGGCCGCTCTCCTTCACCAGAAAGGCGGGCAGCTCGCTCATCTTGGGGTCGACGAGGATGGAGGTGCGACGCTCGGAGATATTACCGATCTCGCACAGGGCCATGGCGATCTGATCCGCTGCATAAGCAACGGGTTCGGCGTGGAAGTTGCCGCCGGAGATAACATCGCCGTCGTCGATGAAGACCAGCGGATTGTCGGTCACGGCGTTGGCCTCGCGCTCCAGCATGGCGGCGGCGTTGCGCAGCACGTCCAGCGTCGCGCCCATCACCTGCGGCTGGCAGCGCAGGGAGTAGGGGTCCTGCACCTTGGCGCAGTCGTGGCGGTGGCTGTCGCGAATGGCCGAGCCGTCCATCAGCGCCCGCAGGCGGGCGGCGACGTCGATCTGGCCGGGCTGGCCGCGCAGGGCGTGGATGCGCGGATCGAAGGGGGCGTCGGAGCCCTTCAGGGCGTCGACCGACAGCGCCCCGGCGGCGACGGCGGCGGCGAAACAGGCCTCGGCCGCGAACAGGCCGGCCAGCGCCAGGGCGGTGGAGCACTGGGTGCCGTTGAGCAGGGCCAGGCCTTCCTTGGGGCCGAGCGTCAGCGGCGTGCGGCCGATGCGCGCCAGCGCCGCCTCGGCGGGCAGGGTTTCCCCGTTCAAACGCGCTTCGCCGACGCCGATCAGGACGCAGCTCATGTGGGCCAGCGGCGCGAGGTCCCCCGAGGCGCCGACCGAGCCCTTGGACGGAATGCAGGGCAGGACGTCGGCGTTGACCAGCTCGACCAGGGTCTCGAGCGTCTCGCGCCGGACCCCGGAGGCACCCTTTGACAGGCTGGCGATCTTCAGCACCAGCAGCAGGCGGACGACCGCATCCTCAAGCAGCGGCCCGACCCCGCAGGCGTGGCTGAGCACGAGATTCTTCTGAAGCGTTTCAAGGTCTTCCGGTGCGATGCTGGTGTTGGCCAGCAGGCCGAAGCCGGTGTTGACGCCATAGACGGTGCGGCCCTCGGCGACGATGGCGGCGATGGTGGCGGCGCCCTTGTCGACGGCGACCCAGGCGGCGTCGGTCAGGCTGATCGAAACCGGACCGTCGAGGACGGCGCGGAGCTGGGCGAGGGTGAGGGGGGCTTGGCCGATGTGGATGGTCGTCATGGCGAGTCCGGTATCATTGATCCCTCTCCCGGTGGGAGAGGGCTTGAGCGCACGGGAGCGAAGCGATCGTCCTTGCGCGAAAGGGTGAGGGCGGGGTGTGAAGCGGCCGAGAGCCGACCCTCACCCGACCGCGCCAGAACGACGGCTCCGTCGTCGTGCGCGGTCTCCCTCTCCCAATGGGAGAGGGTCACGCGAGCGAGGGCAGGTTCAGCCCGTGCTCGCGGGCAGCGTCGCGCGCGATCTCGTAGCCGGCGTCGGCGTGGCGCATGACGCCCGTGGCGGGGTCGTTCCAGAGGACGCGTTCCAGACGCCTGGCCGCCTCCGGCGTGCCGTCCGCCACGATGACCACCCCGGAGTGCTGCGAGTAGCCCATGCCGACGCCGCCGCCGTGGTGCAGCGACACCCAGCTGGCCCCCGAGGCGGTGTTGAGCAGGGCGTTGAGCAGGGGCCAGTCGGAGACGGCGTCCGAGCCGTCCATCATGGCCTCCGTCTCGCGGTTGGGGCTGGCCACCGAGCCGCTGTCGAGGTGGTCGCGGCCGATGACGATGGGGCCGCTGAGCTCGCCCGACGCCACCATGTCGTTGAACATCAGCCCGGCGCGGTGGCGGTCGCCGAGGCCGATCCAGCAGATGCGGGCGGGCAGGCCCTGGAAGGCGATGCGCTCCCCGGCCATGTCCAGCCAGCGGTGCAGGCTGGCGTTATCCGGGAACAGCCGTTTCATGGCTTCGTCGGTCTTGCGGATGTCCGCCGGATCGCCGGTCAGCGAGGCCCAGCGGAACGGCCCGATGCCGCGGCAGAACAGCGGGCGGATGTAGGCGGGGACGAAGCCGGGGAAGGCGAAGGCGTCCTCGACCCCGGCGTCGAAGGCCACCTGGCGGATGTTGTTGCCGTAGTCGGTGGTCGGCACGCCCATGGCGTGGAAGTCGAGCATGGCGCGGACGTGCACAGCCATGGAGGCGCGGGCGGCGGCCTCGACGGCGGCCGGGTCGCTCTGGCGCTTCGTCTCCCACTCGGCGACGGTCCAGCCGATCGGCAGATAGCCGTTGACCGGATCGTGAGCCGAGGTCTGGTCGGTGACCAGATCAGGCCGCACGCCGCACTTCACCAGTTCGGGGAGGACTTCGGCGGCGTTGCCCAACAGGCCGATGGAAACGGGTTTCCTGTCGTCGAGCGACTGTTTCAGAAGGTCCAGCGCCTCATCCAGCGTCTCGGCCATGACGTCGAGGTAGCGGGTGCGCAGGCGCATCTCGATGCGGCTGCGCTGGCACTCCACCGCGAGGCAGGAGGCGCCGGCCATGGTCGCCGCCAGGGGCTGGGCCCCGCCCATGCCGCCGAGGCCGGCGGTGAGAATCCACTTGCCCGACCAGTCGCCGCCGTAGTGCTGGCGCCCGGCCTCGGCGAAGGTCTCGTAGGTGCCCTGAACGATCCCTTGGGTGCCGATGTAGATCCAGGAGCCGGCCGTCATCTGGCCGTACATCATCAGCCCCTTGCGATCGAGCTCGTGGAAATGCTCCCAGGTCGCCCATTTCGGGACCAGGTTGGAATTGGCGATCAGCACCCGCGGCGCATCCTCATGGGTGCGGAACACGCCGACGGGCTTGCCGGACTGGACCAGCAGGGTCTGGTCGGGCTCGAGCGCGCGCAGTTCGGCGACGATGCGGTCGAAGCTGGCCCAGTCCCGGGCGGCCTTGCCGATGCCGCCGTAGACCACGAGGTCCTCGGGCCGCTCGGCCACCTCGGGATCGAGGTTGTTCATCATCATGCGCAGGGCGGCCTCGGCGGCCCAGGTCTTCGCCGTCATCTCCGGGCCGCGCGGGGCGCGGACGACGCGGGCGTTCGGGGTCTGTTGAGTCGACATGGACGCCTCTCTACGCTGCCAAACCATGACCACGGAAGACTCAGAGGCGCTGGGCTGGCGCTCCGTCGCGGACCTCGTCGGCGACCATCCGGATGCGCGCGTCGCGCTGATCGGCGCGGGCGTCAACGAGCGGTCGCTGACGCCCGGACGGTGCGACCTGGGGCCGAAGGCGCTGCGCGCCGTGCTGCCGCGGTTCTCGACCTATGACGTCGAGACCGGCCGCGAGCTGGCGACGCGGGTGCATGACGCCGGCGACGCGGCGGTGAAGGCGCTGGCCCCGGCGGAGGCGTTCGCGCCGGTGCGCGACGCGGTGGCGGCCCAGGCGGGGCGGGCGCTGACCGTGCTGGTCGGCGGCAACAACGCCATCACCCGGCCGGGCGTGCACGGGCTCGGGCTGGACAAGGGACTTGAGGGCGTCGGCCTGCTGACGCTGGACGCCCATTTCGACCTGCGGGACACCGATCGGGGGCTGACCAACGGCAATCCGGTGCGGGCGCTGCTGGAGGACGGGCTGGCGGGCGAACGGATCAGCCAGGTCGGACTGTCTCCGTTCGCCAACACCCGGCGGGCCCACGAGACGGCGATGGCGGCGGGGATCGCGGTGCGGACGGCGCGGGAGTGCCGCGAACGCGGGCTGGCGGCCGTGGTGGCCGAGGAGCTTGAGCGGCTGTCGGGGCTGGTCGAGGCGATCTACGTCGACTTCGACATCGACGTCATCGACCGCAGCCAGTGGCCGGCCTCGCCGGGAGCGCGGCCGGGCGGGGTGGGCGTGCACGACTTCTTCGACGCCACGCGCGTGGTCGGCTCGCATCCGAAGGTCAATGCGGTGGACCTGACCGAATACGATCCGTCGCTGGAGGTGGGCGACCTCGGCTCGCTGACGGCGGGGCGGTGGTTCTGCGAACTGCTGGCGGGGTTCGAGGAAAGATGAGCGACCTGCTCCTGACCGACTGCCGGCTGGCGACCATGGTACCCGGCGGCGCGCCGTTCGGGGCGGCGGAAGACGGGGCGGTGCTGGTCGAGGGCGGTCGCATCGTCTGGGCCGGGCCGCGGGCGGAGGCGCCTGTGGACAAGCCTGTGGAAACCCACCGGCTGGGCGGGCGCTGGGTGACCCCCGGCCTGATCGATTGCCACACCCACCTGGTGTTTGGCGGCGACCGCTCCGGCGAGTTCGAGCAGCGGCTGAACGGGGCGTCGTACGAGGACATCGCCCGGGCCGGGGGCGGCATCGTCTCGACCATGACGGCGACGCGGGCTGCGTCGGAGGAGACGCTGTACGCCAGCGCCCTGACGCGACTGGCGGGGCTCAAGGCGACCGGGGTGACCACGGTGGAGATCAAGTCCGGCTACGGGCTGGACCGGGACAGCGAGCTGAAGATGCTGCGCACGGCGCGGCGGATCGGGCGCGAGGCGGGGGTGCGGGTGCGGACCAGTTACCTGGGCCTGCACGCAGTGCCGCCGGAGCATCGGGCGAACCGCGCCGCCTATGTGGACAAGGCTGTGGACGACATTCTGCCGGCGGCGCACGCCGAGGGGCTGGTCGACGCCGTGGACGCCTATTGCGAGCCGATCGCCTTCTCGGTCGGGGAGGTGGGGCGGCTGTTCGACAAGGCACGCGCGCTGGGTCTGCCGGTCAAGCTGCACGCCGACCAGCTGTCGGACGCCGGCGGGGCGGCGCTGGCGGCCAAGTACAAGGCGCTGTCGGCGGACCATGTCGAGCACACCACCGAAGCCGGGGTGCGGGCCATGGCCGAGGCCGGGGTGGTCGCGGTGCTGCTGCCGGGCGCCTTCCTGATGCTGAGGGAGACGCAGCCCCCGCCGGTGGAGCTGCTGCGGCGGCACGGGGTCGGGATGGCGGTGGCGACGGACTGCAATCCGGGCACCTCGCCGGTGGCCTCGATGACGGCGGCGCTGAACCTGGCCTGCGTGCAGTTCCGGCTGACCCCGGAGGAGGCGCTGGCTGGGGCGACGCGGGTCGCGGCGCAGGCGCTGGGGCTGGGCGAAGAGGCCGGCACGATCGAGGCCGGCAAGGCGGCCGACCTGGCGGTGTGGGACGTCGAGCGGCCGGCCGAGCTCTGCTACTGGCTGGGCAAGCCGTTGCTGCACCGGCGTTATCTGGCCGGCGCGGCCGCGTAATCGTCGGGTAAGGCGAATCCGCGCATGCTCGCGCCATGCGCCCGTTCCGCGACCGCACCGAAGGCCTGCTGCTCGCCGCCCTGGTGGTGGTGACTCTGGGGCTGGCGGTGGCGACGGGGCTGTCGGTCGAGGCGACCCTGGCTCAGGCCTGGTAGGTCGTACGCGAGGCCAGATCCGGCCGCGGGCGCTCCAGCGGCGGCTCGGCCAGGGTTCCGATATGGATGAAGCCGGCGACCTGCTCGGCACCCGTCAGGCCGAGCAGGGCGACGGCCTCGGGATCGTAGCTGTACCAGTCGGTGATCCAGCTGGCCGAATAGCCCAGGGCGTTGGCGGCGTGTTCGAGGTTCATGCACACGGCCCCGGCGGAGAGGCGCTGCTCCCACTCGGGCACCTTGAGGTTCGGGACCGGGGCCGAGACGACGAGGATGGTCAGCGGCGGGCAGGTCAGCTTGCTGAGCACCTTCGCCGCCTTGCCGGGGTCGGGCTGACGGGCGGCGAGGGGCTCGAGGCGGCGGGCGAGGTCGGCGCGGCCCTGCGGGCCCATGACCAAGAAGCGCCACGGGAACAGCTTGCCGTGGTCGGGCGTGCGGGCGCCCAGCGACAGGATCCGCTCGACCTCGGCCGGCGAGGGTCCGGGGGCGGCCAGGGCCTGGGCGGGGGCCGACCGGCGCGTGGCCAGCCGGCGCTCCAGCTCGGGCGAGGCGACGGGGAGGGGCAGGGAGGCCCCCAGGTCGGCGTCGGTCATGCCGCCTAGCTAGTGCCGCGAACGCCGCTGCGCCATACCCGGCCCATGACCGACTCGCGCACCGCCTTCGACGCCGACCGCCCGACCCCGGCCTGGGACGACGGGAGCGACCGCCCGCCGCCGTGGCGGGGCGAGGGGCCGGTCGAGACCCTGTTCGAGAACCCGTGGATGCGGCTGACCCGCCAGCACGCCGTCGCGCCGACGGGGCACGAGTCCGACTATGTGGTGATGCGGCCGAAGAACCTGTCGGTCGGGGTGCTGCCGCTGCACGAGGACGGCACGGTGACCCTGGTGGGCCAGCAGCGCTTCGCCCTGATGAACTGGTCGTGGGAGATGCCCGAGGGCGGCGCGCCGTTCGACGAGGACCCGCTGGGGGGCATCCAGCGCGAGCTGGCGGAGGAGGCGGGGCTCAAGGCGGCGGTCTGGCGCGAGGCCTACCGGGCGGAGATGAGCAATTCGGTCACCGAAGAGCGGGCCATGGCCTGGCTGGCGTGGGATCTGTCGCCGGCGACGGGCGCGCTGGATCCGACCGAGATCATCCGCGTCGCCCGCGTGCCGTTCGGCGATCTGCTGCGCGAGATCGGGCGGGGAGCCATCCGGGACATGTTCACGCTGGCGACCGCCCTCAGGGCCTACCATATGGCGCGCGAGGGCGAACTGCCGCCCGAACTGGCGAAGGCCATGCTGGCCAGCGTATGATCGCCGCCTGATGGAGCCGCCGATGCCGAAGCTGGAAGTCGTCGCCGCCCGCACCGACGTGTGGTCGCAGCTGCGCGAGGCGGCCGAGGCGGCGGCGCGGAGCGAACCGCACCTCGCCTCGCAGATGAATGCCGTGATCCTGTCGCACGCCGACCTGTCGGCGGCGCTGAGCTTCCAGATCGCGCGCAAGCTGGGCGACGCGGAGCTGGGGGCCATGTCGGTGCGCGAGGTTTGTCGCGACGCCCACGAGGCCGATCCGGACATCGTGGCGGCGGCCGAGGCGGACCTGCAGGCGGTGGCGGAGCGCGACCCGGCGATCCGCTCGCTGCTGCAGCCCTTCCTCTACTTCAAGGGATTCCAGGCCCTGCAGGGGCATCGGGTGGCGCACTGGCTGTGGAAGCAGGGGCGCGACACTCTGGCCTTCCATCTGCAGAGCCGGATGTCGGAGCTGTTCCAGATCGACATCCACCCGGCCGCACGGCTGGGCTCGGCCCTGTTCCTCGACCACGGCACCGGCATCGTCATCGGCGAGACGGCGGTGGTCGGCGACGAGGTGTCGATGCTGCACGCCGTGACCCTGGGCGGCACCGGGGCCGAGCGCGGCGACCGACACCCGAAGATCGGCAAGGGCGTGCTGCTGGGGGCCGGGGCCAAGGTGCTGGGCAACATCACCGTGGGCGACTACGCCAAGGTGGCGTCCGGCTCGGTGGTGCTGAAGCCGGTGCCGGCGGGCTGCACCGTGGCCGGGGTGCCCGCGCGGCTGGTCAACTGCCCGACCGGCGACGCGCCGGCGCGGACCATGGACCATACGCTGGCCGACATCGTCTACGACTTCGTCATCTGACCTTTCCCCCGGCGCGTCGTTTCTCTAGGGTCCGCGACCAACACGAGACCCGAGGAAAGCCCATGAACGCCGCCGACATGAAGCGCGTCGAGACGCACCTGAAGCGCACCTTCAACACGGGCGGCATCATCGTGAAGCCGCGCGGCAAGCCGGCCGACTCGGCCGAGGTCTATGTCGGCGACGAGTTCATCGGCGTGGTCTTCGAGGACGAGGACGAGGCCGGCAGCTTCATGTTCGAGATGGCCATCCTGGCGGAAGACCTGCCGGAATAGGCCTGGCCGCATCCGCGCACGAAAAAGCGCCGGAGGAGCGATCCTCCGGCGCTTCTTTCATTGCGGATCGCGATCAGCGCTTGCCGAAGATCGCGTCGAGCATCTTGGTGAAGAAGCCTTTCTGGGCGGCCGGCTGGCTGGCGCTGGAAGCCGGCGCGGACGAGGCCGCCGCGGTCGGCGCGGGGCTGGCC
>JAFAEC010000031.1 GCA_023424215.1 Pseudomonadota bacterium
CGGTTATGGTTAAAAGACACAGCCCGCGACCGGCGCGGCCTGTTCGCCGACCTCGCCGCCGCCCTCGCCGTGGCCGGGGCGGACGTGGTGGGCGCGCGCGTCGCCACCGCCGCGAACGGCACGGCCATCGACGTGTTCGAGCTGCAGGACGGGGCCGGGGCGCCCTACGGCGCGGCCGAGCCGCGGCGGCTCACACGCCTCACCGCCGCGCTGGAGCGGGCCGCGCGCGGGGAGGGGAGGGCGACGCCGCCGAAGGACCGGCCCAGCCCGCGGCGCGCCGCCTTCGACGTGCGACCGGTCGCGCTGATCGACCTGGAGGAGTCCCCGGACGCGGCGGTCATCGAGGCGTCCGGGGCCGATCGTCCCGGCTTGCTGGCCGACGTGGCCCGGGTGCTGGCCGATCATGGTCTGTCGATCCGCTCGGCCCACATCGCCGGCTTCGGCGAGCGGGCGGTGGACAGCTTCTACGTCACCGACGGCGAGGGCCGGAAGCCGCAGCCCGGCCCGGCGCTCGAACGGCTGCGGATGGCGCTGGAGCAGGTGCTGGACCGCCCCGAGCCGCCCGTCCCGCCCGTCTCCGCCCCGGTCCGGGCCAGCCAGCGCGACGTCACCGAGATCCGCCGCCGACGCCCGCACCGGACCGTATCGCCCGGCGCGGAAGCAGGCTAAGCCTCGCCCGCCTCCGAAGATTTCGAGTCCCCGATGAGCCTGGCCCGCAACACCCTGGTGCAGTCGTCCCTGACGCTGGGCAGCCGCGTGCTGGGCTTCGCCCGCGACATGGCGCTGGCGGCGCGCTTCGGCCAGGGGCCGATGATGGACGCCTTCACCACGGCGCTGATGCTGCCCAACATGTTCCGGCGGCTGTTCGCGGAGGGCGCCTTCGCCCAGGCCTTCGTGCCGGTCTACGGCGGGGTGCGGGCGCGGGACGGGGACGAGGCGGCGGCGGTCACCGCCTCCGAGGCCCTGTCCTTCATGTTCGCCGTGGTGGCCGGCTTCACCATCCTGCTGCAGGTGCTGATGCCGTGGATCATGCCGTGGCTGCTGTCGACCTATCGCGACGATCCGGCGGTGCTGCGGGTGGCGGTGACCGCGACCCAGCTGGCCATGCCCTACCTCGCCTGCATGACCATCGCGTCGCTGCTGTCGGGCGTGCTGAACACGGCCGGACGGTTCGCCCTGTCGGCGGCCGTGCCGATCTTTCTCAACGTCTGCACGCTCGCCCCGCTGCTGGCCGCCTACGCCTTCCCCGCCAGCCAGGCGACGGTGCTGCTGTGGGTGACCGCGGCGGTGACGGTGTCCGGCCTGATCCAGGCGGCCCTGCTGTGGCGCGGCGTGCGCCGTCTCGGGGTGCGCTTGAACCTGTCATGGCCCCGGCTGACGCCCAGCGTGCGCCGCACCCTCGCCCTCGCCGTCCCGGGGGCGCTGGCGGGCGGGGCCATGCAGATCAACTCGGTGGTCAGCCAGGTGCTCGCCGGGTCGGACGAGGGGGCCCGCTCGGTGCTCTACAACGCCGACCGCCTGTACCAGCTGCCGCTCGGCCTGATCGGCGTCGCCATCGGGCTGGCGCTGGTGCCGCGGCTGACGCGCGCCTTCGTCGCCGGCGACCACGAAGGGGGGCGGCGCACCCTCGACGACGGGGTCACCCTCGCCATGGTCTTCACCCTGCCGGCCGCCGTGGCCCTGCTCGCCATTCCCTACTTCCTGATCGACGCCACCGTGACGCGCGGGGCCTTCACCTCGGCCGATGCGGCCCGCACCGCCGACGTGCTGCGCCAGTTCGCCTGGGGCGTGCCGGCCTTCGTGCTGGCCAAGGTGCTGACCCCGCCCTTCTTCGCCCGCGAGGACACCCGGCGACCGATGATCTATGCGGTCACCGCGGTGATCTTCACGGTGATCGTGGGCACGGCCCTGTTCTTCTGGATCTCCCGCGCTGGCGGCGACGGCGTTTTGGGGCTGGCGGTGGCCACCAGCCTGTCGGCGTGGCTGAACGTGGCCCTGCTGGGCGGGACGCTGGTGCGCGAGCATGTCTGGTCGCTCTCGACGCGCTTTGTCGGGCGCATGACGCGGGTGCTGGCGGCCACGGTCGCCATGGCCGCGGTGCTGGTCGCGGCCGGCGTCGCCTACGAGACCCTCAGCCGCCTGCTGCTGGCCAAGGAGATCGCCGTTCTGGTCGTCTGCGCGGTGGGCGGGGCCGTTTACGGCGGCGCGTTGCTGCTGTTCCGCGCGGTCACCGTGACGGAGCTGAAGGCGATGCTGCGACGCGAGCCAGGAGCGTCGGCGCCGTCCGCTCTGGACTGACCGCCGAGGCCGCGATAAGCGGGCCGTCATGACGCCTTCGGGACAAATCCTCGCCGACCGGCGATGGCGCGGCTGATCCGCCGCCGCCTGCTCTGCGCGCCCGCGCGCGCCTGATCCTGCCTTTTCTCCCGAGTTTGCGACCATGACCGACCAGACCCCGGCCCAGTACACCGGCCCCCGCCGCATCCTGTCCGGCATCCAGGCCTCCGGCGCCCTTCACCTGGGCAACTATCTCGGCGCCCTGAAGCGCTTCACCCAGCTGCAGGACCAGGGCGCGCCGTGCTTCCTGTTCGTCGCCGACCTGCACGCCATCACCGTCTGGCAGGACCCGGCCCTGCTGACCGCCCAGACGCGCGAGATCGCCGCCGCCTACCTCGCCTCGGGCCTCGACCCGGCGAGGTCGGTGATCTTCCCGCAGTCGGCGGTGCGGGCGCATTCCGAGCTGGCGTGGATCTTCAACTGCGTCGCCCGCCTCGGCTGGCTGGACCGGATGACCCAGTTCAAGGAGAAGTCCGGCAAGCACAAGGAGCGCTCCTCGGTCGGCCTCTACACCTATCCGGTGCTGCAGGCGGCCGACATCCTGCTCTACAAGGCCACCGAGGTGCCGACCGGCGAGGACCAGAAGCAGCACCTCGAACTGACCCGCGACATCGCCGCCAAGTTCAACAACGACTTCGGCGTTCCCGGCTTCTTCCCCCTGCCGGAGCCGCTGACCCAGGGCCCGGCCCCGCGGGTGATGAGCCTGCGCGACGGGGCGGCCAAGATGTCCAAGTCCGACCCGTCGGACGCCTCGCGCATCAACCTGACCGACGACGCCGACGCCATCGTCGCCAAGATCCGCAAGGCCAGGACCGACCCCGAGGTGCTGCCCGAGACGGTGGAGGGGCTGGAAGGGCGCGCCGAGGCGAAGAACCTGGTGACCATCTACGCCGCCCTCGCCGACGTCACGCGCGAACAGGTGCTGGCCCAGTTCGCCGGCCAGGGCTTCGGCGCCTTCAAGCCGGTGCTGGCCGAGCTGGCGGTGGTGTCGCTGGCTCCGGTCTCGGCCGAGATGCGGCGGCTGATGGCCGACCCGGCCGAGGTCGACCGGGTGCTGAAGGACGGGGCCGAACGCGCCGCCGCCATCGCCGACCCGGTGGTCGACGAGGTCAAGAAGATCGTCGGCTTCTGGCGCGCCTGATCGCGGCTTCCGGACCCGCCGTGCGCGGCGGGTCTGGCCATCGGCCGCGCTTCGCCTAGGTAAGGGGAAATGATCCCGAACCACCCCCTCGACCGTCCCGTGTGGAGCGCCCTGAGCGGGCGGCTTGCTCCGCTGGCGATCCGCCACGACGTCGACGGCGGCGGGGCGATGCGGCTCGATCCGGATATCGGCGTCTTCCTGTGCGCCGCGGATGGCTCGGCCGGCAGCCGCGCGGCCCTGACCGATCTCGCGCGGCGCTATCCCGGCGCGGGGCTGGTCGAACCCGAGGGTGAGCCGATCTGCGAAGTGCTGCCGGATGCGCCGGTCCTCTCCCGCGCCCCCTGCGTGCAGATGACCGCAGAGGCCCTGACACCTGGCGGCTACGAGGGCCCCGACGTCCTGACTCTGGGCGAGGCCGACGCTGACGAGATGCTGGCCCTCGCCACACTCACGAAACCTGGCCCGTTCCGCCGCGGCACGCTCAGGCTCGGCGGCTTCATCGGCGTACGCCGCGAAGGGCGGCTGATCGCCATGGCGGGGGAGCGGATGAAGGTGGATGGCTTCACCGAACTCAGCGGCGTCTGCACCCATCCCGACTTCCGCGGCCAGGGACTGGCCGGCGCGCTGAGCCGCCTCGTGGTTTCGCGCATCCTGGCGCGCGGCGAGCAGGCCTTCCTGCACGCCTATGCGGAGCACACGGCGACCGTGGCCTTCTACGAGAGCCTCGGCTTCCGCATCCGGGCGCGGATGACCTACACGGTGCTGGCCTAGCCGACCCTGTCCAGCCGGGCGACGAAGAAGCCGTCCAGCCCGCCCTTCTCGGCCCACATCGAGGGCAGGATGCGCAGCCAGCCTTCGGGGGTGCGCGCCTCGTCCGGGGCTCCCAGCGCCGCCGGGTCGGCCGGGGCGGTGCGGAAGGCCGGGTTGCGGCGCAGGAAGGCGATGATCTGGGTCTCGCCCTCCTCGCGCTCCAGCGAGCAGACGCAATAGACCAGCCGGCCGCCCGGCCTGACCCGTTCGGCGGCGGCGTCGAGCAGGCGGTGCTGGACGTCGGCCAGCTTGGCGACGTCGGCGGGGCGGGTGGCGCGCAGCACTTCGGGATTGCGCCGGAAGGTGCCGGTGGCGGTGCACGGCGCGTCCAGCAGCACGGCGTCGAAGGTGCGCGGATCTTCCCACTCCTCGGCCGGGGTGACCACGATCCCCGCCGCCAGCCCGGTGCGCTCGAGGTTTTGCCGCAGCCGGTTCAGCCGCTTGTCCGAACGGTCCAGCGCCACCACCGAGGCGCTCGCCGCGGCCAGCTGCAGGGTCTTGCCGCCGGGGGCGGCGCACAGGTCGGCGACGGTCTCGCCGGCCCTGGGGGCGAGCAGCCGCACCGGCACGGCGGCGGCGGCGTCCTGCACCCACCAGGTCCCGTCCTCGAAGCCCGGCCAGGTCGCGATGTCGCCGCGTCGGCCGGTGCGCACCGTGCCGCCCGGCAGGACCTCGCCGTCGACGGCGTCGGCGACGGCGGCCGGGTCCACGCCGGGCTTTACGCTGAGGTCGGTCGGGGGCTCCTCGCGGGCGGCCAGGGCCAGGCCGGCCAGCGCCGCCTCGCCCCAGGTGGCGCGCCAGCGGGCGGCGATCCAGTCCGGCAGGTTGGACTCGGCCGTGGTCAGGCCCGGTCCGTCGCGGCCGACGCCGCGCAGCACGGCGTTGACGAGGTTCTTGTAGGGCCGGGTCTTCGGGTCGCGTTCGGCCAGCTTGACCGCGGTCGACACCGCCGCGAAGGCCGGGGTTTCCAGCACCAGGGTCTGGGCCAGGGCGACGCGCAGGATGGTCCGCACCGTCGCCGGCGGGGCCTTCTGCAGGCGGCGATCGAGGATCTGGTCGATCTCGCCGAGCCGCCGCAGGGCGGCCATGGCCACGGCGCGGGCGAAGGCCCGGTCGGGCGCGGGCAGGCCGGCGACCTCGCGGAAGGACAGGGCGGCGTCGAGCCCGCCGCGGCCTTCGAGGGCGGCGTTGAGCAGCACGCCGGCGGCCAGCCGCGCCTCGACGCCGATGTCGGCGGCCTCGTCGCGCGGGGCTTCCGGACGGGGCCGGCGCGGACCGCGCGCCTGTTCGGCGACGCGGCGGCCGCGGGCGGCGGAGTTGCGTCCCTCGCCCCTGGGGCCGCGGGGCTTCTCGCCCGCCATCAGACCGACACCTGGGTGCCGAGTTCGACCACGCGCCCGGGCGGGATGCGGAAGAAGTCGGTGGGATTGGCGGCGTTGCGCATCAGGAAGATGAAGATGCGATCCTGCCAGAGCGGCATGCCGGCGGCGGCCGACGGCACCACCGAGCGGCGGCCGAGGAAGAAGCTGGTCGACATGATGTCGAACTTCAGACCTTGCTTGCGGCACAGGCCCAGCGCCTTGGGCACGTTGGGCTGCTCCATGAAGCCGTAGGACAGGGTCAGCTTCTTGAAGTCCTCGGAGATCGGCTCGATCGACACCCGCTTCGCCGGATCGACGCGCGGCCGGTCGGCGGTTCGCACCGTCAGGATGATGTTCTTCTCGTGCAGGACCTTGTTGTGCTTGAGGTTGTGCATCAGCGCGACCGGCGCGATGTCCGGGTCGGAGGTCAGGAAGATGGCCGTGCCCGGGGCCCGGTGCGGCGGCCGCGCCCGCAGCATCTCGACCAGGTCGGCCAGCGGCAGGCTGTCCTTGCGCGTCTTGTCGGTAAGAATGCGGGTGCCCCGCACCCAGGTCCACATGATCAGCACGAGGATGCCGCCCAGCAGCAGCGGGGCCCAGGCGCCCTGCGGCACCTTGAGCAGGTTCGAGCCGAAGAAGGCGAGATCGATGGCGAGGAAGGGCGCCAGGCCGAGCAGGCTGAGCGGCAGGCTCCACTTCCACAGCCGGCGCACGATGAACCAGGCGAGCAGCGTGTCGACCAGCATGGCGCCGGTCACCGACACGCCGTAGGCGCCGGCCAGTTGCGACGAGGTCGGGAAGAGCACCAGCAGGATCAGGACCGCCGCCAGGAGCATCATATTGACGCCGGGAACATAGATCTGGCCGGCCTGGCTCTCGCTGGTCTGCAGGATGGTAAGGCGCGGCAGCAGGCCCAGCTGCACCGCCTGCTGGGTCAGGGAGAAGGCGCCGGTGATCACCGCCTGGCTGGCGATGATGGTGGCGAGGGTGGCGAGGATCAGCACCGGCCAGTACAGCGGATCGGGGATCATGGCCCAGAACGGGTTGGCCGCCGCCGCCCGGTCATCCAGCACCATGGCGCCCTGGCCAAGGTAGGTCAGGGTCAGGCAGGGCAGAACGAACCACAGCCAGCCGGCCCGGATCGGCGCTTTTCCAAAGTGACCCATGTCCGTGTACAGCGCCTCGGCCCCGGTGACGGCGAGGAAGACGCTACCCAGCAGGACGAAGCCAAGGAAGCCGTTGTCCATCAGGAACAGCACGCCATAGTGGGGCGACAGGGCGCGGAGTATCTCGGGGTTTCCCACGAGGTGGCTCAACCCCAGTCCGGCCATGACGAGGAACCACACCGTGGTGATCGGTCCGAAGGCGCGGGCCATGCTGGCGGTGCCGCGCGCCTGCACCATGAACAGGCCGATGAGAATGGCCGCGGCGATGGGCAGTACGAACGGCGAGAGCGCCTGGCCGACGCCCGGCGCATCGCGCAGACCCTCCACGGCGGAGAGCACCGAGACGGCGGGGGTCAAGGCGCCGTCGCCGTAGAACATGGCGGCGCCGCAGACTCCGAACAGGAAGACAAGGCCCGAGCGGCGACCGATGGCGTGCTGGGCCAGCGCCATAAGGGCCAGGGTGCCGCCCTCGCCCTTGTTGTCGGCCCGCATGAGGAAGACGACGTACTTGACCGTGACCACCAGGATCAGGGCCCAGAACATCAGGGAGACGGTGCCCAGCACGGCGAGTTCAGCCTCACCGCCGCTGCGGGAATGCGCCAGCGCCTCGCGCATGGCGTAAAGCGGGCTTGTGCCGATGTCGCCGAAGACGACGCCGATGGCGCCGACGATCAGGCCGATCTTGCCCGCGCCGCCCGGGCCGTGACCGCCGGCGTGCGGCGGTCCCGAAGCGGCGGATTCGGCGGTGGCGGGGGCGCTGCTGGCGGCGGCGGACGCGGCGCCCGCCGTTTCGGGATGGGTCCCGGCCATGGACTTCCTCCGGGGCCTCCGCACCAGCCGCGGTCCCCATCAAACAGGCGGCGAGCCTTTAGGCGCTTTCCTCTTCCGGTTCAATCGCGCTGCAGGTGCGAAGGCCGTGGCGGTTTGTGAAACCGCCGGACCGTGCTTATCTTCGTCCGGAACCGACATGTCCGACAGCCAACGCTTTCCCGTCGCCGCCCACGCCCTGGCCTATCTGGCCCACAAGGGGGCGTATGACCCTGCGCAGGCGCTGCCCAGCGCGGTGCTGGCGGCCTCGGTCCCGACCAATCCGGTGGTCATCCGCCGGGTTACGGCCCTTCTGGCCAAGGCCGGGCTGATCGCGACGCGTCCTGGCGCTTCCGGCGGATCCTGGCTGCTGCACCGGCCAGAGGATATCCAGCTCGACGAGGTGCTGAAGGCCGTCAACGGCTGCGCCCACCTGGGGTCGCCGCCCGCTGGGGCCAAGGGCTGTCCGGTCGGCGAGCACATCCCGCGCCAGGTGGCCAAGGCCCTGACGCTCGTCGATCAGGCCGCGTTTACCGCTCTCAGCAAGATCACCATCGCCGACCTGCTGGCCGAAAATGCCGCTGCGCTGGAAGGGCTCGAGCCCCATTCCGCCTGCACCGAGGCCATCCTCGCGGGCGGCGCCGCCGCCTGATCCAGATACTTTTGCCGGGGGGCATCCGCAGATGAGGCGACGCACTGTGCTGGTCAGCGGCGCCTCTGCCGGCATCGGGGCCGCCCTCGCGCGGGTCTATGCCGAGAAGGGCTGGGACCTGATCCTGACCGCCCGCCGCGAACCGGCCCTTCGGGCGCTCGCCGACGATATCGAGGCGGCCCACGGCGTAAAGGCGACCGTCATCGTCGCCGACCTTGCCGATCCCCAGGCCCCGGATCAGCTGGTCGAGGCCATTGCGGCGCGGGGCCTGAGCGTGGACGGGCTCATCAACAATGCCGGCTTCTCGCGCACCACCGGCTTTCTCGCCACCGAGCCGGCCCAGCACGCGGCCATGGTGCAGGTGATGCTGTCGGCGCCCGTCGCCCTGTCCCGCCTGCTGTTGCCCGGCATGGTCGAGCGGGGGTTCGGGCGGATCGTCAACGTCGCCTCGCTGGCGGGCCAGATGCCGGCGACCGGCGGCGACACCCTGTACGGACCGATCAAGTCCTTCCTGATCAAGGCGTCACAGGGGCTGTGGCTGGAGACGCGCGGGACCGGCGTCCACGTCACCGCCCTCTGCCCCGGCTACACCCTGACCGAGTTTCATGACGTGAACGGTTCGCGCGAACAGGTGTCGAGCGCCTACCCGGCCTGGATGTGGCAGACCGCCGAACATGTGGCCCGCGTCGCCTATCGGGCGTGCGAGGCGGATCGGTCGAGGGTCACCCCGGGGGCGATGAACAACGTCCTCGCCGGGCTGGGCAAGCTGCTGCCGGACGGGATGGCGCTGAACATGGTCGCCGGCCACGCCCGCAAGCTGAAGCGGATCTGACCTCGCCCGCCGTGGGTCAGTGCCCGCCGGCCGGATAGGGGGTGGTCACCGAGCCGGCGAACATGCCGGGCAGGGCCTCGCCCAGGCCCATGATGATGAACTGGATCGCCAGGGCGCACAGGATCAGGCCCAGGACCCGGACGATGATGGCCAGGCCGACATCGCCGAGGATGCGGCTGAGCGGGCCGGTCAGGGCGAAACAGATGAAGGACACCAGGGCCGCTGCGGCGATGGCGGCCAGCGAGGCGACGGTTCCGGCGGGTCCGATCTTTTCGGCCTCGCCGGCCTGGATGATGATGGCCGAGATGGCGCCGGGACCGATCATCAGGGGGATGGCGAAGGGCACGACGAGGCGCTGGAAGCGGCGCTTGGCGTAGCCGCGCACGTCCTGGGCGTCGGTGGCCGCATCCTTGTCTGCGAAGGTGGCGAGGAAGTCCCCGCGCGCCATGTCGAGGCC
>JAFAEC010000124.1 GCA_023424215.1 Pseudomonadota bacterium
GACCAGGACCGGCGCGGCCTCGGCCGGGGTGTCGGCCGGGGCCAGGACGGCCGCGGCGCCCTGGGCCAGCGCCTGGGGGATGAAGGCCCGGCCGTCCGCCGCCGTGCCCGGCAGGGCGACGAACAGGGCGCCGGGCTGGACCTGGCGGCTGTCGGCGGTGACGGCGGTGATGACCGGATCGGCCGCCACGTCGCGCCGCAACAGGTCGGAAAGACGGACCGCGCTCACCGCCCGTCCCCTTCCACGTCCTGATATTCCGGCACCTTCTGGCCGTCGGCGGTGCGCCAATGGTCGGCGCGGCGCTCCACGCCCAGGAAGCCGGCGATGCGGTCGGCGATGTTGCGGACGGCCGGGGCGGCCACATAGGCGCCGGTGCGCGGATATTTGCCCGGTTCGTCCATCACGATCAGGATGGCGTAGCGCTTGGCGGTCAGCGGGCCGTCGACGGGGAAGACGGCGGCGAACGAGCCCACGGCGTGGGTCGGGTCGTAGCGGCCGTTGACCAGCTTGTTGGCCGAGCCGGTCTTGCCCCCGACACGCAGCCCCGGCGCGTCGGCGAAGCCGCCAGAACCCTTGACCACGTTGCGGCGCATCAGGTCCAGGATGGTGCGCGAGGTGTCCTCGGTGACGATCTGGCGCGGCTGGGCGTTCAGGGCGCCGCCGCGACGCAGCGACAGGGGCACCATGCGGCCGCCGTTGGTCAGGGCGCCCATCGCCTGGATGACCTGCGCCGGCGTCACCATGATGCCGTAGCCGAACGACAGCGAGGCCAGGGTCGAGTCGCTCCAGTTGCGCGGCACGACGGGGCGGGCGGATTCCTTCAGCTCGACCGACGAGGCGCTGAGCAGGCCCAGCCGCTCGAAATAGTCGCGCATCCGATCCGGCCCCATCTGCAGCGCCAGCTGGGAAGTGCCGATGTTGGACGAGTGGAGATAGACCTCCTCCAGCGTCATGACGCGGTTCTGCGCGTGGAAGTCCTTGATCCGGCGATTGCCGATCTGCAGCGCCTGGGAGGCGTCGAACAGGGTGTTCATGTCCGCCAGGCCCTGGTCCAGGCCCGCCGCGACGGTGAAGGTCTTGAACACCGAACCCATCTCGTAGTGGCCCGAGACGGCGCGGTTCAGCGTGGCCCCGTCCGGCGCGGCGCCGCGGTTCTGCTGGGTGAAGGTCGGCCAACTGGCCATGCCCAGGACTTCGCCGGTCTGGACGTCGGTGACGATGCCCACGGCGCCCTTGGCCTGGTTCTCGATGGCGGCGGCGGCCAGCTCGTTCTCCAGCACGCCCTGGACGCGCAGGTCGATCGACAGGGGGAAGCTCTCGCCGCGCTGGCCGGCGGCGCGGATCTCGTCATTGAAGGCCAGTTCGGCGCCCGAGACGCCCTGCCCGCCCGTGTCGGCGTCGCCGATCAGGTGGACCGCCGAGCTGCCCAGAGGATAGGCGCGGCGATCTTCCGGCTCGAAGCTGACGCCGCCCAGGGCCAGGGCGTGGACGGCCGACTTCTCGCCCGGCGTCAGGCCGTTCAGCACGATCAGGCGGCGTTCGCCGTCCATCACCTTCTTCAGACGGGCGGCCGAGACGCGCGGCAGGGCGCGGCGGATCTGGCGTGCGGCCAGGTCGCGGTCCCAGACCTCGCGCGGGTCGATGTAGAGGCCGTAGTGAATGATGTTGGCGGCCAGCAGCTGGCCGTTGCGATCGGTCAGGTCGCCGCGCACCAAGGCGTTCGGATTGCCCCCCGCCCAGCGGCCGCCCGCCTCTGCGAACAGGGCGCGATAGCTGGCGCCTACCGCCAGGGCGGCGAAGACCACCGAGAAGACCACGGCGATCAGGAAGATGCGGACCCGGGCGTCGTCCTCGGGCCGGGCGTCGGCGCGGGCGCGCTCGAAGCCGTGCTCCAGGCGCAGCACCAGTTCGGACAGGGCGCGCCAGAACGGCGAAAGCCGACCCTGCAGGTCGACGTTCGGCTGGGGCCGA
This sequence comes from Pseudomonadota bacterium, assembly GCA_023424215.1. Taxonomy (GTDB): domain Bacteria; phylum Pseudomonadota; class Alphaproteobacteria; order Caulobacterales; family Caulobacteraceae; genus Brevundimonas. The sequence goes on from JAFAEC010000124.1 coordinate 1,972, forward strand.
TAGGCGCGGTGGTCGTGGTCCTGGACGCTCACTGGACGGCCTCCGCGGCGGGCGCCGGGGCCGGGGCCGGAGCGGCGGGCCGAGCGGAGGCGGGCGCGGCCTCGACCTTGAGTTCCGGCAGGTCGTCGGCGTCGGCCTGCTTGCGGACGTCGACCGGGCCCAGACCCATCTGGCGCGACAGGGCCTCCAGGCGGGCGGGCTGCTCCAGCCGGGCGGCCTCGGCCTTGAGCAGGCGCACGCGCTGGGCGTTTTCGCGGATGTCGCGTTCCAGTTCGGCGATGCGGCTGCTCTCGCGCGCGGCGGCGGCCTTGGCGACATAGACCGACATGACCATGACCGCGACCAGGGCCACGCCGATGATCTCGATCCAGCGCACGCCGCGCACCTTCCAGTCGAACAGGCGCTGCAGGACGGACTTGCGATAGGCGAAGGGATTGGTCGCGGTCATGCCGCCGCCCTCCCCGACATCCGCCCCCAGGCCGGGGCCTCGGTGCGGACCGCCGCGCGCAGCTTGGCCGAACGGGCGCGGGGATTGCCGGCGCGCTCCTGCTCGGTCGCCTCGCGCGCGCCCTTGAACTGAAGGGTGAAGCTGGGCTTGCGCGGGTCGACGGCGATGGGCGCGTGGCGAGAGCCGGCGGGCGCATTGCCGCTACGCTCGGTCAGGAAGGCCTTGACGATGCGGTCCTCCAGCGAATGGAAGGTGACGACCGCCAGACGACCGCCGGGAGCCAGAGTCGCCTCGGCCGCCGCCAGGCCGCGCTCCAGCTCGCCCAGTTCGTCGTTCACCGCGATCCGCAGGGCCTGGAAGGTGCGGGTGGCCGGATGGATGGGCGCGCCGCGACGGCCGCCGAGCGCCTTTTCGACCGTCTCGGCCAGGTCCAGGGTGCGGGTGAAGGGCTGCTCGACCCGGCGACGCAGGATGGCGGTGGCGACCCGACCGGACTGGCGCTCCTCGCCGTACAGTTTGAGGATATGGGCCAGCGGGCCGTGGTCCCAGGTGTTGACGATGTCGGCGGCCGTCTCGCCCTCGTCGCTCATCCGCATGTCCAGCGGGCCGTCGCGCATGAAGGAGACGCCGCGCTCGGCCTGGTCCAGCTGCATCGACGAGACGCCGATGTCGAAGACGGCGCCGTCCAGCCGGTCCGCGCTGGCTTCCGCGAAGGCCTCGGCCAGGCCGGAGAAGGGCGTGCGGCCCAGCTGGAACCGGCCAGGGAAGTCGTTGGCCACGGCGTCGGCGTGCGGCTGGACCGTCGGGTCGCGGTCCAGGGCGATGACGCGGGCGCCGGCGTTCAGGATGGCGCGGGTGTAGCCGCCGGCGCCGAAGGTGGCGTCGATCATGACGTCGCCGGGCGCGGGCGACAGGGCCTCGACCACTTCGGTCAGCAGGACCGGGGCGTGGGGGCTCACGATCCGCCTCCCGCCAGCTTCATCTGGGCCGCCAGCTTCAGGGCGCCGATCTGGGCCATGCCGGCCTTGGCCAGGGCCCGCTGCTCGGCGCGGCGGGCCGCCCACTTGTCCCGCGACCAGATCTGGAAGCGGTCGTTCAGGCCGACGATGACGACGGTGTCCTCCAGCCCCGCCTCGGCGCACAGGCCCTCGGGCAGGGTGATGCGGCCGCCGGAATCGAAGGCCAGGCGCACCTGCTCGCCCATCACCTGCCATTCCAGGGCCGAACGCTCCTCGGACCCGAACGGCAGGGATTCGATCATTTCCGCATAGACGGCGAACAGACGGTCGCCGCCCGCCTCCAGGCAGTCGGCCTCGATGGAGGGGAACAGGAAGACGCCGCTCTCGGCGCCGTTTTCGGCCGTGCGGAAATCGTTGGGGCTCAGGAGACGGCGCTTGCCGTCCAGCTGCTTCTCGTAGGTCGAGAGAAACACGCCCTGCCCCATCGGACCCCTCGGCCCGTCCCTAGATGCCTTGGCGCACGCCCGCCGCGCACGCCTCTCAGCCCCATCTCATTCGAATGGGATATCATGGGATGAAATGGGTCTCAATGGGATTGAAGGCTTTACTTAACCATGTTGCCCGGCTGTGGCGGCCGCAACACTGATCAAAATGTGAACATACACGGAACAGTCCAAGTATTCACAGCCTGTGCAGGACTGTGAATCGGCGCATCCCTACAGCGGGTTAACGGTCGACCGGCCGCAGAGGACGGCCCGTCTGTCAAATGATGGGGACAAACACCTTCAGCAGCGCGAAGCGCGGCGGGTCCGGCGCCCTCAATCCGGCCAAGGGCCGTCAGGGCCAAGGAAAATGCCAGACGGCCTGTAAGCCGGGTTCTGTTCCGCCCCCGAACCGAAGCACGAGGGCGGCGACGATCATTCCTCTGGACCGCCCATTGCTGAGCGGTTCTCGCGACCTACCCGGACGTCTGGGGCGGTGAACCCTGCGGCCGAAACCGCGCGACATCCCTATTTGGTCTTTCTACAGGCGGGGCTTGCCAAGCCGTCGACGTTGCCGCCGACGCGGTGGGCTCTTACCCCACCCTTTCACCCTTGCCGGTCCCGAAGGGCCGGCGGTTTGCTTTCTGTGGCGCTATCCCTCGGGTCGCCCCGGGCGGAGGTTATCCGCCGCCTTTTCACCGTGGAGCCCGGACTTTCCTCGACGGGCGCGAAGCCCGCCGCGACCGCCCGGCCGTCTGGCGCACGCTAGATGCGCGTTACTGCGGGTAACGTCAATCCAGCACGCCGGTGACGCTCTCGACGCTGGCCAGCTGCAGCAGGCCGACCAGGCGCGCGCGGGTCTCGCCGTCGGCGACGCCGTCGATGCGGGCGGGACGCCAGTGGCGCTGGAAGGCGCGCACGGTGGTCTCGGTCGCGGCGTCGTAGTCGCCGCCGGGCTGGAGGCCGTAGCCCAGCCGGTGCAGGCCCGCGCGCAGCACGATCACCCCGATGCCCTGGTCGCCTTTCTGCAGGAGGCCGCCCAAGGCCGCGATCCGCTCCGCCGCCGGTTCGAACCACAGGCCGTGGCCCGCCTCGGCCAGGCGCTTCCAAGGGAAGAGTTCGCCGGGGTCCTGCTTGCGGTCGGGCGCCAGGTCGGAATGGGCGATGATGCGGTTGTCGGGAATGGTCCAGCGGCCGCGGATGTCGCCGATCAGGTCGATCAGCGAGGCGATCTGCGCGTCGGGAAAGGCGCGATAGCCGAAATCGTGGCCCGGATTGACGATCTCGATGCCGATGGAGGCGGCGTTGCAATCCGTCTCGTCCAACCAGGCGCCGCGCCCGGCGTGCCAGGCCCGGCGCGCCTCGGGGACCAGGCGGAAGACGCGGCCGTCCTCCTCAACCAGATAATGGGCCGAGACCTTGGCGTCGGGATCGCGCAGACGCGCCAGGGCGGCCTCGCCAGTCTGCATGCCGGTGTAGTGCAGCACCAGCAGGTCCGGCGGGGCGCGGCGGGCGTCGAAGTTGGGCGACGGCGCCTCGATGACGTCGATCATGGCCAGGGCGGCCTCAGCGGCCGTGGCGTTCCCAGCCGTAGGCGACCCAGGTGTCGCCGACCTTCTGCGCGTCGATGACCTCGGGATCGGTCGAGCGGCGACGCAGGATCATGTTGCGGCGCGCGCGCAGAGCCAGGCCCGCCAGGAAGACCAGAACGCCCGCGATCACGGCGATCACGGCCACGGCGGCGGCGGTGAAGACCGCCAGGATCGCGCCCACGGCCATCGCCGCCACGCCCGCGATCATGCCGCCCAGCCACATCACCGAGGCGACGAGGCCGTTCGGACGGCGGCGCGGCGTGAAGCCGACGGTGACGAGACGTTCGGGCTGGAACATTGGGTCGATCCTCTTCGGGCGCTCCTTGAAACGCCGAACCCTCAATGTCGGTCCATCGCCCCGCCGGGTCAATGCCGGGACCGCTCACGCCTGCGTGCGGCATTTTAGCTGGCCCTATCGGCCTTCGGCCTACTTGAGGGCATTTTAGCTAGCCCTATCGCGCTTCGCGCTGCTTGAGGGCTTTCTTATTGGCCCTAGTGACTGCGCCAAAGCCGGAAGAGACGCCTGAGGTCAAAAGTTGAGCTATTGGCCCGGCAACTGCTTGGATTCATACATCGTCGCAAGTTGAGCGGCCTCAGCCTTACCTCCAGGCAGGAAGTTCGCCTTCTTGAGGATATAGACCGGGTACTTCGTGGTCAGATATGTCCACCGAAACCACCTCTGAAACTCCGCCCAAGCCTCGTTGGGATAACACCACGCCATTTGCGGGTTGCTAGCGCTCTGGGGGTACTCCTCCGGGAAATGGTGCGGGTATTGGATGCGGGCACCAAACTTAGTGTCGAGATCGTTGGCAGTCCAATAGCGTCCCCACACTCCGCCGACGCTGCCGTCCGGCATCGTGTGCTCATTCACGGTCAGGCCCGCATTGATTAGGTCCACCACGAGGCCGCTGGTTTCTTTGAATACGCTAAAGTAGCCTACCGGAACGCTGTCCTTGAGCAAGGATACGCGCGCATTGAACAGGCGCCATTTGTCTTCAGGCTCGTAGCCAAGCGCCTCATAGATGAACTGCTGAAGCCCGAATCGCGCGAGGTTTCTGAAGTTTTTAACTGCGGTCTCGTTGGTACGCTGCGCCTCGAACGCGAAGTACTCGATGACTGCCATGCAAACCACGTCGGGATACGCATAGTGCGGCGAACCGTCCTTGCTAATCTCGATGAATAGCTGGGGTTCGTCGAAGCCTTTCGAAGTCAGGTAGTCGTGAAAATACTGGATGCGCCCACGTGGTATGACCCCAGACACTTGGGCTGCATTCCATTCCTGCGTGAGTTCCTGAATCGTGGATCGAGCGGCGCCAGCCATAACGGCCAGGCCTCTCTGCGTCAGATACGGGATGCCGTTTTCCAGCACTCCCATTTCGATGCCAGCAACCTCCTTTTCAACCTCGATCCCTAGGTCGAGTTTCAGCTGAACAGGGGCGGCCGGACGTGAGATGATTTCATTAGACATGTATTTGTTTTCGATGTGGAAATCGGCGACCGGGCCTTTTAGCTAGCACAGCCCTGACGAGCATCATAAACAGCTGTAGCGGATTCGCCAATCGCTGGTACGCTTGTCCTTCCTGAGCCCGAAAAGGAGAGAGAAGTGACCGAAGTCCAGGGTTGGCTTGTGATCGTGCTCTTGGCTATGATTCTGGGAGCGCTCTATTCACTTGTTCAGCAGCTTGAGCGCTTTATCCGCGTGGTCATCCGCCAGCGAGAATTGCTCGTGCATCCAGACGATGACGCTCTTCGATTCGAACTGAAAGTGTTTCTGGAAGAGGCAAATAGGCTTACGCACGAGGTGACGCGCAGGTCCCTCGAAGAGCGGGGGATCACAATCCCCAAGCGCTAGGTTTGCGAATTGCATATACGCCTTTTTGTTGGCCCTACTGGCCCGGCGTGCTTGAGGGGCGAAGGTGAGACGCCCCGCCCCTCCTCCGCTGGGGCGGAGGAGGATCTTTTCAAAGGGGCTGGTCGGCCAGGACGACGGCGCCTTCGCTGCGCATCCGTTCGCCCTGGATGCGGCGCATCACCGCCTGGGCTTGGGGGTCGGCCATGACGCCGCCGATGGTGACCAGGGCGCGGGCGGCCTCGGTCTGGACGCCGAAGGCTTCCGACAGGGCTTCCCACGGCGAGCGGACCTTGGGGAAGTGCTTGAAGCGCACCGGCTGGTCGGCCGGCAGCCTGGCCAGTTCCTTGGCCTTGACGACGGCCTCGGTCAGGCCGCCCAGTTGGTCGACCAGACCCAGCGGCAGGGCCTGGGCGCCGGTCCAGACGCGGCCGCGCGCAATCTCGCGCACCCGGTCGGCGGGCAGCTTGCGGCCGGTCGACACCCGCGCGATGAAGTCGTCGTAGATGCGGTCCATCGAGGCGGAAAAGTCGGCCCGCTGTTCGGGCGTGAAGGGCTGGGTCGGCGAGAAGGCGTCGGCGTACTGGCCCCCGACCGACAGGCCGCGCATGTCCACGCCGAAGCGGCCCAGCGCCTCGGCCACCACGAACTTGCCGCCGAACACGCCGATGGAGCCGGTGATGGTCGAGGGCTGGGCCACGATCCAGTCGGCCTGGGAGCTGATCCAATAGCCGCCCGAGGCGGCGTAGTCGCCCATCGCCACCACGACCGGCTTGCCGGCCGCCCGCGCCGCGCGCACGGCCGCCAGGATCTGTTCGGACGCTTCGGGGGAACCGCCGGGCGAGGAGACGCGGAAGACGATGGCCTTCACGTCCTTGTCCTGGATGGCGTCGTAGATGGCCTCGGCCGTGTCGTCGGAATGGATCATGGCGCCGCCGCCGAAGGGGCTGGCCGACCCGCCGCGGCCGGTGACGATGGCCCCCTCCCCGCCGACGACGGCGATGGCGTTGCGGCCCGAACCCTCGCGCGCGCCCTTGTCGGAGGCGTATTTGGCCAGTTCGACGATCTCGGCGCCGCGGCCGGCGCGCGTCTTGATCGCGGCTTCGGCCTCCTCGACCTGGCCGACCTTGTCGATCAGCCGGCGCTGCAGGGCCTGGGCGGAGGAGTACGGCCCCGCCTCGATGGTGGCGCGCAGCGCCTGCGGCGTCAGCCGACGGTCCTGGGCCGCGTTGGCGATCGCCGAGGCGTAGATCGACCCCATCCAGGCCGACATGGCCTCGCGGTGGGCGGGCGTGAAGTCGCTTTCGGTGAACTCGTTGACCGCGTTCTTGTACTCGTAGCGCTGCTCGAACTGGGCGTTGACGCCGTATTTGTCGAAGGCGCGGCCGAGGAAGATGGAGTCGGCCGAGAAGCCCGCCACCTGGAAGCTGGCGGTGTTCTGCATCCACAGCTCGGAGGCCGAAGCGCCCAGCATGTAGGCCGAGATGCTGGTCCCGATCGGCTGGAAGCCCTGGCTGTGGGCGATGACCGGCTTGCCCGAGGCGCGGAAGCGACGCACCGCCTGGCGGATCTCGTCGGCCGCAGCCGGGGTGACGCCGCCGGCTTCCGGCAGGCGGATCAGCAGAACCTTGACGCGGCTGTCGTCCTCGGCCTGGGCGAGGGTGTCGACGACCTGCAGGGTCGACAGGCCCGAGCCGCCGAACACCGCAAACGGATTGGTGGGCGTCTGGTCGGTCAGCCCCTCACGCAGATCCAGTTCCAGCACCGCGTGCGACGACGTCGGCTCCTTCGACGAGGCCGAGCTGATCGCCACGACGATCAACACGAACGGCACCACCACGAGGAACAGGAACAGGCCGGCGAAAACGCCCGCCACGGTGAGGAAGAACTGCTTCATGGAAGGGGTGGTCGTCCGGACGCCGGCCGAGGGGTGGCCGCATCGGACCATAGGGCGGCGGGGCTTGCCGTCAAATGAACGTCGCGTAACGCGCGAATGCGCCGCAGCATGCATGTTGCGACGCAGCGCAACCGATTGATGCGCGGCGACGGAAGCCCTATATCAGCCGCCTGCGAGCGGGGGCGGATCGCCCCGCGTCACCAAGGGACCGCACTCCCTATGCTGGTCACCCTGATGAAGGCCAAGCTGCACCGGGCGACGGTGACCCAGGCCGATCTCGACTACGAGGGCTCGATCGCCATCGACGCCGACCTGCTGGACGCGGCCGGCATCCTGCCGCACGAGCAGGTCGATGTGCTGAACATCACCAACGGCCAGCGCTTCACCACCTACGCCATCGAGGCTCCGCGCGGCTCGCGGGTGATCGGCGTCAACGGCGCCGCCGCGCGTCTGGTGCAGAAGAACGACAAGGTCATCGTGGTCACCTACGGCCAGCTGCCGCAGGAAGAGGCCCGCCAGTGGTCGCCGACCGTGGTGCTGCTGGACGACCGCAACGAGATCAAGCGCGCGGCTTGACGGCCGCGCTCGCGAAGCCTCTCCTCGCCCGGGGAGCTTCACTGATGAACCGCACCATTCGCGTTCTGCGCTGGACCCTGTTCGGAGCCTGGGCCGTGGCGGCCGCCGTGGCGGTGCTGCTCACCATGCCGGCCGGACTGGGCGCGCTCGGATATCCGCCGGAGCGGGTGACCTTCCTGCCCGCGCTGATCACCGGCCTGCCGTGGAGCGGACCGCTGTTCCTGATGAGGCTGGACGCGGTCACCACCCTGGCCATCGCCCTGGTGGCGAACCTGCTCAATCTCGCGATCGGCCTGATCCTCGCGCGGGGGGACGACTGAAGGGCCCCGCCCTGGCGGAGCCCTTCCCGCGCTGAAACGGGTCTTCAGCGACCAAGGTCGTAGACGCCGGTGATGTCGATGCGCACCGCCAGTTCACCCGGCGACACCGGCGTCGACGCCGCGTCCATGGCCATTTCGGCGCGCGCGTACATCGGCACGGGCGGACGCGGCGTGTAGCCGCCGCCCTCGGTCAGCGACCGCACGCTCCCGAGAGGAACGCCGAGAGCGTCGGCGTACAGGGCCGCCTTGGCCTGCAGGTTGCGGACCGCCAGCTGGCGCGCCCGGTTCTCGGCCGCGGTCGGATCCTTCAGCCCGAAGGAGATGCCGCCGATCTGGTTGACGCCGGCGGCGACCACGGCGTCGGCGGTGGAGCCCACCCGGTCGAGGTCGTCGATCGTCACCGTCACTTGGTTCGAGGCCTGGTAGCCGCGCAGGCGCGGCGGCTCGTTCTGCTGGTAGTCGTACTGGGCGGACAGGTTCAGCCCTGAGGTCTGCACGTCGCGCCCGGCGACGCCGCCCCGGCGCAGGGCAGCCATGACCTGCGCCATCTGCGCCGCATTCTGGCGCATGGCCTCCGCGGCGGTGGCCGCCTCGGTGACGACCGCGAAACTGATCGTGGCCATATCCGGCGCGACCTTGACCTCGCCGTAGGCGGACAGGTTGAGGGCCGGCCGCTCGGTCACCGCCTGGATGGTGAGCGGCGCGCCGCCGTCGGGCTGCGACTGGGCTCGCGCGGCCGGGGCGGCGAGGGCCAGGGCGGCGGCGGCCAGCAGGCTGCCGCTGGCCAGCAGCAGGCGGTTGGAGACGGCCGGCGCGACGGCGGTCCTGGCGGGAGCGGGGCGGTTCATGGCGGTCTCCTGATGCGAGGCGGTCCGTCGTTCCACGCTGGATGCGGACCGTGGCGACACCTTGGCCGTTGACGGCTGAACAAGCGCCGGAACCCGTCGGCAGGTTCCGTTCATCAAACGCGCGCTGTGCGAGCCGGATCGCGCTTGGCAAGGCTCGCCGGCGCCTGCTAGGCGGATCGTCCGCGCACGGCGGGCCCGTAGCTCAATGGTTAGAGCCGACCGCTCATAACGGTCTGGTTGCAGGTTCGAGTCCTGCCGGGCCTACCGTTCGTTACCGCCCCAGCCCCCGCCCCGCCGCCAGCGGTCGTCGCCACGCCAGCGCTGGTTGGAGATGTAGCGGCCGTCGCGGTCGTACCAGCCGTAGCCGTCGCGATAGTCGTCGTAGCCGTCGAGCTGGTAGCCGTCGTCGTCATAGGGCAGGCCCAGCAGGCCGTCCTCGGCCGCCCACCAGTCACGGGGGTACGAACCGGAGGCGCACTCCCAGCCGTCGCCCGGACGCCAGTAGGGTTCGTAGCGGCCGCGGTAGCGGTCGCGGGACTGCGGGCGGCAGATGGACCGGGACCAGACGCGATTGCCGTGCGCCTCCACGCTGCCGCGCGGCTCGCGGTAGAGGACCTCCTGCATGCGGCCGGCGAAGACATTGTCGACGATGACCGCATGGCCGGCCGCGGCGGCGACCCCGACGGTGGAGGCGCGGATGCGGCTGTCCTCCAGACGCAACTCGCCGCTGTAGAGCACCGCGCCCTTGTCCGAACGGCAGATGCGGCTGTCCTTGATCGCGACCGACGCGCCCTCGACCACCACGCCTTCCACATAGCCGCAGATGGCGACGTTCTCGACCTCGACGCGGCCGTAGTCCCGACCGGACCGCACCATCAGGCCGATGGACCGCGGGCCGAAGCTGTTCGGCGCATTGGTCCCCCTGAGCGTGGCCGCCGCGATGCGGGAGGTCTGACCCGGACCGGGGATCAGCTCCAGGCCCGACTGGGCGCCGAGCACGGTCAACTCCCAGGCGTTGAACACCGCGCCTTCCGCGACAATGGCCGGCGCGATGGTCTGGGCGTCGAGCACGGCGTTGCGGATATCGAGCAGGCCGCCGTCGGCGTAGATGGCGGCCTCGTCGCCGGCGTGACGGAAACCCACCCGGTTCATCACGATCTCGGCCTCGTAGCCGACGACGCAGGCGGCGTCGCCGGCGCGGGGCGAGGCGAAGACCACGTCGCGAACGTCGACCCGCACGCCGCGCGCCACCGTCATGCACGGCAGGCCGTCGGGCGCCTGCAGGGTGATGTGATCGGTCCTCTCCCAATCCCGGGGATCGAAACCGCTCTCGCCGATCAGGGTCAGCGGCTTGTCGATGTTCAGCCAGCCCACGCAGGGCCCGCTGCGGGCGCGGAGCACCAGGGCGCCGCCCGGCCGCACCCGCCGCACGGCGTCCTCGACCGCGCCTGTGCCTGGATTGCCGCCGCAGTCGACCAGCACGACCTCCTCGCCGCCGGGACGGTACCCGCCGGGATGGTGGTCAGGCCGCCAGTCCGGCCGATGGCGTCGATAGTCGTAGCGGCGATGCCGGGCCTCCCGGTTGCGGTATGTCCGCGCCGGCGGATCGAGCAGCAGTCCGAAGTTCGGGCGCGTCTGGCTCTCGACCCTGGCGGCGACCTGGGCTCGCGCGGGGGCCGCGTCCATCAGGGCGAAGCCGGCGATCGCGACGGCCATGACGACGCCGGCGACGATCGGGCCGACGGGGGTGCGGGTGGACATGGCTCACGCCCTCCTTAGCGACGCTGTGAACGGGACACCTGGGCCAGCACCGCCTGCAGACGTCCGGCCGAAGGGCCGAAGCCCGACAGGGCGGAGTCGATGCGGAGGGCTACCGCCTGGGCCTTGTCCTGGTCGGCGACCCCGGCCACGCCGAGGGCGAAGTAGCTCGACATGGCGAACTTGGCCTCGGGGCTGCCCTGCCGGGCCGCCTCCTCGAACCACCGGAAGGCGCGGGCGTAGTCGGCGGGCAGGCCGATGCCCTCGGCGTACATCACCGCCAGCACCAGTTGCGCCTCGGACGAGCCGTTGACCGCCGCCAGCTGGATGGCCCGCACCCGCTCCAGATGCGAAAGCCGGCCCTCCATCGGATGGCCCAGCATGGCCTCGAGCGTCTCGATCTGCCGCTTCGACAGCTCCTCGGACCGCTGCGGCGCCGTGTCGGTGACGCCGAGATAGCGGAGGGCGCGGCCGACATGGATGAACGGCAGCTCCGCGCCCATCCGCGAGAGGGCGTACTCAGAGGCGTCGCCGCGCGGGCGGCTTTCGTCCGAGAAGGGCACCCCCGACTGCGGCGCTTCGTTGGGATAGAATTCGAACGGCGGCGTCCACTGCCGCGCCTTGGCCTCGACGAAGCCGCGATAGCGGCTGCGGCCCGGCGCGGACCGCTCGAAGTCCGTCATGAGGACATAGGCGCCGACGTCGCCGGTCTGCACCGCGAGGTAGTTGTAGAGGTAGGCGTCGACGTCGTTCCGCTGGAACAGGTTGACGGCGGACTGGTAGCCCCGCCGTCGGCGCTCGCCGGGCCCGGCGATGCCGTCAGATCCGCGACCCGCCGCCTCGCGCCCCTCCCGGTTGTCCTCCGGTTCGCCGAACGGGCCGTAGAGGCCGTCGTGGAGGCGGGCCAGGGTGCGGTAACCCTCGGCGTCCTGGGTCGACAGGACGTAGATCACCCGATCCCGGACCTTCTCCTGTTCCTCGCGCGTCATCTGGCCGAGCAGGCGGTCAAGGCGCTGGTAGGCGTTGTGGCGTTCCCAGGCGCGGCAGTCGTCGTAGCGCGACAGCGGGCGCCATCCGCCCCAGCCGTTGCGGCTCACGCGGTTGATCGGGGCGTAGCCGTCGTCATTGGCCAGCGCCATGGCGTACCAGGTCGCGGCCTCGATCGGGTCCTCGATGTTCTTGTCGGTGGCGCGCGTCGCCGAATAGCGCGAGCCGAGCTCGAGCTGGGCGAAGAAGTCGCCGCGGAAGGCGGCGCGCCGGAGGGCGCGCAGCCCCGTCTCCTGCGCGTTGAACTCCGAGCCGGTCAGGGCGGCGGGGCGGGGGCAGGTGTTGGCGCGCGGATCCCCCTGCCAGAACCGCACCCCGCCGCGATCCCCGCAGGAGGCCATGGTCAGGGCGACAACCCCGAGAACGCCCGCCGCGGCCGCGGCGGCCACGGTGCGTCGCGAGCGTTCCGACCGCGAGCGTCCCTCCTGATTGGCTTCGCTCGCAGCCATTCTCCCCTCGCTCACCCTCGACGGCACGCGGCGGCCGCTGATACCCAATTTTGGTGATGCGGACAGTCCGGTCCAGTTAAGGTCCTGTCAAGGTTAACGCCGTTTTCCGACAAAGCGTTGCCGCAGGGCGGCCACTTTGTGGCGTAGAGCAGGATGAGCCGCCGAATCAGAGGCTTGCGGGCTCGCCTCTCAGGGGAATTCGCGAACCTCTCGCCAGTCGGGCCGCCCCCGCCTATATGGCGAAGCCCCACCCGGAGCCTCCCCTATGTCCTACGTCGCCCGCGACGATCGCCCCGCCGACAAGGCCGAACGCTACGCCGAGGTCGAGCAGGAAATCCTGGCGGTGCTGGACGGGGAGCCGGACCGGATCGCGCGCATGGCGACGGTCGCCTCGATGCTGGCCGACGCCTTCCCGGCCTTCTTCTGGACCGGCTTCTACGTGGTCGATCCGGCCAAGGGGACCGAGCTCGTGGTCGGCCCCTACCAGGGCACGCTCGGCTGCCTGCGCATTCCGTTCGGCCGCGGGGTCTGCGGGGCGGCGGCGGCCACGCGGACGACCCAGGTGGTGGAGGACGTCGACGCCTTCCCCGGCCACATCGCCTGCGACAGTCGCTCGGCCAGCGAGATCGTCGTGCCGGTGTCCGACGCCGCCGGGAACCTCATCGCCGTCCTCGACGTCGACGCCACGGAGAAGGCCGCCTTCGACGCGGTCGACGCGGAGGCGCTGGAGCGGCTGATGGGCAGGGTGTTCGCCGCCTGATCATCTGCTAAGCCGTCGCCCCATGGAGGAGGACGAGATGTCGGAACGGGTGATCGCGGTGACGGGCGGGCATGGAGCGCTGGGACGCGCCGTGGTTCAGGCCGCTCTGGGCGACGGGCTGAAGGTCGCTGTCATCGACCACGCCGCCGGCCGTCCCGTGCCCGAAGGCGTGCTGGAGCTGGGCGGCGTCGACCTGACCGACCCCGCCGCCGCCGGGCGCGCCATCGAGGCCGTGGCGGCGCATTTCGGCCGGCTGGACGCCCTGCTCAACGTCGCCGGCGGCTTTGTCTGGCAGACGGTCGAGGACGCCGACCCGGCGTGGGACCGCATGCATGCGCTGAACCTGAAGACCGCCCTGAACGCCAGCCGCGCCGCCCTGCCCTTCCTGAAGCGCTCGGACGAGGGGCGGATCGTCAACGTCGGGGCCAACGGCGGGCTGAAGGCGGCAGCCGGGATGGGGGCCTACGCCGCCTCCAAGGCGGGGGTCCACCGCCTGACCGAGAGCCTGGCCGAGGAGCTGAAGGCGACCTCCGTCACCGTCAACGCCGTGCTTCCGTCGATCCTCGACACGGACCAGAACCGCCGCGACATGCCCGACGCCGATCCGTCGAAGTGGGTGCGCCCCGCCGACCTGGCCCGGGTCATGCTGTTCCTGGCGTCGCCGGAAAGCCGCGCCATCACCGGCGCCCTGGTTCCGGTCATCGGCCGGGTCTGATGCAACCCGCCCGTTCGGTCCTGTTCCTGCCGGCCAGCAATCCGCGGGCGATCGCCAAGGCTCGCGCCCTTCCCTGCGACGTCGCCATCCTCGACCTTGAGGACGCTGTCGCTCCCGAGGCGAAGGCCGAGGCCCGGGCCGCCGCCGTCGAGGCGGTCAAAGCCGGCGGTTTCGGGCCGCGCGCGGGCGTCCGGATCAACGGTCTGGACACGCCGTGGGGCGAGGCGGATCTGGCCGCGCTGGGCGGAACCGGGGTCGGGCTGATCGTGGCTCCCAAGGTGGAGGACGCCGCGGCCGTGCGCGGGCTCGCCGGCATGCTGCCGGCCGGCGCCGCCATGTGGGCGATGATCGAGACGCCGGGCGCCCTGCTGGAGCTGCCGGCCATCGCGCGGGCCGCCTCGGGGGCGCCGCTGGAAGCGCTGATGCTCGGCGTGAACGACCTCGCCGTCGGCCTGGGGACGGGCCCCTCGGCGGACCGGGAGCCGCTGAAGCCATGGTTGGCCGCGACCGTCGCGGCGGCGCGGGCGCACGGGCTACTGGCCATCGACGGCGTGTTCAACGACTTCGGCGACGTCGCGGGGCTGGCGGCCGAATGCGCCCAGGCCCGGGCGTACGGCTTCGACGGCAAGAGCCTGATCCATCCGTCGCAGATCGAGCCGGCCAACGCGGCCTTCTCGCCGACGCCGGAAGAGACGGCGCGGGCGCGGACGATCGTCGACGCCTTCGCGGCGCCCGAGGCGGCCGGCAAAGGCGCGATCCGGGTCGGGGACCGGATGGTCGAGCGGCTTCATCTCGCCGCAGCCGAGCGCCTGCTGGCCCGTCTCGACCCGGGCCGCTGAGGGGCGTATCCAGTCCGTTCGGAAACAGAACGCGCCCCCGCCGGGGCGGGAGCCCTCGGACCCTCATGACCCAAGCCGTCATCGCCGCCACCGGCCTGTTCACGCCGGAGCAGTCGATCTCCAACGAGGAGCTGGTCGCGGCCTACAACGCCTTCGCCGACCGCTTCAACGCCGACCACGCCGGCGAGATCGAACGGGGCGAGGTGGAGGCCCTGACCCACTCCTCGGCCGAGTTCATCGAGAAGGCCTCGGGCATCAAGCGGCGCTTCGTACTCGACAAGGCCGGCGTGCTCGACCCCGAGCGTATGCGGCCCCGTCTGCCCGAGCGCGGCAACGACGAGCTGTCGATCCTCGCCGAGATGGCGGTGAAGGCGGCCCGGCAGGCGCTGGAACGCTGGGGCAAGCCGGCCTCGGAGATCGGAGCGGTGATCTGCGCCGCCTCCAACATGCAGCGCCCCTACCCGGCCATGGCCATCGAGGTGCAGCAGGCGCTGGGCGTCGAGGGCTTCGCCTTCGACATGAACGTGGCCTGCTCCTCGGCCACCTTCGGACTGAAGACCGCCGCCGACTTCATCGCCTCGGGCTCGGTGAAGGCGGTGCTGATGGTCAATCCGGAGATCTGCTCGGCCCACCTGAACTTCCGCGACCGCGACAGTCACTTCATCTTCGGCGACGTGGCGACGGCGGTGATCGTCGAAGCGGCGGATCAGGCTGTCGACGGCTGGGAGATTCTCGGCACGCGGTTGAAGACCGTCTTCTCGAACAACATCCGCAACAATTTCGGCTTCCTGAACAAGGCGGCCCTTCCGACCGGCGGGACCGAGCCGGTCGCCGCCACCGGGCTGACGGACAAGATGTTCGTCCAGCAGGGGCGGAAGGTGTTCAAGGACGTGGTGCCGATGGTGGCGGAAATGATCGTCGACCACGCCCGCAGCCTGGGGCTCGACCCGGCGCAGCTGAAGCGGCTGTGGCTGCACCAGGCCAACATCAACATGAACGAGCTGATCGGCCGCAAGGTGCTGGGCCGCGAGCCGACCCACGAGGAGAACGTCATCATTCTCGACGATTACGCCAACACCTCCTCGGCCGGCTCGATCATCGCCTTCCACCTGCACCAGGACGGCTTCGCTCCCGGCGAGACCGGGCTGATCTGCAGCTTCGGCGCCGGCTATTCGGCCGGCACCGTCTTCGTCCGGAAGCGCGCCTGATGGTCGACCGGTCCGACATCGGGGCGGTGGTCGACGCCATGTACGCCTGCATCTCGGGCCCGGCCGGGCCGCGCGACTGGGCGACCCAGCGCGAGATCTTCCATCCCGACAGCCGCCAGGCGCGCACCTGGCTGGACGCCAACGGCCGGCCGGCGATGCTGGTCATGGGCCGCGACGCGTACGAGGCGAACGTCACGCCCTTCTTTGAGACGACCGGCTTCTACGAGGTCGAGATCGAACGTCGCATCGACGTGTTCGGCAACATGGCCCACGTGTGGAGCGTCTACGAGGCGCGCAACGAACCGGCCGACCCCGAGCCGGAGCGGCGCGGGATCAATTCCATCCAGCTGTGCCGCGGTCCGGACGGCCTCTGGTCGATCCTGCACATGATCTGGGACAACGAGCGGCCCGGGCTGAGCGTCGGGGGCTGAACGCAGCCGTCAGTCCGGCCCCTCCTCAGCCGAGGAACCGCGCGCGATCCGCAGCCGACGGAACCATGCACGCTTCGGTCCGTCCGAAGATGCGGTACCGGTTGCGGGCGACAAGATCGTAGGCGAGGTCCCGTGGCGCGCGCGGCGCGAACTTCAGAATCGCCATCGGCCGCGTGGACGGAAGCGCCCCCAGCACCGTCAGCGCCGCGTCGGACTTGAAGAAGATCCGCCCGCCCAGGACCACGGCGTTGGTCTCCGGGACGTCGGGGTCGATACCGAAGCGCCCGGCCAGTTCCCTGCCCCGGACCGACTGGATCGGCACGAAGGTGAACCGTCGCGCCCGGTCACGGGCGATGACGAAGCGCACCCAGCGGGAACAGAAGACGCACGCGCCGTCGAACAGGATCAGTCCGTCGGGATCATCGGGGGCGGGCTTGGGCGACCAGCGGCTCATCGCGCCACGCTGCGCCGCAGGACTGCGATCGACAAGGCGGCGTTACGCCGCCGCCACGGCCTCGATCTCGACCAGCCAGGCCTCGTCGAAGATGCCGGTGACGATCACCGTCAGCGCGGTCTGGCGGCCGCCGAGCCGACGCAGCCGCACCTCGCGGTTCTCCAGGGCGTATTTCCGGTCGGACAGGAAGGTGGTCACCTTGACGAGGTGGTCCAGCGTCATGCCGGCCGCGCGCAGCTGGGTTTCGAGATTGTCCCAGACCTGCTCGCACTGGCCGGTGAAGTCTGGCGCCAGCGAGCCGTCGGGAGCGACCGGGATCTGGCCCGAGAGGTAGAGCCAGCGGGTCGCGCCGGTCACCTCGGCGGCCTGGGCGTACTGGCCCTCCGCGGGCGGCGAGCCGTCGCCGGTCAACGGGCGGATGACGACGGCCACGCCTCGCGCCCTATTGCCGCGCCGCGTCGGAGCGGGCGCGGACGACGGCGAACTCCGAGCTCGGCTTCCAGCCGGGCCAGTCCTCGCTGTTGGCGAGGTCGAGCCCGAGCCGGTACAGCAGGGTCAGGTTCTCGACCGCCGAGGTCAGGTCCCAGTCGGCCGACCATTCGTCGGACGGCTTGTGGTAGTCGGCGGCGAACTTAGCCCGCCACGCCGCCTCGCCGGCCGCGCGACCGCCTTCGACCCAGTCCCAGCCGTGCCAGGGCATGATCGCCGGGACGCCCATGCGGGCGAAGGGGAAGTGGTCGGAGCGGTAGTAGAAGCCCTGCTCGGGCATGCCGTCGTCGGAGACGTAGCGCCCCAGCGGCTCGGCCAGCGCCTGCAGCCGGTCCTCCAACTCGTTCTGCCCCTTGCCGAAGATGGGGATGTCGCGGGTCGGCCCCGACAGGGGCAGCATGTCGATGTTGATGTCGGCGACGGTGGTCTCGAGCGGATACACCGGGTCGGCGGCGTAGGCGTAGGCGCCCAGCAGGCCCATCTCCTCGGCGGCCATGTGGGCGAAGACGATCGACCGCTCCGAACGCGGCGCCTGGCTAAGCTGGCGGGCCATCTCCAGTACGCCGATGGTCCCCGAGGCGTTGTCCCAGGCGCCGTTCCAGATGTTGTCGCCCTCGACGCCCGGATGCTGGGCGGCCCCGCCGACGTGGTCCCAGTGGGCGGAGTAGATGATCGTCTCGTTCGGCCGCTCGGTCCCGGGGATGCGGGCGAGCAGGTTGTGGGTGACCAGGGTCTCGACGGTCTCTGACGCATCGACGGAGAGGGACACGCCGTCGAGGGCCATGGCCTTGAACGAGCCGTCGGCGACGTTCGGCAACTGGCTGACGTCAAGGCCGGCCGCCGTCGCCCACGCCAGGGCCGTGTCGTGACTGATCGCGCCGGAGAACTCGAGGTCGGCCGCGCCCGGCGTCATCGTTCGGGTACGGCTGTTGGCCCGCACCAGGCCCTGCCACTGGGGCGACCCCGCCGGCTGCTGGACGAGGGTCAGGACGCCGACCGCGCCGCGGCGGAAGGCCTCGTCGGCCTTGTAGGCGGCCGACTGGTAGTTGGTGGCGTAGGGCCCGTTGAACAGCTCGCCCTCGGGCTCGCCGGCCATGACGATGACCACCTTGCCGCGCACGTCGAGGTCGCCGTAGTCGTCCCAGTTCCGCTCCGGCGCATAGATCCCGTGGCCGGCGAAGACCACGCCGGCGTTCTGGATCGAAGCCCGGCCGTCGTTGGTCGCCGCCCGGATCACGACCTCGGTTCCGACCGTCAGCGGATGCGCGGCGCCGTCCGGACCGGTCCAGCTCGCTGTGGCGCCCTCCACGGGCGTGAAGCGCCTGAGCTCGACGCGCTGCAGCCACTGGCCGTCCGGGCCGCCGGGCTGGAGACCCATGGCCTCGTACTGCCCCTGCAGCCACTCGAGGGTCATCCGCTCGCCCTCGGTCCCGGGATAGCGTCCCTGGAATTCGTCGGCGCTGATGGTGCGGATATCGTTGCTGATCCGCTCCGCCGAGAAGTCCTGCGCCGATGCGGCGCCGGCGGCCAGAAGCACGGCGGCGAGGGCGACGCCGCCCGCGAGCTTGCGAAACATGAAGGACTCCATCCCCGGAACGAGGAGGGCACTCTAGGGCGGCCCCGCGGGACCGCCCGTTAAGTTTTCGTCATCTGCCGCAGGTCAGCGCCGCGCGCTGGCGCTGGCGGCGCGGGCCGGACCGAACTCCGAGCCCGGCTTCCAGCCCGGCCAGGCGCGGCTGTTGGCGAGCTCCAGACCGAGGCCGTAGATCAGCGCCAGATCCTCGGCCTGCCCACGCAGGTCCCACTCGGGCGACCATTCGTCGTCGGCCTGGTGATAGCGACGGGCGGTGTACTCGTCGCGGGCGGCGTTGCGCGGCGCGACGGGTTCGTCGAGGAACTCGCCGCCGCCGTCGACATAGGCCATCGGCACGCCGCGCTTGGCGAGCGGGAAGTGGTCAGACCGGAAGTAGCTGCCCGCGGCCGGATTGGCGTCCGGCCGGATGGTGCGACCTTGGGCCTCGGCTGCGGCCTGCACCCGCTCGTCCAGCTCCGACTGGCCGTAGCCAATGACGTCGACGTTGGCGACGCGGCCGTAGACGTTCATCGCGTCGATGTTGAAGCCGGCCACCGTGGTCTCCAGCGGCCAGACCGGATTGGCGGCGTAGTATTCCGAGCCCAGCAGGCCGCTTTCCTCGGCGGTGAAGCTGATCATCACGATGGAGCGCTCCGGCCGGGGGCCCTGGCCGAAGGCGCGGGCCAGCTCCAGCAGGCCGGCGGTGCCGGTGGCGTTGTCGACGGCGCCGTTGAAGATGGCGTCCCCGTCGGCGTCGGGCTCGCCGACGCCGATGTGATCCCAGTGGGCGGTGTAGAGGATGGTCTCGTCCGGGTGCGTCGTCCCCGGCAGGCGGGCGATCACGTTGCGGGTGGTCACCTGCTGGGTGGCCACGTCGAACGAGCCGCTGAAGGTCGCGCCCGGCAGTTCGACGGGGCGGAAGTCGCGGCGACGGGCCGAGGTCTTGAGCGCCTCGAAATCGAGCCCCGCGCGGCGGAACAGGTCCACCGCCACGTCGCGCTGGATCCACGCCTCCATCGGCGCCCGCTCGGCGGCGGCGTTCTGACGGACGATGTCGAATTGCGGACCGGTCCAGCTGTTCTGCACCGTGGCCCACCCGTAGGACGCAGGGTCGTTCTCGTGAACGATGATCGCGCCGGCCGCGCCCTGCCGCGCCGCCTCCTCGTACTTGTAGGTCCAGCGGCCGTAGTAGGTCATGGCCCGGCCATTGAAGGTGTTCAGCGACGGATCCTCGAAGTCGGCGTCGTTGACCAGCACGACGATGACCTTGCCGCGCACGTCGACATCCTTGAAGTCGTCCCACTGGCGCTCGGGGGCGTCGATGCCGTAGCCGACGAAGACCAGAGGCTTGTCGCGCAGGTCGACCTCGGAGCCCGGCAGGCGGGTGGAGATGACGATCTCCCGACCCTGGTTCAGCGGGATGGCCTGGCCGTCCACCTCCAGCCGCGCCTCGACGTCGGAGGCCGAAAAGCGGTTCAGCGTCACGTCCTGGGTCCATGAGCCGTTCGGACCGCCGGGCTGGAAGCCCGCGGCGGCGTACTGCTCGCTCAGATAGCGCACCACCATGTCTTCCGCCGGGGTGGCGATGCCGCGACCCTGGAAGCTGTCGTCGGACAGCACACGGGCGTGCTCGGACAGCCGGGCCGGATCGAAGAGGGCGGCGTTGCCGCCGGATGTCGGCGTCGTGGCGCAAGCGGCGAGCAGGAAGCCGGCCGCGAGCGCGGCGGCGGAAGCGAACGGACGCATGGACAGGTCACCCTCAGCCTTTGAACAGGGGCCGGACCCTAGGGCGCCCATCGGGGGCTGTCGATGCGCCCCGCCTGCGGCGGAGGCCAACGAAAACCCGCCGGAGCGATACTCCGGCGGGTCCATCGTCTCGTCGGCTGGCGGTTCGGCCCTAGTGGGCCACGCCCTTCCAGATGCGACGGTAGCTCAGATAGGTGATGCCGGCGAACAGCAGCAGGAAGATCAGCGTGCCGACGCCGGACTGCTTGCGCTGCACCTGCTTGGGATCGGAGGCCCAGGCGATGAAGGCCGCGACGTCGCGGGCGTACTGGTCGGCGGTCTCGGCCGAACCGTCGTCGTAGGTCACCTGCCCGTCCATCAGCGGGTTGGGCATGGCGATGAAGCCGCCCGGCGGGACGTCGTGCGACCCTTCCGGCATGAACGGCGTCAGGTCGCCGGCCATGTAGGCGTTGTAGTACTGGCCCGGACGGATCTGCAGCTCGGCCGGCGGGTTCAGGTAGCCGGTCAGCAGCGAATAGATGTAGCGGGCGCCGCCGTGACGGGCCTTGGCCATGACCGAGAGGTCGGGGGGAGCCGCGCCGCCGTTGGCCGCGGCAGCGGCCGTGGCGTTGGGATACGGGTTGGGAAAGCGGTCCGCCGCCGTGCCGTCGCGCATGATCGGCTCACCGGTCTCGGTGTCGATGTCGGCGATCTGCACTTCCTTGGCCAGGGCCTTGACGAAGCGGTTCTCGGCCGCGCTGGCCTGGTGGGCGTCGTAGAAGGGCCCGCCCGGCTCCGCGAGGGTGCGGAAGGACATCAGGTCCATCGAGTGGCACGCGGCGCAGACCTCGCGATAGACCTTGTAGCCGCGCTGCAGCTGGCCCTGTTCGAAGGTGCCGAAGGGGCCCTCGAAGCTGAAATCGCCGTCGCGCAGGGCGTGGCCCTTGCCGCCGGCCGCGGCGGCCGGCTGGGCGACGAGCGCAAGGCCGGCGGCGGCCGCGATCAGAACCAGGGTCTTCTTCATGGAGCGCATCGAAGTCTCGGGGATCATGGTCGCCATCAGCCCTTCTTCTCGGCCGAGGCCGGAGCCGCAGCCGTCATGGCGTCGCCGCCGGGCAGGACCGGTTCGGAGATGGTCGCCGGGATCGGCAACGGCGTTTCCTTCAGGCCGACGAGCGGCATGATGATCAGGAAGAAGGCGAAGTAGTAGGCAGTGAACAGGCGCGTCAGCCACAGGTAGCTGTTCAGCTGGCCGTCGAAGAGCTGGAAGCTGGGCATGCCCGGGACGACCTGGGCGTCCGGCAGCTGGGCGCCGCACCAGCCGAGGCCGAGACCGACGATCACGAAGATCACGAAGAAGGTGCGCATGGCCGGGCGGTAGCGCATCGAGCGGACCTTCGAGGTGTCGAGCCAGGGCAGGACGAACAGCACGCCGATGGCCGCGAACATCGCCACCACGCCGCCGAACTTGTCGGGGATCGCGCGCAGGATCGCGTAGAAGGGCAGCATGTACCATTCGGGCACGATGTGCGCCGGCGTCACCAGCGGGTTGGCCGGGATGTAGTTGTCGGCGTGGCCCAGCGCGTTCGGCATGAAGAAGACGAAGGTCGCGAACAGGATCAGGAACAGGATGATCGCGAAGCCGTCCTTCACCGTGAAGTACGGGTGGAAGGGCACGGTGTCCTTCTTCTGGCGATCCTTGGGGATCAGGATGCCAACCGGGTTGTTCTGGCCCGCGTGGTGCAGGGCCCACAGGTGCAGCACGACGCAGCCGGCGATGACGAACGGCAGCAGGTAGTGCAGCGAGAAGAAGCGGTTGAGGGTGGCGTTGTCGATGGCCGGACCGCCGCGCAGCCAGATCAGCACCGGCTCGCCGACGACCGGGATGGCCCCGATCAGGTTGGTGATCACCTCGGCGCCCCAGTAGGACATCTGGCCCCAGGGCAGGACGTAGCCGAGGAAGGCGGTGGCGATCATCAGGAAGAAGATCAGGCAGCCGACGATCCAGATCATCTCACGCGGCGCCTTGTAGGAGCCGTAGTACAGCCCGCGCAGCATGTGCAGGTAGACCGCGATGAAGAACATCGAGGCCCCGTTGGCGTGGGTGTAGCGGATCAGGTCGCCGCCGTTGACGTCGCGCATGATGCGCTCGACCGAGGCGAAGGCCAGTTCGGTGTTCGGCACATAGTGCATGGCCAGCACGATGCCGGTGGCGATTTGCACCGCCAGGCAGAGGGCCAGGATGCCGCCGAAGGTCCACCAGTAGTTCAGGTTCTTCGGGGTCGGCAGCGACATGTAGTCGGCGCCGAAGCGGACGATCGGCAGGCGGCTGTCGAGCCACTTCTCGACGCCGGTCTTGGGGACGTAGGTGGATTCGTGATCGCTCATGGGTCTCTCGTCCGTCCTCAGCCGATCTTGATCCGGGTGTCGGACACGTATTCGTAGTCGGGCACCACGAGGTTGAGCGGAGCCGGTCCCTTACGGATGCGGCCCGAGGTGTCGTAGTGCGAACCGTGGCAGGGGCAGAACCAGCCGCCGTAGTCGCCGGTGCCGAAGGTCGGCACGCAGCCCAGGTGGGTGCAGTTGCCGAGCACCACGAGATACTGCTGGTGGCCTTCCTTGACGCGCTCGGCGTCGGTCTGCGGATCCTTCAGCGCCGACAGCGGCGTCGCGGCGGCTTCCTGGATCTCGCGCGGGGTGCGGTAGCGCACGAACACCGGCTTGCCCTGCCACTTGATGACGACCTGCTGGCCCTCCTGGACCTTGGTCATGTCGAACTCGATCGACGCCAGGGCCAGGGTGTCGGCGGCCGGGTTCATCTGGTTGATGAGCGGCCAGACGGCCATCACCCCGGCGCCCACGGCGGCCGCCCCGGCCGCGATGTGGATGAAGTCCCGGCGGGTGGCGTCGCCGCCCTCGCCTTCGGTCACGACCGATTCGGCCACGTGCTGCTCCTCATACGCCGCAGCCGCGCCCGGACGGGCGCGGCGTAATCGCGGCATGACTGGTCCTGCGGACCCGAACTCCCGCCCGGCCCGTCCTCGCGGCGCTGAGCCGCGAGTTGCGCTGCTGCCTGAGAAACAGTCGCATTTCGAGCCGCGACAAGCCCCCGGGCCGCGCGTATGAGGGCCTTAGAATGCGTCTCGCCCTTTTTCAACCGGCCATTCCGCAGAACGTCGGCGCTTGCATCCGCCTGTCGGCCTGTTTCGGCGTGGAGCTGCACGTCATCGAGCCCACGGGCTTCCGCTTCGACGACCGCGCCATGAAGCGCGCGGCGCTCGACTACGGCCCGTTGTCGCACCTCGTCCGCCACGCCGACTGGGAGGCCTTCCAGCGCGACCGCGGCCCCGGCCGGCTGGTGCTGTTCACCACCCGGGGGGCGACGCCGCTGCAGGATTTCGCCTTCCGCGACGACGACGTGCTGCTGTTCGGGAGCGAACCGACCGGCGCGCCGGATCACGTGCACGCGGCGGCCGACGCACGCGTGGTGATCCCGATTCGCCCGGGCGCCCGGTCGCTCAACCTGTCGGTCAGCGCCGGGATCGCCCTGTGGGAGGGCCTGCGGGGGGCTTGATCCGCGTCAAGGCGCCTGTCGCGAGGCCGCCACAGCATCACAGCATGCAGCGGATCCTGCTTTTCGCCGGCCGGGGCCTCGCCATGCTCGGCATCGGCTTCATCTCGCTGTTCGCGCTCGACGTCTTCGGCATGGAGGGGTCGTTGGCCTGGCGACTGGCGGGTTTTGTGGCGCATCTGGCGCCGAGCTTCGTGCTGGCCGGCTTGCTGGCGGTGGCGTGGAGATGGCCGGGCCCCGGCGGCGCGCTGTTCATCGCCGCGGGCCTGTCGCCCTTGTTCCTGCTCAGCAACCCCGTGGGCGTCAACCTGCTGCTGGGCGGGCCATTCCTGCTGGCAGGAGCGGCGTTCATGGCCGGGAACCTGGTGCGGCGCGTGGCCCGCTAGGTCCGACCGGTCGGCACAGGTCGGGGAGAGCGCCCGACGGCGGCGCGCCGCCGGGCGCTCTCCGCCGTCACCAGGCGCTGCGCACGGTGACGAAGACGCCGCGCCCGGCGCCCGGCAGCCTTTCGCCGACCGCCACGTCCGACCCGATCACGCGGTTGCGGCCGGCCAGGTGCGGGCGATACTCGCGATCGAACAGGTTCTCGACCCCGGCCTCGATCGAGACGCCATCGCCCAGGCGCCGCTCGCCGCGGAGCGCGAAGACGGCGTAGCCGCCGGTCGACGCCTCGCCGTTGGTCACGGAGACGTCGCGCTGGCGCAGGGCCGCCGTCGCCTCGACGCCCAGCGACCAGTCCGCCTCTTCCCAGATCGCCGCCAGACGCAGGTTCGGCGGGGCGATCCGGTACAGGTCGTCCTCGATGTCCCGCCGCCGGCCGCGCACGTGGCTGGCCGTGCCCTCGAGCCGCAGGCGGTCGGTCAGGGCGGCGCCGAAATCGACGTCGAGGCCATACAGTTCCGCGTCGACGTTGGCCCAGCGCAGCGGCGTGGGGTCGCCGTTCGCCGCCGAGACCATCTCCACCAGGGTGTCGGCGACGCCCGGCGTGGCGTCGTAGGCGACGCCCTGGATGTAGTCGTCGACGCGTCGATAGTAGATCGTCGGCCGGGCCCAGGCTCCGCCGCGCCGCCAGTCGAAGCCGGCCTCGGCGATCCACGCGACCTCCGGACGCAGCTCCGGATTGCCGACGTAGATGTTGCCGTCGGCGAGGCCTCCGCTGGCCTCGGTGGGCAGCCAGGAGAAGCGCTCGACCGGGTTGGGAACCCGCGTCTTCCGGGCCAGGGTCAGCCGCGGCGTGAAGTCGCCCAGGTCGCGCCAGAAGCGCGCGGCCACGTCGTATGTGCCGCCGCTCCACGAGCGGTCGCTTGCATTGAAGGCCGCCGCGAGCCGGGTCGGACCGAGCGGCAGGGCCGGGCCAGTCTGCGCGACCCCGGCCTGGGCGCGCTGCGCGTCGACCCGTGCGCCGATCTCGGCCTCCACCCCCGACAGGGTCCCCCGCCATTCGACATGGCCGCCGAGGCGGCTGGTCTCGATTCCCGGCAGGGAGGTGGCGAGGAAGGCGGGGTTGTCGGGATGGGTGATGCTCACCGACTTGTCGGCGCGCTCGAAGTCCGCCCCGACGCCCAGACGGCCGGCCGGCGCGTCGAACGCCAGCCTCAGGTCGCCCACCACGCTCTCCGCGTCCGCCAGCGAGAGTCGCCGCATGGCCGGCATGGCGGGACCGGGGCGAAGGCTGAAATTGTCCATGCCGTGCTCGACGCGGCTGTGGCCCAGCGACGCCTCCACCTGCACCGCCGCATCGGCCGGTCCGGTATAGGCCAGGCGCGCGAAGTCGGTGTCAAAGTAGCGGATGTCCATGCTGAAGGGCGGCGTGCCCGTCGGCCCGGTCTCCTGTCCGCGCAGGTCGAGCGACAACTCGCCGACGCCGCTCCTTAGCCCGGCCGAAACGCCGTAGGTGTCCCGATCGAACGCGCTGTCGCGGATGACCCCGCCGGGGAAGCGCGTGTCCCCGCCCTCCTCCCGGGCGCCGAGCAGGTTCAGCCGGAACCGCTCGTTCGCGACGCCGACCACGCCGCCGAAGCTGTAGCCGTCATCGACCGAGCGCCAGCTCGCCGAGATATCGCCGACCGGCGTGAACGCCGGCCCGTCGGCGAAATCCACCTGCTTCAGTTCAGCATTCATCCCGCCCGCGAGGGCCGGGCCGTTGCGGACCGGGCTGACGCCCCGGTCGACCTGCATGCGCGCGACCAGCGGCATAGGCGCGTAGTGCAGCGGCGGGTCCATGGCGTTGGGGCCGCCGCTGTGAAATCTCTGGCCGTTGATCCGCACCAGAACGCGGTCGCCGAACAGGCCGCGGTACTGCACCTGTCCGGACAGACCGCCGTTGTCGACGCGGGCCCCGCCGGGCAGGCGGGCGATCAGGCCGGAGCTGTCGGCCGTCACGGCCACGCCGCCTTCGGGCCGGACGTTGTCGACGACGGGGTCACGGCGAACGCCGGTGACGACGATTTCGTCCAGCAAGGACGGATCCTGCGCGTGCGCGGGAGAGGCGGCGAGCATGGGCGCGCCGAGAAACAGGGCCAGGGCCCCTCGGGTCAGTGTCATGGAATTACTCGATCTGGACGCCGGACAGCCGGCGGAACCGGGCGGCCGTCGTCAGACGGGCCTGCCCCTTGGCGGAGAAGGGATCAGACGGCCAGAGGGGGAGCCCGGGCGGGCGGCGGCGGTCCCTCGGATGGACCGTCGATGCGCACCAGTCCCGCCGGCCGGACGGGATCCGGCGGGGTGACCGCGAAGGGCCAGCGCGGCGTCGGCGGCGGCGCCTCAGGGGCGAGCTCGGGCCCCACGCCGGCGTAGGCGCAAAGCGCCTCCTGCCGGGTCGAGTCGTCGTCTCCGCCATGGTCGTCGTGGGCCGCCGGCGCATGGGCCATGGCGGGCGCGGGCGGCGCCTGATCCTCGCAGACCACGATCCGGAACCCGCCCCCGTCGAACTCCGGCATGTAGCCCGGAGCGACCAGGCTGCGGAGCACGAGCATCAGCAGCAGGGCCGGCAGGGCCGCTGCGAATCCCGCTGATTGTCGCCACCCCCGCGTCATGCCGGGGCTCTGGGCCCGCCCGGACGCGGGCGCAACGTGGCGCTACGTCGCGGCGGACTACTCCGGCGCGGCCCCGGCCTGGAGCCGCGCCAGGATCGGCCGCTCCGCCGCCTTCGACGCCGCCGTCGCCTCCACGGCGCGCATGACCCTCAGCACGTTCTCGCCGGCCAGCTTGCGGATGTCGGCCTCGCTCCAGCCGTTGCGCATCAGGGCGGCGAGCAGGCGGGGATAGGCGTCGACCCCCTCCAGTCCGTCCGGCAGGCTGCCGACGCCGTCGAAGTCGCCGCCGAGGCCGACGTGGTCGACTCCGGCCACCTCGCGGACGTGCTGGATGTGGGCGACGACGTCCTCGACCGACGCCCGGGGCGCCGGGTTCGCCGCCGTCCACGCCTGCAGGCCGGCCTCCACCGCGCCCGGATCCCCCGGATTCAGCGATTTCAGCCGCGCCTCCTCGGCCGAGCGCGACGCGCCCCAGGCGCGCACCTGCTCGTTCACGAAGCCCGGCACGAAGGTGACCATCACCACGCCGCCGTCCTCCGGCATCATCCGCAGCACGCTGTCGGGGACGTTGCGCGCATGGCCCGTCACCGCCCGGGCTGAGGAATGGGAGAAGATCACCGGCGCCTCGGACACGCGCATGGCGTCCTGCATGGTCTCCTCGGACACGTGGCTGAGGTCGACCATCATGCCGAGGCGGTTCATCTCCTTGACCACCTGCTCTCCGAACGGTGAGAGGCCGCCCCACTTCGGGGCGTCGGTGGCGCTGTCGGCCCAGGTGGTGGTCGTGGAATGGGTCAGGGTCATGTAGCGCACCCCCGCCTGGTGAAACTCGCGCAGCAGGCCCAGCGAGTCGTCGATCGAGTAGCCGCCTTCGATGCCCATCAGGCTGGCGATGGGGCCGCGCCGATGGATGCGCTGCACGTCGTCAGCCGTGGTCGCCAGTTCGAAGGCCTCCGGATGGGCGGCGACCATGCGGCGGACCACGTCGATCTGCTCGAAGGTGGCCTTGGCCGCGTCGACCGGCTCAAGGCTGGCCGGGACATAGACCGACCAGAACTGCCCGCCGACGCCGCCGGCCCGCAGGCGCGGGATGTCGGTGTGGAGTTCGGTCGAGGCGTCGAGGTTCGTCGTCAGATCGACGGCGTGGGGATCGCTGCCGTGGCCCTGCCGCAGCGCCCACGGCAGGTCGTTGTGGCCGTCGATCAGCGGCGTCCGCTCCAGAATGCGCCGGGCCCGGGTCTCGTCGGCGTCCTGGGCGGCGGCGGAGCCGACCAGCAGGGCGCAGGCGACGGTGGACAGCAGGGCGGCGCGGATCATCGGGACCTCCGGAGAATGGGGAGGCCGGACAGTGGCAGATGGGCGCGCGCGGTCAACGGCCGCCTTTGCGCCCGCGTCGGCCGCCCTTATGAAGCGGCATGACCGACGCCCCTGCCCTTCTCGACGCCCGCAAGACCGAAGCCCGCGCCTGGTTCGAGACCCTGCGCGACCGCATCCACGCCGGCTTCGAGGCGCTGGAGGACCAGGCCCCGCCGGACCTGTTCCCGGGCGAGCCCGGGCGGTTCGTCCGGACGCCGTGGACGCGCGACGCGGGCGGCGGCGGCGTCATGGGGATGATGCACGGCCGGCTGTTCGAGAAGGTCGGGGTGCACGTCTCGACGGTCTTCGGGACCTTCCCCGAGGACTACGCCAGGAACGTCCCGGGCGCGGCCGAGGACCCGCGGTTCTTCGCCACCGGCATCAGCCTGATCTGCCATCCGGTCAGCCCGCGCGTGCCGGCGGTACACATGAACACCCGCTTCATCGCCACCACCCGAAGCTGGTTCGGCGGCGGGGCGGACCTGACGCCGGTGCTCGACGTCGACCGGCGCCCGGACGCCCCGGACACGGTCGAGTTTCACGCCGCCATGAAGCGGGCGTGCGACGCCCACCACCCCGACTGGCACGCGAAGTTCAAGGCGTGGTGCGACGAGTATTTCTTCCTGCCCCACCGCAACGAGCCGCGCGGCACCGGCGGCATCTTCTACGACCATCACGACAGCGGCGACCAGGACCGCGACTTCGCCTTCACCCGCGACGTCGGCGAGGCCTTTCTGGACGTCTATTCGCGCATCGTCGCCCGGCGCATGGTCGAGCCGTGGACGGCCGAGGAGCGCGAGGAGCAACTGGTCCGTCGCGGCCGCTACGTCGAATTCAACCTGCTCTACGACCGCGGCACGACCTTCGGCCTGAAGACCGGCGGCAATGTCGACTCCATCCTGAGTTCGATGCCGCCCGTGGTGAAGTGGCCCTGAGCCGCCTCAGGCGGCCTCGCGTTCGGGCTCGGCCATCACCGTGTCGATGGCGGTGAACAGGGTCTCCATGGTGATCGGCTTGGCCAGGTGGCCGTCGGCCCCGGCGGCGCGCCCGGCCTCCACGTGCTCGGCCATGGCGTTGGCCGTCAGCATCAGGACGGGGGTGCGGGTCAGCCCGCGCTCCTGCTCCAGCGCACGGATGGCGGTGGTGGCGGTGAGGCCGTCCATCACCGGCATCTGCATGTCCATCAGCACCAGGTCGAAGCCGCCTGCGCCGAACGCCTCGACCGCTTGCCGGCCGTGCTCGACCGTGACCAGCTCCATCGGCGTGGCCGAGAGCATGATCTCCACGACCTTGCGGTTCGCCGGATGGTCGTCGGCCAGAAGGATGCGCAGAGGGCGGTCCGAGGCGTCCGCCTCCAGCGCGCCCGCGTCCGCCGCGACGCCCGCCTGCGCGCATGGCAACGGGATATCGAACCAGAAGGTCGCGCCCTCGCCCGGGGTGCCGTCGCAGTCCAGTTCGCCGCCCATCAGTTCGACCAGCGTGCTGGAGATGGCCAGGCCCAGTCCGGTGCCGCCGTACCGACGGGTGATCGATCCGTCGGCCTGCTGGAAGCGTCCGAAGATGCGGGCCTTCTGATCCGCGTCGAAGCCGACGCCGGTGTCGCTGACCCGGAAGGAGACACGGTCCCCGCCCGCGGAAGCGACAGAGAGCCGGACGGTCCCCTCAGCCGTGAACTTCAGGGCGTTGCTGACCAGGTTGGTGAGCACCTGCCGCACGCGCACCGGATCGCCCTCGACCCGGTCGGGCAGGGCTGGATCGAACTCCACCTCGAGCGCCACGCCGGTTTCCTCCGCCCGGGCGCGCCACAGGGCGACCACGTCGCCCACCGCCTGCTCGAGGTCGAAGGCCGCCCGCTCCAGCGTCACCTGCCCGGCCTCGATCTTGGCGCTGTCGAGGATGTCCGACAGGAGCCGCTCGAGCGTCGCGCTGGACGAGCGGATCAGCTCGACCATTTCGTGCTCCTGGGGCTCCAGATCCCGCCGGGCGAGGGCGTCGGCCATCGA
This sequence comes from Pseudomonadota bacterium, assembly GCA_023424215.1. GTDB lineage: Bacteria > Pseudomonadota > Alphaproteobacteria > Caulobacterales > Caulobacteraceae > Brevundimonas. The sequence goes on from JAFAEC010000124.1 coordinate 32,356, forward strand.
CACGACCCCGTTCAGGGGCGTGCGTATCTCGTGGCTCATGTTGGCGAGGAACTCGCTCTTCGCCCGGTTCGCCTCCTCGGCCCGGTGCTGGGCGGCCTTGAGCCGGCCCGCCTGTCGCGCCTGCCAGGCCAGGGTGGCGGCCGCGCAGATCAGGAAGACGATGGCGATGGCGATGATCGCCTGCTGCAGCCCGGTGTTGGCGCGGGCGGTCTCCAGCTGTCGCCGGCGCTCGGCCAGCTGCTGCTGCATGACGCCGGTGACCTGGTGGATGCCGGCGCTGAACTGCCGGGCGGCCAGAACCTTGCTGCCCTCCGAATGGGCGCGCAGCACGCGGAAGGCGTCCTCGGCGCGCCCCTCGGCGAACAGGATCTCCGCCTCCAGCTCCGGAGAGTCGAAGCCGACCTCGGCGCCGGCCTCCAGGCGGCGAAGCGCCTCGAGATCCCGCCGCGCACCGGCGACGTCCCCGGTGCGGGCGCGCGCCATGCCGCGGATCGGCAGCGCGTCCAGCGCCAGGAAGGCGGCGGCGCCGAGATCCTCGCCGTACGGCCCCAGACAGGCCAGAACCTCCTGCGACCGACCACGGGCGTGCGCCACGGTGGCGCACAGGCTGGCGTCGTAGACCGACAGGGTTTCGAGCCCGGCCCGCTCGGCCAGGCGATGGTGGGCGGCGTAGAACTGCGCGGCATGGTTCAGGTCGCCGACCTGCACCGCCATCATGGTCAGGTTGTAGAGGCTGTCGAAGTCGGGACGCGGATAGGCCGGGTTGGAATATTCGATCTCGAACTTGCGAAACGCCGCGGCCGCGCCGACGCCGTCGTTCAGGTCTTTCAGCCCCATGCCGGCGACCTCCCACACCCCGGCATGGGCGGTTGCCGCGAAGATGTCGTTCTCGGGGATGTCGGCCTCGGCGGACGCGAGCAGGTCCAGCGCCTCGCCGGTGCGGGCCTGGTCCATCAGCCAGAGCGCGGTTAGGCGGGCGGCGTGCGCCCGAACGAACCAATCCCGGCCCTCCCTCGCCAGCCGCGACATCTCCGCCGCCACCGTGGTGTCGCCCTGGTCGTACCGGATGGTGAGCTCGTTCAGATGGGCGATGTCGACGTACCGTTCGTCGTCCTGGCGACGGGCGGCCTCCGCCAGTCGCCCGTTCCAGACGGCGGCGCGCGCAAATTCGCCCTGGTTCAGGATGGTCCAGGTGACGTGATACAGCCGGTTCAGCCCCTCGCGGTCCTCGCGCGCCATGGCGGCCCGGCCGAAGGCGTCCAGCTCGTCAAAGGAGGTGGAGCTCGCCCGTCGCTCGACGAAGCGGGCCAGGTCCAGGGCGTCGGAGTCGCCGGCCTGTACGCCCGGCTGCGCCATGGCTCCCGCACCGCCCATGAGGACGGCGAGCACCGCGAACACCATCAGCAAGACGCGTACTATCGGCATGAGACTCCCGCCCCGGAGCCTCTTCCTCGCACGCAGGTGTTGAGCAAGACTTAGCGTAACCGTTGCAGCGCCCCTGAAGCGCCGCCGGCGCTTGGGCCCCGCCCGGTCAGACCGCCCTGGTCGAGCCGTCGAGGAAGCGCCGGATCCACTCGCCCAGCACGTCCCGGTCGTCCGGCTCGCGGAGGCTCGCCAGCGCCTCGGCCGCGACGACCGGCGGGATCCGACCCGCGCGGCCCTCGACCAGCGCGGCGGCGTAGGCCGGGCTGAACTCGGGATGGCACTGGAAGCTCACCGCATCGTCGCCCCAGGCCAGCCCGGCGTAGGGGGTGAAGGCGCTGGACAGAACAACGCGGGCGTCGGGCGGCGGCGCGACCACCTGGTCCTGATGCGAGACCGGGATGGCGATCCCCTCGGCCGCCGGCTGCATCCACGGCTCGGCGGCGGCGACCTGGTAGCGATGCAGGCCGACGCCCCAGCCGCGGTCCGACTTCTCGACCCGTCCGCCGAGCGCCTGCGCCATCGCCTGGTGCCCGAAGCAGACCCCGACCAGCCTTAGCCGGCCCCGGGCGGCCCGGATCCATGCCAGCAGCGGCTCGATCCACGGATGATCCTCGTAGACGCCGGCGGCGGAGCCGGTGACGATCGCGCCGTCGAACAGATCGGGGTCGGGCAGCGCCCCCGCCCGGACGTCGAAGATCTCCGTCTCGAACGCCTCGCCGAGCAGCGCCCGGAACATGGCGGGATAGTCGCCGTGCACGGGCGCCAGCGCCGCCGGCGGGGCGCCGGTCTCCAGGATCGCGATACGGGTCATTCAGCCTCCGGTCCGTCCGATATGGCTTCGCCGGCGAGACTCGCAAGCCGGGATCGGCTATGCGGCGGCCATGTCCGAGACGCCCGTGGTCCTGATCAACGTCTATCGCTGCGAGCCGGAGCGGCAGGCGGCGCTGATGGACCACCTCGCGGCCGTGGTCCGGGCCCAGCGCGGGCGCGAGGGCTTCATCTCGGCCACCCTGCACCGCGGCCTCAACGGCAGGGTCGCGGCCGTGTACGGCGTCTGGCGCTCGCGCGAGGACTGGAAGGCCATGGCCCGTCACCCGGAGGTGGCCGCCGCCATGGAGCCGGTGCTGGCCGCTGCGACTTTCGAGCCCCACCTCTACGAACCGGTCGAGGTCGCCTAGGTCGTCCACACCTCGGCCCGGGCCCCGTCGTCGCCCAGCGTTCCAGCCACCCAGCCGCAGATCTCCCGCGCCGCCGCCTCGCTTCCGGGCGGGGGGTTCAGCACCACCATGGCGCAGCCGTTCATCTTCATCGGATTGGTCAGCGGGCGAAGCCGCGCCTCGGCGACGAGCGCGCCCCTGACGCCGGCTTCCGCCAGCCGCCGCAGGAAGGCGTCGAAGGTCTCGAGATCCTTGAGCGGCGTCCATACAGCCACCACCGCCCCGGGGTCGGCGCGGACGATGGCCGCGGCGGCGTCGGCGGCGCGGATGTAGTCGTCGGCCTGCTCGAACGGCGGGTCGATCAGGACCAGCGGGGCCGGCGTGTGTCGCGCCGCCGCGCGGGCCTGGTCGTAGCCGTCGCCCGCGCGGGCGCTGGCCTGTGGGAACGGCTCCAGCGCCTCGACGAGCAGCTCGAGCACCGGCGGATTTAGCTCGAAGCCCAGATAGCGATCCCCGGTCCTGAGGCGACGGGCGACGAGCACCGGCGAGCCCGGATACAGCCGGACGCCGCGCCGCGGATTCAGCACGGCGACCTCGCGGGCCAGGGCCTCGATCAGCGGCGGCCGGTCGGCGGCGACCATCAGCCGTTCGATCCCGGCCTCGGCCTCGCGCGAGCGAGCCGCATCGCCGCTCAGATCGTAGACGCCCGCGCCCGCATGGGTGTCGACGACCGTGACCGGCCCGGCCGCCTGCCGGTGCTCAAGCAGCCAGAGGAGCAGCGCGTGCTTGACCAGGTCGGCGAAATTCCCGGCGTGAAAGCTGTGGCGATAGTTCATGGCCCTGCCTCCGCCCCCACGCCGCCACCGTCAAGAGGAACCCCCGTCGTCGGCCGCCGTTGCGCATGGCCCGAGGAGCTCCGATGATCGACCATCCCGTCCGTTCCGACGCCCGCCGCGCGCCCCCGAAGGCGGTCGGCGAATGAGCGCCGTCGATCCCGCCGCCGTCCCCGACGGCCTGTCCTACTGCAACGACGAACAGCCGGGCATCCGCCGGTCGGCCACCTCGAAAGGGTTCGCCTACCACGACGCGAAAGGGCGGCCGGTCGAGGACGAGCGGACGCTGGCGCGCATCCAGGCGCTGGTCATTCCGCCAGCGTGGACGGATGTGTGGATCTGCCCTCGCGCCAACGGTCACATCCAGGCTGTCGGACGCGACGCCAAGGGCCGCAAACAGTACCGCTACCACCCCGACTGGACCTCCCACGCCGCCATCAACAAGTTCGACCGCCTGCCCGAGTTCGCGCGCGCCCTGCCGAAGCTTCGGCGCCGGGTGGAGGAGGACCTGGGGCGTCGCGGCCCCAGCCGGGAGAAGGTGCTGGCCACCGCCGTCCGTCTGCTGGAGCTGACCCTGATCCGTATCGGCAACGCCCAGTATGCGAAGCAGAACCGCTCCTACGGCCTGACCACCCTGCACAAGCGCCACCTCGAGGTCGGCGGGGCCGCCCTGACCTTCGCCTTCAAGGGCAAGAGCGGGGTGGAGCACGAGGTGCGGGTGCGCGACCGGCGGCTGGCCCGTGTAGTGCGGTCGCTGCAGGAGCTGCCCGGACAGCAGTTGTTCAAGTATCGCGACGCCGACGGGACGCTGTGCCCGATCACCTCCGACGACGTGAACGCCTACATCCGCGAGGCCATGGGCGAGGGCTTCTCCGCCAAGGACTTCCGCACCTGGGCGGGCACCGTCTCGGCGGCCCGGGCCCTGCGCGAGATGGAGGCCCCGACCTCGCCCACCGACGCGAAGCGCAAGATCACCGTCTGCGTGAAGGCGGTGGCCGGCCTGCTGGGCAATACGCCGACGGTGTGCCGCTCGTCCTACGTCCATCCGAAGGTGTTCGAGCTCTTCGAGTCGGGACGGATCGGCGAGACCCTGCCCGGCCCCGAGGCCGCCGGCTTCGAACGCGCGCTGGCGAAGATCCTGGTCGCCTGACGGCAACGGTCGGGAAAGGTTGATCCCGCAACCTGTCGGCGAGGAGTGACAGGCGGGACCATGGCTGGACGTAAACATCCTTGGGGGCGGGCCTCACGGAAGCGCCGGCGAGGTCGCACAGGGACGCTGATCGAAGCGCTGCTGCTGGCGATCATGGTGTTGACCGTCACCCTGATCCTGCAGCCAGGGCCGGACGCGGCGCGGGCGGCGGCCGAGCCGCCGCCGGTCGAGACAGCTGCCAGCCGGTTGGAGGGCGTGGCGCGCGTGATCGACGGCGACACCCTCGACGTCGGCGGCGTCCGCGTCCGCCTGCACGGCGTCGACGCGTTCGAGCGGGGACAGGTCTGCGACCTACCCGCGGGCGGCTGGCCCTGCGGCGCGGCCGCCACCCAAGCCATGAAGTCCCGCGCCGAAGGTCGCCGCCTGGTCTGCGAGGTGCGCGACACCGACCGCTACGGCCGCAAGGTCAGCCGCTGCCAGCGGGGAGGCGTCGACGTCGCCCGGGCGCTGGTGGACGAGGGCCTGGCCCTCGCCTATCGTCGCTACAGCGCCGACTATATCGCCGCCGAGGAGGCCGCCCGCGCGCGGCGCGCGGGGGCTTGGGCCGGATCCTTCGACCGGCCGGAGCAGTGGCGACGCCGCGGCCGCCTCCATTAGGCCCTCGGCCTGAAATGCTTGTAACTTGCCCCTCGGGGAGAACGGCGGTTTACGAGCCGCCTTTCGTCGGAGGGTTCACAAGATGTCCGTATCCAATAACTTCCTGCGCCTCGGCGTCCTGTCGGCGCTGGTCGGCATGACGCTCGGCGTCTGGATGGGGGCCAACCAGGACTTTGTCCTCAGGCCTGTGCACGCCCACATCAATCTGCTGGGCTTCGCCTCGATGATGCTGTTCGGCCTGTTCTACCGGGCCTTTCCGGCGGCGGGGCGGGGCTGGCTGCCGGTGGTGCATTTCGCCCTGTCGGTGATCGGCTTCCTGATCCTGATGCCGTCGCTGACCCTGATGCTGCTGCAGAAGCCGCTGTTCCTGCCGGCGATGATCGCCTCGGAGATCATGCTGGTGGCGTCGATGTTCCTCTTCGTCGTCATCGTCTTCCTGGCGACCATGAAGAAGGAGCCGGCGGCCGCCTGATCAGGCGGTTTGCCAGTAGCCGCGGCTGCGGGCGCTGACCGGCGCCCGCATCGCCTCCACCCGCCACAGGATGGCGTCGCGGAAGGCGTCGGCCGGCGCGTCCCCGCTCAGCAGGCGCAGCGAGCGGATGATGCGGGTGATGCGCAGATGGTTATGGTCGTTCGGCCGCAGCCACTGGTCCGTGCGGCGATAGAAGCGGTCCATCCGGTCCGTGGCGGCCGCCAGCGCGCACTGGGCGAGGGTCGACGCCCGAATCGCAGCCGCGCCCGCCGGATCAAGCACCGGCGCGCCGGGCACGGCCGCCGAGGGCTGATCGAGCGGGAACAGCCACTGGATGAAGTCGTGATGGCGCTCCAGCGCCGCGTCGTCCAGGGCCAGCACCTCGAACAGGGTGCGGCCGGCGCCGTCGACGCCCTCCCCCTCAAGGAAGGCCAGCACCCGGCCGCCGTCGCCCATGGATCAAACTCCGGGGATCAGGCCGCGGCCTTGTCCCAGTCCAGCACCACCTTGCCGGACTTGCCGGACTTCATAGCCTCGAAGCCCTCGCGGTAGTTCTCGTAGGACATCTGGTGGGTGATCAGCGGGGTCAGGTCGAGACCGGCCTTGAGCAGGCCCAGCATCTTGCGCCAGGTGGTGAACATCTCGCGGCCGTAGACGCCCTTGATGGTCAGGGCCTTGAGGATGATCGCGCCCCAGTCGGTCTCCATCGGCTTCGAGGGAATGCCCAGCATGGCCAGGCCGCCGCCCATGATCAGGGTGTCGACGCACTGGCGGAAGGCGATGGGTGAGCCCGACATCTCCAGCGCCACGTCGAAGCCGACCTTCATGCCCAGCTCGTGGATGACGTCGTGCAGGTCTTCCTTCGAGGTGTTCACAGTGCGCACGCCGGGCGCGACCTTCTGCGCCAGCTCAAGGCGGAAGTCGTTGATGTCGGTCAGCACCACGGTGCGGGCGCCCGCGTGACGCGCCACGGCGGCGGCCATGATGCCGATCGGGCCGGCGCCGGTGACCAGCACGTCCTCGCCCAGCAGATCGAACTGCTGCGCCGTGTGCACCGCGTTGCCGAACGGGTCGAGGATGGAGCCGATCTCGTAGGGCACGTCGTCGGGCAGCTCGATGACGTTGAAGGCCGGGGCCACGACGTATTCGGCGAAGGCGCCCTGCCGGTTGACGCCGATGCCCTTGGTCGCCGGGTCGAGGTGGAAGTGGCCGGCGCGGGCGGCTTCGGAGTTCAGGTCGATGACGTGGCCCTCGGCCGAGACGCGCTGGCCGACCTTCAGGCGGCGGTCGACGTCCTTGCCGATGGCGACGATCTCGCCAGCGAATTCATGGCCGGTGATCATCGGCACGGGGACGTTCTTCTGGCTCCACTCGTCCCAGTTCCAGATGTGGATGTCGGTGCCGCAGACGGCGGTGCGGTGCACCTTGATCAGAACGTCCTCGTCGCCGGCCACCGGGATCGGCGCGTCGATCAGCTCCAGCCCTTCGGCCGGCTTCGTCTTGGCCAGCGCCTTCATGGTGTCGGTCATTCTGGATCCTTTCCACGCGTCACGGTCGGGTCCGTCCCGGCCGTCGAACGCGCCGGACGATGTCGTGCGTCGTCTGGTCGAGGGCTTCGGGCCTGTCAACGTCCGGGGACCAGCGCGGGGTCCGGCGGGGCGGACCGAACGTCGGTTTTCCACGGCGCGCAACTGTGACAAGCTTCATCGGACCACAGGGAAGCCCGGACATGATCAACCGCCGCCTCGTCGCTGCATCGGGCCTCATGGCGCCGATCCTCGCCGCATCGGGCGCCGCCGCGGATCCGGCCGACGATGCGCAGGAAAACAAGGCGCTGGTGCGCCGGTTCTTCGAGGAGGTGTGGAGCACCGGCGACATCGGCCGTCGGGACGACTTCCTCGCCGCCGACTATCGCGGGCACATGGCAGGCGCCGAAGACCCTATCGACCGAGACGGCTGGACCGCATGGTTCCAGGGCTTCCGCGCCGCCTTTCCGGATGCGCGCTTCACCGTCGAGGACCTGTTGGCCGAAGGCGATCGGGTCGCCGCCCGCCTGACCATGCGCGGGACCCACGCGGGCGCGCTCAACGGCATTCCGCCGACCGGCCGGGCCGTGGTGGTGACGGGGATGAGCATCGAACGCATCGCCGGCGGGCGGATCGTCGAGGGCTGGAACCAGAACGACGCCCTGGGCCTGCTGACCCAGCTGGGGGTGTTGCCGCCCCCGCCGACGAGCTGACGCCTCAGATCACGCCCAGTTCCTTGCCCGCCTGCGTGAACGCGGCGACGGCCTGATCGATCTGGTCGAAGGTGTGCGCCGCCGACATCTGGGTGCGGATGCGGGCCGCGCCGCGCGGCACCACCGGGAAGCTGAAGCCGATGACGTAGACGCCGAGCTGCAGCATGCGGGCGGCCATGTCCTGGGCCAGCTTGGCGTCGCCCAGCATGACCGGGGTGATCGGGTGTTCGCCGGGCAGCAGGGTGAACCCGGCCTTGGCCATGGCGGCGCGGAAGCGGGCGGCGTTGGCGAACAGCTGTTCGCGCAGCTTGTCGCCCTCTTCGCCGCCGGCGATGCGGATGGCCTCCAGCGACGAGCCGCACACGGCGGGGCTCAGGGCGTTGGAGAACAGATAGGGCCGGGCGCGCTGCTTGAGCAGCTGGACCACCGGCGCGGCAGCGCAGATGAAACCGCCCATGGCCCCGCCCAGCGCCTTGCCGAAGGTGCCGGTGACGAAGTCGACCTTCACCCCGTGGTGGGCGTAGGAGCCGCGTCCCTGCGGGCCGAGGAAGCCGGTGGCGTGGCAGTCGTCGACCATGATCAGGGCGTCGTAGTTGTCGGCCAGCGCCCGGATGTCCTTCAGCTTCGCGATATAGCCGTCCATCGAGAAGGCGCCGTCGGTGGCGATGACGATGTCGCGCGCCCCGTCGGCGCGTGCCTGTTTCAACTGGGCCTCCAGATCGGCCATGTCGGAGTTGGCGAAGCGGTAGCGTTTGGCCTTGCACAGGCGGACGCCGTCGATGATCGAGGCGTGGTTCAGGCTGTCGGAGACGATGGCGTCCTCGGCCCCGAACAGGGGCTCGAAGACGCCGCCGTTGGCGTCGAAGGCGGCGGCGAACAGTATGGCGTCCTCGAAGCCGAGGTAGCCGGCGATCGCCTGTTCGAGCTCCTTGTGGATCTCGAGCGTGCCGCAGATGAAGCGCACCGAGGCGGTGCCGGCGCCCCAGCGGTCCTGTGCCCTGATCCCGGCCTGCACCACCCGCTCGTCGCCGGCGAGGCCGAGGTAGTTGTTGGCGCAGAAGTTGAGGACGTCGCGGCCGCCGACCTTGATCACCGGTCCCTGGCGGGAGGCGATCACCCGTTCCGGCTTGGTCAGGCCCTGGGCCTCGATGTCGGCGAGTTCCGCGGCGACGCGGTCATGGAAGCTGGCTGTCATGCGCGCTCCGCTACGCCGAATCCGCGCCGGGTTGAAGCCCCCGCTCAGCCCGCGGGCGGGGACGCCGGCTGCGCCTCCCCCGTCAGAGGCCGGATCGGGCTGACCTTCACCCGGCCGCCGCACGGGGCGAAGGCCATGTCCAGCGAGGCCGGCGAGGTGTCGCCCGGGGCCGTCACCCGGATTCGCGCCGCCTCCGGGCAGGCGCGCTCGCCCTCCGCCTCGTGCGGAATGGCGCTCCACGCCAGTTCGAAGGCCGCCTTGGCTTGCGGCGCGAGCACGACCGGGGCCGGCGGCTGGCCGGGCGTGAAATAGCTGCCAGTGGCCTGTTCGCTGCGAACGGCGGCGAGCGTGCGGCCCTGCGCGTCCTGCAAGGTCACCGTCGGGTAGCCGGTCAGGCTGCACGGCTGCGTCCCGATGTTCTGGATGCCGATGTTCATAACCCGGTTGCCCGCCCCGGCGTCGCCGCCCTCCGTGGACAGCCGGAGCTGCGGCCCGCGGCAAGGCGGCGCGAACGCGGGCGTCGCCCGGGGCGCCGGCCCCGCGGCGGCGGCGGCCGGACGGCTGCAACGCTCCAGCACCGCCCCGCCGACCTCCTCGTCGGGTTCCAGGCGGCGCAGGGTGGCGTTCTCGGTATCGCCGCGGCTGGCGATCCACCACTCGAGGCCCGACCCGACGAAGCGGGCCCCGGACGCCGACAGCGCGGTCCTCAGCACATAATCCTGCCCCCGCCAGGACAACCGGGCGGTGGCCGTGTCGGGATAGGCGACGGTGACCCACTGCCCGCTCTCGCAGGCGTAGCTGACCGGCGGAGCGGCGGGGGCGGCGGGCGCCGGGGAAGGCGTCACAGCTTCCGGCGGCGCGGCGACCTCCTCGCTGCACGCCGCGGTCAGGGCGAGGCTGGAGGCAAGGACGCAGGCGAGGCTCGGTCGGCGCATGGCGAACTCCGGTCGGTGGCGACGGTCGACGCCAGCCAAGGCCAAAGGCGCCGCCCGGGCAACCCCGGATCAGGCGGTCAGCAGCCGGGGCAGCTTGAAGGTCACCGTCTCGCGCGCCCCGTCGTCCTCGACGAGGGCGACATCGAAGCGGGCCCGCACCGCGTCGATCAGCTCCTCGATCAGCTGTTCGGGGGCCGAGGCGCCGGCCGTGATCCCCAGGGTCGAGACGCCGTCGAACCAGCTCCAGTCGACGTAGCTGGCGTCGTCGACCAGCCGGGCGTCGCGGGCCCCGGCGCGCATCGCCACCTCCACCAGTCGGGCCGAGTTCGACGAGTTTCTCGATCCGACCACGAGGACCAGCTCGCAGCCCTGCCCCAGCGCCTTCACCGCCTCCTGGCGATTGGTCGTGGCGTAGCAGATGTCTTCCTTGTGCGGGTCCGGAAGCTCCGGGAACCGGCGCTTGAGCGTGGCCAGGATGTCCGCCGTGTCGTCGACCGACAGGGTGGTCTGGGTGGCGTAGGCCAGCGGCGCGTCGCCGGGACGCTGGAAGGCCTCGGCGTCCTCGACGGTCTCGACCAGACTGATCTCCCCCGCCGGCAGCTGGCCCATGGTGCCGACCACTTCCGGGTGTCCGGCGTGGCCGATCAGGATGACATGGCGGCCGGCGGCGTGGTGGCGTTCGGCCTCGACGTGGACCTTGGACACCAGCGGGCAGGTGGCGTCGATGTAGAGCATCTCGCGGGCGCGGGCCGTGGCCGGCACGGACTTCGGCACGCCGTGGGCGGAGAACACCACGGGCCGGTCGTCGGGGCAGTCGTCCAGCTCCTTCACGAAGATCGCGCCCATGGCCTTGAGCCGCTCGACCACATGCCGGTTATGGACGATCTCGTGCCGCACATAGACCGGAGCGCCGTATTTCTGCAGCGCGCGCTCGACGATCTGGATGGCGCGGTCGACGCCGGCGCAGAAGCCCCGCGGGGTGGCGAGACGCACGGTCAGCGGCGGCTTGGCGGCCGGATGGATCGGCGTATGGACGGTCATGGCCGGAACCTAGTCGCTCGCGGGCCGGGCCGCCACCGCCGCGCGGTCGCGCGCGGGTTTGCCGCGCCTCGGTTTAGCCGCTATCAGCGGCGAGCGTGCCGGCGGCGTCGGGCTGTCGCCGCCTCCTCTTGCCTGGAAGAGCATTCGATGCGTCGCGTCCTGAAGGTTTCCCTCGCCTCGGCCCTGGCCGCCGCCACCCTGACGATCGCCGGGACCCCGTCGGCCGCGGAGGCCCAGGTGGCGGGCCCGCGTCAGCCGGGCTCGGGCCAGACGGCCGGAGACCAGGAGCAGGAGCGGCGGGCGCGCCCGCCGCGCATCGCCCCGCTGCGCCGCCGCGCCGCCGCCGGCCCCTGCCCCTATGTGAAGATTCTCTACGACGCCGCGCGCTACGTGGAGCTCGGCGGCGACCGGGTGACCGCCGCCAACGTCGGCTACACCGGCGAGATCGAGGGCCTGGTCTCCGACTGCATGTATCAGGGCGACGACCCGATCACCGTCCAGACCCGGGTGCTGTTCAACCTCGGCCGTGGACCGCTGGCGCAGGGCAACGGCCGCACCTACCGCTACTGGATCGCCGTCACCGAGCGGAACCGGGCGGTGCTGGACAAGGTCTACTTCGACCTGCCGGTGACCTTCGAGGGCGACGAGCGGACCACCAGCGTCACCCAGGACCAGACCATCGTCATCCCGCGCGCCAACGACACCATCAGCGGCGACAATTTCGAGATCCTCGTCGGCTTCGAGGTGACCCCGGAAATGGCCGAGTTCAACCGCTCGGGCAGCCGTTTCCGCGTCAACGCGGGCGCGCAGGCCGACTGATGACCGACCTCAGAACGGAACTGGGCGAAGCGGTCGCGGCCGCCTTCGCCGCCGAAGGCGTGGACGCAGCTGTCGCGCGCGTGACGCCGTCCGATCGTCCCGATCTGGCTGATTTCCAATCCAACGGCGCCCTCGCCGCCGCAAAGGCCGTCAAGGCCAATCCGCGCGAGCTGGCCGCCCGCGTGGCCGAAAGGCTGGCGGGCGATGCCCGTCTGGCCTCGGTCGAAGTGGCCGGCCCGGGCTTCATCAATTTCAAGGTCTCGGACCAGGCGCTGGCGCGTCGCGCCCAGGCGGTGGCCGACGACGCAGCCTTGGCCGGCGCGTCCTGCGTGAACGGTGCGCGCAAGGTGGTGATCGACTTCGGCGGCCCGAACGTGGCCAAGCCGATGCACGTCGGCCACCTGCGGTCCTCGATCATCGGTGAGAGCCTCAAGCGCATCTTCCGCTTCAGGGGCGACGAGGTCGTGGGCGACGCTCACTTCGGCGACTGGGGCTTCCAGATGGGCCTGCTGATCGTGGCCGTGGGCGACGAGGGCAGGGCGGATGCCTTCCTGAACGAGGGCGACGGGCCATTCCCGACGGAGAGCCCGGTCAGTCTTGAGG
>JAFAEC010000147.1 GCA_023424215.1 Pseudomonadota bacterium
TCTACACTCGACTAGTCGTCGGAAGCGTCAGATGTGTTTAAGTGTCTGGTCCCCGACGGCTCCGCAGGGATGAAGCCTACTGGCTGCTGACCTCGGAGATGTGCAGGCGGGCGGCCTGAAGCGCCCCGCTGCCGTAGGTGCCGACCCAGATGTCGTATTGCCCGGACATCGGCGAACCGAATCGCAGCGAAGGGTTGAGGCCGTTCACGCCGCCGTCGTCGTCGCAGTACCAGCTGCCGTCCGGCCCGTTCACGACCAGGGTTGTGTCGCCGGACGAGGCGACCGACAGGATCAGCGGGTACTCGCCGGCCCGGTAGTTGAGGCGAACGTCGGGCGCGGCGGCGACGAAGCCGCTGCAGCCGGGCGAGACGTTGGACGCCGGTATGCTCCCGCCGGACTGGAGCGGGATCACCCGCGGATCGGGCTCGAAGCCTGCGGACAGACTTACCGTGCCATAGCTCGGCGATGCGCTGTAATCGGGCAACCCGCCGGCGATTTCCGGTATCGTGGCGCAGCTGACGAGCGCTAGGCCCAGACCGGCGATCCCGGCCATCCGAAACAGATTGTGCATGTAACCCCCTCCCTTGGTGGAGAGGCGATGGTGGCATAGGCTTGGCGGTGCGGCGAGTGCCGAAACCTGACCGAGGAATCGAGCGCCCATGGCGGAGACCCGCAGCGAAATCTGGTTCTACCATCTCGAGCGTTCGGAGCTCGCCCAGGTGCTGCCCGGCCTGCTCGACAAGACGCGCGAACGGGGCTGGCGCGCGCTGCTCCGCGTCAACAGCGCCGCCCTGCTGGACGAGCTCGACGAGCGATTGTGGACGTGGCGGGATGAGGCCTTCCTCGCCCACGGGCGGGCGGGCGAGCCGCACGCGGAGCGGCAACCGATCCTGCTCAGCCAGAGCGGAGAGAACCTGAACGGCGCTCAGGCGCTGTTCATCGTGGACGACGCAGAGCTTGGCGATACGGAGAGCTACGAACGATGCTTCATCATCTTCGACGGGCGGGACGAGCATTCCCTGGCGGCCGCCCGCGAGCGCTGGAAGGTGCTGAAGCAGGCGGGAGCCAACCTGGCCTACTGGCGGCAGTCGCCGGAAGGGCGGTGGGAAAAGGCGGCCTGATCGCGCTCGCAGCCCTGGCCGGGTGCGCCAGCCCCGCCTCGGACGCGCCGGCCCCGCGAGCGGTGGAGCAGGCGCAGGTGAGCCTGGCGCCGGTCGGCAGCCGCGTGCCGCAGGATTCGACGACGGACCTCTGCCGGGCCGGAGAGCTGCAGTGGCTGGTCGGGAAACCCAAGTCCGAGATCCCCGTTCCGGTGAACGTGGTGAACCGCCGCGTCACCTGCACCACCTGCCCGGTCACCGAGGATTTCATCCCGCATCGGCTGAACATCTTCTTCAACGCGCAGACCGACATCGTCGAACAGGTCCGCTGCGGCTGACCCGCCAAGGAGCTTGCCCATGAGACTGCTGATGCTGAGCCTGGCCGCCGCCGGTCTGCTGGCGGGATGCGCCGCCCCGGTCGATCCGGGCCCGGCGACTCCGTCCGACGGCGCCCCGACCCAGTGCCGGGCCGACCAGTATGGCCATCTGATCGGTCGCAACCGGTCCGAGATACCGCCGACCCCGGCGGGGCAGACATGGCGGGTGGCCTGCACCACCTGTCCGGTGACCATGGACTACAACCCGAACCGGCTGAACATCTTCTACGACGAGGCGACCGGCGTGATCCGCCGGGTCGAGTGCGGGTGAGGGGCTGGGCCGTCCCGGCGGCAGGGGCGCTGCTGCTCGCCGCCTGCGCGCCGACGCCGGAGGCCGGTCCGGCGACGGGGCCGTCCGGCGGCGCGCAGCGCTGCGACGCCGAGGGCGCGCGGTCGCTGATCGGCAGCCACGTCGGGGCGGTGACCTTTCCGCGGGACGCCAATGTGCGGATCGTCTGCACGACCTGTCCGACGACCCGCGACTATCGACCGGACCGGCTGAACGTGCGCTTCGACCAGGAGACCGGGATCATCAGGAGCGTCGATTGCGGCTGATCTGCCTCGCCCTGGCCGCCACGGCCGCGCTGACGGCCTGCGGCGAGTCGCCGGTCCTGGAAACGGCCCCGGCGGCCGCACCCGCAGGTCCCGCCATGCCGGCGGCCCCGGCGGAGACGGCTCCGGCACCGGACGCCAGCGCCGACGACTGCGGCGCGGCCGGGCGACAGGACTGGGTCGGCCGGGCCCGGGCCGACCTGCCCGCGGCTCCCGACGGCGCGAACTGGCGGGTCTACGAGACCGGGCAGCCGGTGACCCAGGACTTCCGCCCGGACCGGCTCAACATCGAGATCGATCCGGACAGCCAGACGGTGGTCCGCCTCAGCTGCGGCTGACGATCAGCCGCGCGCCTTGGCCTCGCGGATGGCGCGGTCGACGTCGGCCGGCTGGATGCTGGGGCTGGCGCGGCCGTTGATGAAGAAGGTGGGCGTGCCGACCAGGCCGAGGGTCTGGGCGGCGGCCTGGATCTCGGTCAGGTGGCGCGCGACGTCGACGCTCTGCATCGCCGATCCGGCCTCGGGCAGGGAAACGCCGTTCGCCGCGAGGATGCGATCCACGGCGGCCGTATCGAGCGCCGGCTCGGCCATCAGGTCGCGGAACACCGGGAGGTACTTGCCCTGGCGGTGGGCGGCGTTCGCCGCGCGCGCCGCGTAATGGGAGGTGACCTCGGTGCCGCGGTCGAGAATCGGCCAGTCCTTGAACACGAAACGCACGTCGGGGTGGGCCTGCATCAGGCGCAGCACCTCGGGAGCCGTGGCCTTGCAGCCTGGGCAGCGGAAGTCGAAGAATTCGATCACGGTGACCCTGGCGTCGGCCGGGCCGAAGGCGGGGTCGTCGGCGTCCACGGCGAGCAGGCCGGGGTTGGCGGCGGCGCGCTGGTTGATGGCGTCGGCGAGGGCGTTGTCCTGGTTCGCCTGCAGCGCCGTGCTCATCTCCTGCAGGATTTCGGGGTTCTCCAGCAGGTAGCCGCGGACCTTCTGGTCGAAAGACCCGCCGCCGGTGGCGTAGGGGACGACGGCGAGGGCGAGGGCGAGGGCGGACATGGCCACCGCCGCCACGACGCCGCGTTCGGGCGTGAACAGCCGGCGCGCGGGCGAGGGCGTCGTGTCGGGCGCTTCAGTCATTCGATCGGTTGTTCCTGGTTTCAGCCGCCGACAGGCGCGACGGCGGGACGGTTGCGCCGGTTGCGACGATCGAGGGCGTCGACGTCGTCCTGGGTGGCGCCGGAGGCGAAGACGATGTCCATGGCCCGGGTGTAGTCGGCCGTGCCCGGCTCCAGCATGTCCCGCGCCCGGAGGGCGAACTGGGTGGCCTGCTCCTCGGCTCCCATGGCGAAGTACATTTCGGCGGAGGCGAGGCGCGCCTCGCCCTCCTTGCCCTGGCTGGCGTAGGCCTGCGACAGCAGCCGCCAGGCCATGGTGTTGTCGCGCTCGAGCGCGGCGGCCCGCTTCAGCTGGTCGACCGCGCCGGCCAGCCGCTCCGGCTCCTGGGTCTCGATCATGGCGTGGGCGAGGTTGATGCGCAGCAGCGGCGCGTCGGGCATCAGGTCGACGGCCTTCTGGTGGGCGTCGATGGCCTCGGCCGGGCGGCCTTCCTCGAACAGGATCTGGCCGCGCAACTCCCAGAAGAAAGCGTTCTCAGGCTGCTCCGCCAGCAGGGCGTCGACCGCCGCCAGGGCGCGTTCGGTCTGGCCGTCGCGATACCAGGCGATGGCGCGGGCGTAGCGGGCGGGGAGGGAGGCGTCGCTCTCCGGGAAGGCGCGCAGGGTGGTGTTCGGCGCGTCCATGAAGGCGTGGATCTTGGCCAGGACGAGCGCGTGCTGGGCCATCCGTTCCGGGCTGTCCGTCTTCGAGTAGCTGGGCTGTTCGGCGACGAAGCGGCGCAGGTTCTCGATGCGCTGCGACGACAGCGGGTGGCTGCGGAAGTAGGGGTAACGCCGGGCGTCGGAGAACACTTCCTGGGAGCGGAAATTCTCGAAGAAGGTCAGCAGGCCGCGGCCCGACTCGCCAGCCGCCTCGAGGGCGCGGGCCCCGGTGTTGTCCGCCTCGCCCTCCTGGTGGGTCATGTAGCGCAGGGCGCTGAGGGTGCCGAAATACTGGCTGTTGCCGAGCAGCACGGCCCCGGCGTCGGGCGCGCCGGCGGCGATGGCCAGGGCGCCCAGCGCCATGGTCATCAGCAGCGGCTGCATGCCGGCGTTCTGGGCCCCGTCGCGCAGGGTGTGGCGGTTGCGGATGTGCCCCGCCTCGTGCGCCACCACGCCGAGCAGCTCGTTGGGGCTGTCGGTGCGCAGGATCAGGCCGGTGTTCAGGCCCATGATCCGCCCGCGGGTGGCGAAGGCGTTGAGCTCCTCGTCGTTGATCAGGAGGATCTCGACCTCGGACGGCTCGAGCCCCATGGCCGTGAACACCGGGGCCGACCACTCGTGGATGATGCCCTCGATCTCGGTGTCGCGGATGATGCTCTGGGCCGCGGCGGGCGCGGCCGACGCCAGGACGAGCCCGGCGGCGGACGCGGCGCCGATCAGGCGGGCGGCGTTTCGGGACAGCCATGACATGGCGAACTCCTCCAGGCCTCGGACGCCCCCGCCCGTCGCGATCCTCACAATCTAATCGCGGCCTTTCAGCGGCGCCACCATCCGCGCTTCGGCTTCTCGGGCGGCGCGACAATCTGGTTCGGGTCCTCGGAGATCAGGGACGCGACGTCGACCTCGGGCTGGGCCGCCACGACCTCCACGGTCTCCTCCGTCGGCGGCGCGATCGGCTCCGGCTCGGGCTCCGGCGCGACGACCGCCTCGGCCGGGGCGGCCTCGGCCTCGGGCGTGGCCTCGATCTCGACGGGCTCTGCCGTCGCGATCGGCTCTTCGGGGGCGACGGGCTCCTCGGCGGCGAGGTCGGCGGCGACCTTGCGGCGCACCCGGCGGCGCTTGGGCTGCTCGATCACCGCCGGCGGCTCTTCGGCCGACGCGGCTTCGGCTTCGGCGGCGACGGGTT
Source organism: Pseudomonadota bacterium (assembly GCA_023424215.1). Classification (GTDB taxonomy): domain Bacteria; phylum Pseudomonadota; class Alphaproteobacteria; order Caulobacterales; family Caulobacteraceae; genus Brevundimonas. The sequence continues at coordinate 5,023 of JAFAEC010000147.1, forward strand.
CAGTCGTCGATGCGGCGCCCTCGGCCGTCAGGACCGCCTCGAGGCCGCGGCCGCCCCGGCCGAGGCGGTCGTCGCGCCGGAG
>JAFAEC010000154.1 GCA_023424215.1 Pseudomonadota bacterium
CAGCGGCGCCAGCAGGGCCAGCGCCGCGATCAGCAGGGAGCGCCGCACCTCCGCCATGGCCGTCCTACTTCGCCAGCTCGGCGTCGATGGCCTTGGACAGGTCCTCGAGGCTCGCGCCTTCGCCGCCGGGGGTGATCACCTGGGTCCCGTTGACGAAGAAGGCCGGGGTGCCGCTGACGCCGGCGGCCAGGGCGGCGCGGGCGCGCTCGTCGGCGGCCTTCAGACCCTCGGGATCCTTGATGCATTCCTCTATCTGCTGGTTCGACAGGCCGGCGCCGTTGCCGACGCGGAACAGGGTGTCGCGCGGGTTCACCCCGGCGCGCCATTCCTCCTGGCTCTCCATGATGGCGTGGACCACGTCGAAATATTTGTCCTCGCCGGCGCAGCGCGCGACCATGAAGCCGGCGACGGCCACGTTGGCCGGCGGGGTCGGCAGTTCGCGGAACACGTAGCGCACCTTGTTGGTGTCGACGTATTTGGTCTTGAACGCTGGCCACACGTCTTCCTGCCAGGCGGCGCAGTGCGGGCAGGTCACCGAGGCGTACTCGACCACCGTCACCTTGGCGCCTTCCGGGGCGCCCATGGCCATGTCGCCCTCGGCCGCAGAGCCTGCGCCACCGCCGCCGCCGCAGCCGGCGAGGGCGGCCATCGAGGCCAGCGCCGCCGCGGTGATCGCCGCCCGGCGGCTCATGGCGGCGAATTTCGACTTCGTGGCGCTCATGGCGTCTTCCTCACTGGCACGGGATTCGGCAGCATCGCGCGATTCCCCGCAAATTCGCGCGTCCGTGGTTTTCGAGAACAGAAGCGGCGAAGTTTTGTCAACGGGAGCCGCGGTCGCTGTCGCCGAGCACCGCCCGCCCCAGCCGCTCCAGCGGGCCCTTCAGCAGGTCCGGCGCAGTTTCCACCGAAGTCTTCAGTTCGGCCTCGACCGCGGCCGGCAGCGGCGGCTGCACGGCTTTCCGTCGCGGCGGCGCCGGGGCGTCGGCCAGCGGCTTCACCGGCCCCTGGGCGATGCGCAGCTTCTCCACGCTGCCGGGCCCGAGGAACAGGTTGACCCGCTGCAGAATCTCCTCCGACTGGTGCTGCACCAGCAGCGCCGCCGGCCCGGCCACGCGCAGCTCCAGCGTCCCGCCCTTGCCGTCGCGCCCGCGGGTCAGCTTCTGCGGCCGCGTGACCCGCGCCAGCCGCTCGCCGACGATCTCGCGCCAGCGCGGCTCCAGCGCCCCGGCGCCGCGGCCCAGCTTCGCGTCCAGCTCGCGGATCAGCCCCTGCAGCGCGCGCCCCGCCTTGGGCGCCGGGCGCGGGGCCGGCCGGGTGCGCCGCCGCGACAGGATTTCGCGGACCTCGTCATCGGTGGGCAGCGGGCGGCGCATTCCTGGTCTATAGCGCGGATCGATGCCCGCCGTCCCCCGGTCCCTTTCCCCTGCCGACGCGCCCGCCCTGCGCGCCGCCCTGCTCGACTGGTACGACGCCCACGCCCGGCCGCTGGTCTGGCGCGTGACCGGCGGCGCGCGGCCGGATCCGTATCGGGTCTGGCTGTCCGAGGTGATGCTGCAGCAGACCACCACCGTCCACGCCGCCCCCTATTTCGAGGCCTTCACCGCCCGCTGGCCGACGGTCTCCGATCTCGCCGCCGCGGAGGACGCCGAGGTCATGGCCGCCTGGGCCGGCCTCGGCTACTACGCCCGGGCCCGCAACCTGCTGGCCTGCGCCCGCGCCGTCGCCCGCGACCAGGGCGGCGTCTTCCCGGACACGGAAGCCGGCCTGCTGGCCCTGCCGGGCGTCGGCCCCTACACCGCCGCCGCCGTCGCCGCGATCGCCTACGGCCGCCCCGCCAATGTCGTCGACGGCAATGTCGAGCGGGTCATGGCCCGTCTGTTCGCGGTCGAGACTCCGCTGCCCGCCGCCAGGCCGGAGCTGCGCCGTCTCGCCGCCGCGCTGGTCGCCGACGACCGACCCGGCGACTGGGCCCAGGCCCTGATGGACCTCGGCGCCACGGTCTGCCGCCCCGGCCGCCCGCTGTGCCACGCCTGCCCCCTGACCGCGCATTGCGCCGCCTTCGCCTCCGGGAATCCGGAGCGCTGGCCGCTGAAGGCGCCGAAGCCGGAACGCCCCCGCCGCCACGGCGTCGTCTGGGTGCTGCGCGACGGGCAGGGCCTTGTCGCCCTCGTGCGTCGCCCCGACAAGGGTTTGCTCGGCGGCATGCTCGGCCTGCCCACGTCCGACTGGGGTCCGGCGCCCGATGATCGATCACCCCCGGCCGCCGCCGACTGGCGCGACGCCGGCGCGGTGGAGCACGTCTTCACCCACTTTTCCCTGACCCTGTCGGTCAGGACCGGGGAGGCGGCGGACGGCGACTTCCTGTGGACCCCCGCCGACGAGGCCCGGTCGTCCCTGCCCACCGTCTTCCGCAAGGCGCTGGAGCGGGGGCTGGCCGCCTAGCGCAGCAGCCGGACCCGCACGTCTCCGCGGCGGTTGCGTGGGGTGACCACGGTGTGGCCGTCCATGCGGTCGAAGGCCAGGTCCACCACCGCCTCGCCGACCTTCAGGTTGGACAGCACCAGATGCTCGATGCCCGGCGGCAGGTGCGGATCGTCGATGTCCACCGCTCCGGTCAGGGCGTCGACGCCGACGCCCAGCGCCGCTTGCATCATCATGAACACCGACCCGGCCGCCCAGGCCTGGGGCAGGCAGGCCACCGGATAGGCGATCGGCGGCTCGCCGGTCAGCCGCTCGAAGCCGCAGAACAGTTCGGGCAGGCGCAGCTGAAAATGGGTCGCCGCCGAATAGATCTCGTTCAGCAGCATGGCCACCGCGCGGCGCTCGCCGTAGCGGGCCATCCCGGCGGCGGCCATGGCCGTGTCGTGCGGCCACACCGAGCCGTCGTGGTAGCTCATCGGGTTGAACCGCGCCTGCCCGGTGGCCAGCGTCCGGATGCCCCAGCCCGAGCGGAACTCCGCCGACAGCATGCGCCGCGTCACGGCCCGCGCCCGCTCCCCCGAGGGCAGGCCGGTGAACAGCAGGTGGCCGGCGTTGGAGGCGATGGCCCGGCAGGGCGCCCCGTCGCCGTCCAGCGCCACGGCGTAGAACTGCTCGTCCTCCAGCCAGAAGCGGTCCTCGACAAGGGCGCGCGTGGTCTCCGCCTTCGCGGCCCACTCCGTCGCGCCCGGATCGTCCAGCGCCCGCCCGAGGTCGGCCATCGCCTGCCACGCCGAGTAGGCGTAGCCCTGCACCTCCAGCAACGCGATCGGCCCCTTCGGAAAGCGCCCGTCGCTGTGGAAGATGGAGTCCTCGGAGTCCTTCCAGCCCTGGTTCGACAGCCCGGTGTCCGCTGCCCGCTGGTAGGCGATCAGCCCGTCGCCCTGGACGTCGCCATAGTCCTTCATCCAGCCCACCGCGGCGATCAGGTTCGGCCACAGCCGCCGGATCGTCTCGAGGTCGCCGGTCCGCCGGGCGTAGGCCCCCGCCAGCGCCACGAACAGGCAGGTAGTGTCGACGCCGCCGTAGTAGAGGCCGAACGGCACCTCCCCGAGCGCCGACATTTCGCCGCGTCGGGTCTCGTGCATGATCTTGCCGGGCGCCGAGTCCGCGAAGGCCGAGGTGTCCGTCGCCTGCCGCATGGCGAGATAGGTCAGCACCCCCCTGGCCAGCGAGGGGTCCAGCCACAGCATCTGCCAGGCGGTGATGATCCCGTCCCGTCCGAACGGCGTCGAGAACCACGGCGTCCCCGCATAGGGATACGGCCCCGTGGGCAGGTCGGTGGTCAGCAGCGCCACGTCGGCCCGCGACTGGTCCAGCCAGTCGTTGAAGCGCGGGCTGCGCGGCCCCCGCAGCGAGGCGCCGCGTCGCCGCTTGGCCCGCATCGAGATCCTCGCCTGGGTGGCGTACATCCGCCAGCGCTCGGGCGAGGGCGCGTCGCAGCGCTCCGCCCCGCACTCCACGTACAGGTCCAGGGTCCGCCCGCGGGGCAGGCTGAACATGAACTCGGCCCGCGACGCGCTCATCCGCGCCGGCGGCTCAGAGAAGCCCACGCAGCTGCGGCGCTCCACCCCGTCCAGTCCCATGTAGCTGAAGGTCACCCGGCGCCCGTCGGTGCCCGGCGTGGCGATCTCGCCCTTGCGCGCCCGCACCGTCCCGCGCACCTCGAAGATGTCGGCGAAGTCGGCCCCGTAGTCCACCGACAGCGGCAGCAGGACGTCCTCGACGCCGTGGTTGGAGATGCGGATGCGTTCGAACATCCGCCGCTCCCACAGGAACCGGCGGCGCTCCAGGTGCAGCACCCCCGCCGGGGCCGATTTGCCGCCCATGGGGGGCAGGGGGCGATTGGTCGCGTGGCAGGTGAAGAAGACGTTGTCCTGCGACACGCCGGAGCTCAGCCGGGACGGTCGCGCCTGACCGACCCGCAGCACCAGCCGCGACAGGATGCGCGTGTCGTTGTCGAACAGGCCTTCGGCGCCCTCGCGCAGGTCGCCCCACCCGTCCGCCACCAGGAAGCAGTCGCCGGCCTTGAGCGCCTGCAGCTGCTCGGGCGTCTCCTCGCCCGACTCCAGGGCCGTGACCTTCACCGTATAGGCGTCGTCCATCGCTCTCCTCGCGACGCTTCAGGATCGGCTGAGGCTCTCATCCGAATGCGGACGCCTGATGGCGGCCCTGCGTACGGTAATGGGCGAAACAGCGTCGGGGTTCAGGCGATGGCGAAGCTGCGGTCCTCGGCGGGGCGCAGAGGGGTCACCACTTCCGGCAGGGGGGCCTCGGCGAACGGCCGGCGGGCCAGCAGGTCGCCGTAGACGTCAAGGTAGCGCCGCGCCATGGCCGTGGCCGAGAAGCGCAGCTCGAAGTGCGCGCGGATCGCCTCGCGGTCCAGCAGATGGGCGCGGCCGGCCGCCGCCACCGCCTGTTCGAGGGTCTCGACCACGAAGCCGGTCTCCCCGTCCTCGACGATCTCCGGCACCGAGCCGCAGCGGAAGGCCACCACCGGCGTTCCGCAGGCCATGGCCTCGATCATCACCAGGCCGAACGGCTCGGGCCAGTCGATCGGGAACAGCAGGGCCTCGGCGCCGCCGAGGAAGGCCGACTTCTGGTGGTCGCCGATCTCGCCGACGAACTCGACGTTGGGGTGGGCCTCGATCATCGGGCGGATCACCGCCTCCCAGTAACCCTTGTCCGCCGCGTCCACCTTGGCCGCCATCTTCAGCGGCTTGCCCAGTTTGGCGGCGATCTCGATGGCCCGGTCCGGGCGCTTCTCCGGCGATATGCGGCCGAGGAAGGCCAGATAGCCCTCGGATTTCGGGGCGAAGCCGTACAGCTCCGCCGGCATGCCGTGATGGACGGTGGCCTTCCAGTTGGCGCCGGGGAGGGGGCTCCGTTGGTCGTCGGAGATCGACACGAGGCCGAAGTCCGGCCAGCGCCGGTAGACCCCGGCGAGGTCCTTCAGGTCCAGCCGCCCATGCAGGGTGGTGATCGTCCGGTCCGCCCACCGCTCGAAGAACGGGAAGTGGATCATGTCGGTGTGGAAGTGGATGACGTCGAACTCGTCGGCCCGACGCAGCACCTCGGCCAGCATCGACATGTGGGCGGCGAGATCGGATTTCAGCGGGCTCGGATCCAGCCGGATCGCCTGGTCCCTCACCGGAATCAGCCGCGCGCGGGTTTGTGCGTCGGCGGCTGCGAACAGGGTGACGTCGTGGCCGAGGTCCACCAGCGCGTCGGTCAGGTGCGCGACCACCCGCTCCGTGCCGCCGTACAGTCTGGGGGGGACCGCCTCGTACAGGGGCGTCACCTGGGCGATCTTCATGGCGCGCGCTCGCTAATGTGGCTGACCAGCAGCCCCAGAACTTTCACGCTAGCGTCTGGTTCCCGACCGCGGGCCAGATTTTCCCAATAATCACGGCTGGTTACGCTGTTACGCGAAGCCGGGCCGGGTCACTGCATCCCGGCGCGGATTTCCGCCCTCAGGGCGTCGATCGACCGCAGCCCCTGGTCGGTCTTGAAGCGCCAGTAGGTCCAGCCGTTGCAGGCCGGGGCGTTCTCCAGCAGGGCGCCCAGCTTGTGGATCGAGCCGGTCAGTTCGCCATAGGCCAGCGAGCCGTCGGCCCGCACCCGCGCCTCGCGCTCGCCCTTGGGGCAGTACAGCCGGTCGCCGGGCCGCAGCAGGCCGGCCTCGACCAGCGCGCCGAACGGCACCTTCGGCTCGGCCCGCTTGGAGCCCATCACCGCCAGGTCTTCGGGTGCGGCCGGAATCACCGCCTTGATCCGCTTCTCGGCCAGTTTGGCGTAGCCCTCGTCGCGCTCGATGCCGACGAAGCGCCGTCCCAGCCGCTTCGCCGCCGCGCCGGTGGTGCCGGTGCCGAAGAAGGGGTCCAGCACCACGTCGCCGGGCCGCGTCGCCGCCAGCAGCACCCGGTGCAGCAGGGCCTCGGGCTTCTGCGTCGGGTGGGCCTTCTTGCCTTCCTCGTCCTTCAGCCGCTCCTCGCCGGTGCACAGCGCCAGCGTCCAGTCCGAGCGCATCTGGGTGTCTTCGTTGAAGGCCTTCAGGGCGTCGTAGTTGAAGGTGTAGCGCTTCTGCTCCCGCGAGCGCGCCGCCCAGATCAGGGTCTCGTGGGCGTTGGTGAACCGCGTGCCCTTGAAGTTCGGCATCGGGTTCGACTTGCGCCAGATGATGTCGTTCAGCACCCAGAAGCCCAGGTCCTGGATCGCCGCGCCGAGGCGGAAGACATTGTGGTAGCTGCCGATCACCCAGATCGAGCCTTCCGGCTTCAGCACCCGGCGGCATTCGCTCAGCCAGGCGCGCGAGAACGCGTCGTATTCGGCGAAGCTGTCGAACTTGTCCCAGTCGTCGTCGACCGCGTCGACCTTGGAATTGTCGGGCCGCAGCAGGTCGCCGCCCAGTTGCAGGTTATACGGCGGGTCGGCGAAGACCATGTCGACCGAGGCGTCGGGCAGGGAGCGCAGCACCTCGATGCAGTCGCCCCGATGGATGACGTCGGTCTTCAACTCGGACATGGAACCCGGCCCCGCAACTCTGAGACCGGCAAGGTGAATCCTTACGGTTAAGGCGGGGTAAGCGGACGTCTTGGCAATCATCCCACCTCGCCGCCGCACCGTCTGCAGCTCATGGTGCTGGCGGTCGCCGGAGGTGACGTCGCATCCGCCGGAACCGCAACAGCCGCTCACGTTTTGTTACACGCTCAGCCTCGCCTTGCCGCCCCGGGCGCGCTAAGCGGGGCCACAGACCGCGGCCGGAGCGAGTCCGCCGCGATGAACCACGGCTCAGGGGCTGCTTGATGACTCAGTGGGTGTACGGCTTCGGCGGCGGATCGGCCGACGGCGACGCTTCGATGAAGAACCTTCTCGGCGGCAAGGGCGCCAACCTCGCCGAGATGTCGGCGCTGGGCCTTCCGGTGCCGCCGGGCTTCACCATCACCACCGAGGCCTGCAACCACTACTACCAGCAGGGCCAGTCCTATCCCGCCGAGCTCGAGGCCCAGGTGAAGGCCGGGCTCGAGCAGGTGGAGTCCGTCGTCGGCAAGACCTTCGGCGATCCGAAGAACCCGCTGCTGGTCTCGGTCCGCTCGGGCGCCCGCGCCTCCATGCCCGGCATGATGGACACCGTCCTCAACCTCGGACTCAACGACGAGACGGTGGAGGGCCTCGCCGCCCTGTCGGGCGACCGCCGCTTCGCCCTCGACAGCTACCGTCGCTTCATCACCATGTATTCGAACGTGGTCCTCGGCCTCTCCCACGACGATTTCGAGGAGGTGCTGGACGACCACAAGGACCGCCTCGGCGTCACCGTCGACACCGACCTGACGGCGAAGGACTGGGAGAAGGTCGTCGCCGACTACAAGCAGGTGGTCGAGGACCGTCTGGGCCAGCCCTTCCCGCAGGACCCGCACGACCAGCTCTGGGGCGCGATCGGCGCGGTCTTCGCCAGCTGGATGAACGACCGGGCCAAGTTCTATCGCCGCATGCACGACATCCCCGAAAGCTGGGGCACGGCGGTGAACGTCCAGTCGATGGTGTTCGGCAACATGGGCGACACTTCGGCCACCGGCGTGGCCTTCACCCGCAACCCCTCCACCGGCGAGGCGAAGCTCTACGGCGAGTTCCTCATCAACGCCCAGGGGGAGGACGTCGTCGCCGGCATTCGCACGCCGCAGTCGCTGACCAGGGCCGGCCGCGAGGAGATGGGCGAGACGGCCCCCTCGATGGAGGAGGCGATGCCGGAGGTCTTCGCCCAATTCGTTGAAGTTGTGGGGAAACTCGAGACCCACTATCGCGACATGCAGGACATCGAGTTCACGGTCGAGCAGGGCCGGCTGTGGATGCTGCAGACCCGCAACGGCAAGCGCACAGCCAAGGCGGCGCTCAAGGTCGCCGTCGACCTCGCCGCCGAGGGCGTGATCGGCGAAGAGGAGGCGGTCAGCCGCGTCGAGCCGGCCGCCCTCGACCAGCTGCTTCACCCGACCCTCGATCCGAAGGCGGCGCGCGAAGTGGTCGCGGCCGGCCTGCCGGCCTCGCCCGGCGCGGCCACGGGCAAGATCGTCTTCGATGCCGACGAGGCCGAGCGCCTCAGCCAGCTGGGCGACGCCGTCATCCTCGTGCGCGAGGAGACCTCGCCCGAGGACATCCACGGCATGCATGCGGCGCGCGGCATCGTCACCGCCCGCGGCGGCATGACCAGCCACGCCGCCGTGGTCGCCCGCGGCATGGGCCGTCCCTGCGTCTCCGGCGCCGGCGAGATCCACATCGACGAAAAGGCCGGCGCCTTCACCGCCCGCGGCCGCACCTTCAGCGCCGGCGAGGTCATCACCATCGACGGCTCGAAGGGCGAGGTCATGGCCGGGGCCGTGCCGATGATCGAGCCCGAACTGACCGGCGACTTCCAGACCCTTATGGCCTGGGCCGACAAGGTCCGTCGCCTCAAGGTCCGCGCCAACGCCGAAACGCCGCTGGACGCGAAGACGGCGCGCGGCTTCGGCGCCGAGGGCATCGGCCTGTGCCGCACCGAGCACATGTTCTTCGACGACACCCGCATCGCCGCGGTGCGCGAGATGATCCTCGCCGACGACGAGGCGGGCCGCCGGGCGGCGCTGGCGAAGATCGCGCCGTTCCAGAAGTCGGACTTCGTCGAACTGTTCACCATCATGAGCGGCCTGCCCGTCACGGTGCGCCTGCTCGACCCGCCGCTGCACGAGTTCATCCCGCATTCGGAAGCCGAGATCGACGCCCTCGCGGCGACGCAGGGACTCGACGCCGCCAAGCTGAAGCGGCGTGCGAAGGAGCTGCACGAGACCAACCCCATGCTCGGCCACCGCGGCTGCCGCCTCGGCGTCGCCTATCCCGAGATCTACGAGATGCAGGTCCGGGCCGTGCTGGAGGCGGCGCTGGAGGTCAAGAAGACCTCGGGCGTGGCCCCGATCCCCGAGATCATGCACCCGCTGGTCGCGCTGGGGCTGGAGATGAAGTTCCTGCGCGAACTGACCGACCGCACCGCCGAGGCCGTGTTCGCGGAGGCCGGCGACAGGGTCGAATATCTGGTCGGCACCATGATCGAGCTGCCGCGCGCCGCCCTGCGCGCCGCCGACCTGGCCGAACACGCCCAGTTCTTCAGCTTCGGCACCAACGACCTGACCCAGACCACCTTCGGCATCAGCCGCGACGATTCCGGCCGTTTCCTGCAGGCCTATATGGACAAGGGCATCTTCGAGACCGATCCCTTCGTCCGCCTCGACCGGGACGGCGTCGGCGACCTGATCCGCATCGCCGCCGAGCGGGGCCGGGGCGCCCGCGAGGGCGTCAAGATGGGCATCTGCGGCGAGCACGGTGGCGACCCCGCCTCCATCGCCTTCTGCGAGACCGTCGGCCTCGACTACGTTAGTTGCTCGCCCTACCGCGTGCCGATCGCCCGCCTCGCCGCCGCCCAGGCGGCGCTGGACGCCCGATACGGCGCCGAGCGCGAAAAGGACCGCTAGAGTCCGGCGGCCTCGAAAACGCCGTCGTTAAGTCACGATTGGCGTATCGACGTCTGTGTCCCAGTGTTCACACCCGGTTTCCAGATGTCACCGGGGTCTGGAACAGGCGCTTGGGTGGCCCATTTGTATCCCGCTGGATGGGGCTGGTCGTCGTTCGGCGACCACATCTAGAGGATACAAGAAACTATGCGTAACGTTCTTCTCGCGACCGCCGCTCTTACTCTGATCGCCGCTCCGGCCATGGCGCAGGTTCCGACTTCGCCGGTCACCGGGTCGATCGGCTACACCCACTTCGACGGCGACCAGGGCAATCTCGGCGCGGTGACCGGCCGTCTCGGCTACCGCTTCAATCCCTACGTCGGCATCGAGGGCGAGGCCTCGGTCGGCGTCCAGGACGAGGACATCACCGTCGGCGGCGTCGACGGCACCCTCGAGCATGAATACGACGCCGCCGCCTATCTCGTCGGCACCGTGCCGGTGAACCCGAACCTCGAACTGTTCGGCCGCGTCGGCTACGGCACCACCTCGCTGAAGGCCGAGGTCGCCGGCGTCGACGTCAGCGAGGATGGCGAGAGCATCAACTACGGCGCCGGCGCCAACTGGTTCTTCGACGGCCAGAACGGCCTGCGCGCCGACTGGACCCGCCGCGACTTCCAGGACGACGCCGGCGAGGTCGACACCTACGGCCTCAGCTACGTGCGTCGCTTCTAGGACGATACATTCCGGCCGCGATAATCGAGACATCGCGGCCGGGATATTCGCGCCATTGGCGACAAGCGCGACATCGTCGCGAAAACGACAGGGCCCGCGACCCCGGTCGCGGGCCTTATGTCATGGGCGGAAGGTCGGGCTCAGGCGACGCCGGGCTGCAAGGCCCAGCGCATCGAGCCTTCGCCGAAGGGGCGGAAGAACAGGTCCCGGTAGCGCTCGAACACCTCGATGACCCGTGCGGCCAGATCCTGGGCCACGGTCTCGCCCCGCTGTCGCTTGAGCGCCGCGACGCACTGGACCACGTCGCGCTGGTGGGCCGAGCCCCCCATCCGTTTCAGAACCGCCGCCACATCCTGCGCCAGCGGATCGATCTGCGCCCCCCACGGGGTCGTGTTCTGAGCCATTCGGGACACCCCCTTGTTCTCGACACAGGCGAACGCCTCGCAAAAACTTCCGCCGGATGCAAGCTTCACCGCGAATTCGTGATCGTGGGGAGCGGAGCCGTGGGGCGGCAGGGGCGTTTTCGACCCATGATCGATCGTCGATCCCTCTACGTCGCTGTTCCCCTGGCGGCCCTCGCCCTCGCCGCCTGCGGCGAGGAGGCGACCAATCCGCCCACCCAGCCGGCCCCGCCGGTGGTCACGCCCGAGGCCGCGGCTCCTCCGCCCAGCGCCCCGCCCGAGGCCGGCGCGGCCCTGCCGGGCTCCGGACCGGCGAGCTTCGTCGGCCGATGGGCCGCCGACGTCGCCTGGTGCTCGAACACGACCGGCGCCGAGCAGCCGATCGAGATCACCACGACCCGCTTCGAAGGCTACGAGAACAGCTGCGCCATCGACCGCATCGACGAGACCGCCGGGGACTACCAGGCTGCCCTGACCTGCCAGGCCGAGGGCATGACCACGCGTGAACGCGTCCGGCTGGCCGTGCAGGGCGACTCGCTGCGCCTCACCTGGCCCGACCGCGACGGCGCGGTGGTGCTGCTCACCCGCTGCGGCGCCGGCCTGCCGCCTTCCCAGGCCCGCTAAGCCTTACGGATACAGACCGACCTCCGCCAGGCCGCTTCCGTCGCCGTCCGCAGAGAGGGTCGCCGTAGCCTGGTCGGCAGAGATGTTGAGCACGAGGCGGTGGGTCCAGAGTGGAAGGACTGCGACGCCGTTCTCGAGAGGGCGCGAGACCGTCAGGATCACGGCGTCCTCCTCGTCGTGCCGGGCGACAACGCGAACCACGACACTCGAGGGGGTGATGCGGTGCAGCTCGAAGCGCACGTGCATCGCCCCGATCAGATCAGTCTCGGACTCCTCCACCGGCAAGTCGGCGGTATAGCGGCTGAGGGGCGTCAATGTACGGTCGGTGGTGGTCAACCAATTGCGGCCTGCGGCCGGCCAGATGCCTTCGTAGCGCCCGCGCCGCCGCCGGAAGCAGGTCTGCTGGTCATCCTGCCGACCGAAAACGGTGAGCGCCGACACCGGAAGGCACCAGAAGGTGGACAGGCTGCGGGCGCCGATGGGCGATGTGCGCAGAACTTCGACCTGGTGGGCGATGGCGCCGGCCCGGATGAGCGGGTTCATTGAGCCTTCGAGCGCCACCTCCCGGGACACCCGGCCCGTGCGCACGTGGAGCATGTCCCCTGAGGCCAGGGCACCGCCCTGGGCGACCGGGACGGAGGAGACGACAAGCGCCTCTGGTCGGAGGCGGACGCCTCCGATCACGCCGGGGGTCGGTTGCACCGGACCTTCATCCTCGCCCTCGGCGCGTTCGCGCAACGCATGTGCAAGGCCACCTTCGGCGGCGAGGCGCTGGTCCACCGACGGGGCAATCCGTCGCGACGTCGTCGTCACCGCATCCAGGTAACGGTTCGCCGTCAGAGTGAGCTCGAGCCCGTCGTAGTGGTAGACGGCCGTGCGCCCTTCCATCGGCGCGTCCAGTGTCCGCAAGGGAATCTCGGCGGGCCGTCGCTCGTCCAGCCCAGGGCCGATGAGGCGTCGGGACAACCGCATCTCGCCGTTCCGCACGCGAATGAAGGACACGACGTAGGAGAACTCGCTGACAGGTTCCACTGGCGTGACCGACACTCGGGGCGCGCGATGGTCCATGTTGGAAAAGGTGAGGCTGCTGACCAGCCACCACGGCCCGATTCCGTAAGGCGGGACGCCGAGATTCGCCTGACCGTCGGGCGTGTGAACCATGCAGACCGCCGCCGGTGACCAGCGGGAACCGCGACGCGTTTCTCCGACCCCGCACCACGCTTCCAGTTGGTCGCTCTGCTCGGCCCTGATCCCGGCGGCGAAGCGTCTGCGCGTGACCAGTGTCTCAGCGGCCAGGCGATGATCCGGCGTGGCGATGGCGGCATCCAGCCGCCCTTCCTCGACCAGGCGGAGCGGGGCGACAAGCAGCGGCTCATCCCGGCGTCCGGCCTCGCTGATCCGGGGCTCGCCTGCCGGCTCGAGTCCGATGGCGGCGGTGGACAATCGTTCGGACAGGCCAGCCGGGGCGACTGAGCTATCCAGCAGGGCTTCGATAGCGCCGCCGGGCGCCGACGGAGGGGCGGGCTCCTGTGCCGAGGCGCCCGCGGGCGCGGAAAAGACGAGCAGGGTCAGAAGCAGCCGCATGATGTCCCCCCGGGCAGATCGGGCCGAGGCCCGTCGCGCCTAGTTGAACAGGAAGTGCATCACGTCGCCATCCTTGACGACGTAGGCCTTGCCCTCGGCGCGCAGCTTGCCGGCCTCGCGGGCCCTGGCCTCGCCCTGCAGCGCCACATAATCCTCGTAGGCCACCGTCTCGGCGCGGATGAAGCCCTTCTCGAAGTCGGTGTGGATCACGCCCGCCGCCTGCGGCGCGGTGGCCCCGACCGGAATGGTCCAGGCGCGAGCCTCCTTCGGCCCCACGGTGAAGTAGGTCTGCAGGCCCAGCAGCTTGTAGGCCTCGCGGATCAGGCGGTTCAGCCCCGGCTCGTCCAAACCCAGTCCTTCGAGGAACTCCGCCTGCTCGGCGTCGTCCAGCACCGCGATCTCCGACTCGATCTGGGCCGAGATGACCACGGAGTTAGCGTTGTCGCGGGCGGCGCGCTCGGCGACCCGGGCCGACAGCTCGTTGCCCTTGTCGGCCGACGCCTCCTCGACGTTGGCCACGTACAGCGCCGGCAGCGAGGTCAGCAGCTGCAGCATGTGCCAGGCCTTCTCGTCCTCCTTCGACACCTCGGCCAGCCGGGCCGGCTTTCCGGCGCGCAGCTGCTCGAGGGCGAGGTTGATCAGGCGCAGCGTCTGCTGGGCCTCCTTGTCGCCGCCCTTGGCCTTCTTCTCGACGTTGACCACCCGCTTCTCGAGGCTTTCGAGGTCGGCCAGCATCAGTTCGGTCTCGATGATCTCGAGATCGGAGACCGGATCGATGCGGTTCTCGACGTGGGTGATGTCGTCGTCGACGAAGCAGCGGGCCACGAAGGCCACGGCGTCGCAGTCGCGGATATTGGCCAGGAACTGGTTGCCCAGCCCTTCGCCCTTGGACGCGCCGCGGACCAGTCCGGCCACGTCGACGAAGGTGATGCGGGCCGGAATGATCTCCTTCGACCCGGCGATCTCGGCCAGCTTCTGCAGGCGCGGCTCGGGCACGGCCACGTCGCCGGTGTTCGGCTCGATGGTGCAGAACGGATAGTTGGCCGCCTGGGCCGCGGCGGTCCGCGTCAGGGCGTTGAACAGGGTGGACTTGCCGACGTTCGGCAGGCCGACGATCGCGACTTTCAGGGCCATGGTCTTGGGGAGCTTCCTCGTGAGCGGGTGCCCTTAGCCGGTCTGGACCGGTTTGTCAGGCTCGCGGCGAGGCCGCGGTCATTCCGCCTCGGGCTGGCGCACCCAAGCGGTCACCTTCGCGTCCGGCGCGCGCTGGAAATCCAGCGTCAGTTCCAGGCTGTCGCCCTTCTCGAGCGGCTCCGCCAGACCCATGACCATGATGTGGTTCCCGCCCGGCTCCAGTTCGATCAGCCGCCCCTGCGGCAGCGCCAGACCGTTCTCCATTGGGCGCATCATCATCATGCCGCTTTCCATGCGCGTCTCGTGCAGTTCGACGCGTCCGGCGCCCGTGGCCGTCACGGCGACCAGCCGGTCGTCGGCGCGGGCGGTCATGGTCAGATAGCAGCCGGTCATCAGCCGCCCGTTCGGCGTCGGCCGACACCAGGCGTCGCCCACCGCCACCGGCTCCGCCGCCGCTCCGCCCTTGCCGCCATCGCCCGAGCCGCAGGCGGCGAGCAGCAGGAGCGCGGGGAGGGCGAGGGTCAGACGGGTCATGGGCGATACACCTCGATCGTTCGCAGGCCGCCGCAAGCGCGGCGTCAGGGCCGCATAGCGCCCCTCGCGCCATTCGCAAAGGGCGGCGCGCGGTCGCGCGGGCTGCTGCGTCGCTCAGGCTCCCCGGGCGGCGTCCTGCGCGGCCTGCCGCGGGCTGAATTTCGGGGCCGGGGCCAGGCGCATGACCTCGGCCTGGTAGCGGTCGTCGTCGCCGGCGAGGGCGAAGGGCAGGGCGTCGGCGCAGGCCCCCAGCAGGGCGTCGACCCAGGGCTGGTCGGCCTTGTGGAAGTCGCCCAGCACGTAGCCGTGCACCAGTTCCGGCCGCCCGGGGTGTCCGACCCCCAGCCGCGCCCGGCGGAAGTCCGCCCCCACCTGGCTGATCAGGCTCCGCACCCCGTTCTGCCCCGCCGCGCCGCCGCCGGTCTTCATGCGGAACCGGCCGGGGGCCAGGTCGATCTCGTCGTGGAAGACGATGACGTCGCCCGGCGGCACCTTGTAGAAGCGCGCCGCCTCGCCGACCGCCCGGCCGCTCTCGTTCATATAAGTCTGCGGCTTCATCAGCAGGACCTTGACCCGCCCCTTGGGGGTCTCGACCTCGCCCTCGCGGATCACCGACTGGAACTTGGCCCGCTCCGGGCCGAACGACCACCGCCGCGAGATCTCGTCGGCGGCCATGAAGCCGATGTTGTGGCGGTTCTTCTCGTACTTCGGGCCCGGGTTGCCGAGGCCGGCGATGATGATCATGGGGCGGCGGGCTCCGGAAATGGAAACGGCCCCCTCCGATACCGGAAGGGGCCGCTCCGCAGAATGGTCGTTCGGGCGATCAGCCTTCGGAGGCTTCTTCCGCCGCCTGCTCGGTCGCCGGAACCTCGGCCTCGACCTCGGCGGTCTCCTCGGCCACGGCCGCCTCGATCTCGTCGGCGGCCTTGGCGGCGGACGAGGTCTTGATCGACGCGATGACGAAGTCGCGGTCGCCGATGGTCGGCTCCACGTCGGCCGGGACCTTCAGGTCCGACCAGCGGATGGTGTCGCCCAGCTTGTGGCCGGCCAGATCGACGATCAGGTCTTCCGGGATGTGGTCGGCGCGGACCTTCACCTCGACCGCGTGACGGACGACTTCCAGCGAACCGCCCTGACGGAAGGCCTGGCACTGGTCTTCGTTGATGAAGTGGACCGGGATCTCGATCTTGATGGTCTGCTTCTCGTCGACGCGCATCAGGTCGAAGTGCAGCGGACGGTCGGTGACCGGGTCGAACTGCACGTCGCGGGCGATGACCGGCTGGGTCTCCTCGCCGTACTTCAGGGTCACCAGGTGGCCGAGCAGCTTGCCGGTGTAGAGCGACTTGCGGAAGTCCTTCTCGTTGACCGAGATGGCCACCGGGGCCTTGTCGCCGCCGTACAGGATGCCCGGCACCATGCCGGTGCGGCGGGTCGCGCGGGCGCCGCCGGTGCCCACGCCGTCACGGACGTCGACGTTCAGAATGATTTCGGCCATCTGGCTCGCCTCAACAAACAACGGAAACGCCGCGCCAACCCTGAGTGGCCCGCGCGGCGGGGTCGTGAAACCCTCGAATTCAGGAGCGCGGGCTATTACACGCTGGCGGCGCCGGACGCAACCGTCCGGGCGCGTCGGCGTCCGCGCGGCGACTCAGCGGCCGCTGTCGAGGCTCGCCGTGGCGGCCGTTGAGGCGGCGGCGGCCTCGGCGGCGACCGGCTCGGCCGTGGCGTCGATCCCCGCGACCAGCGTCGGTGAGACCGCCGGCGCGGCCGGGGTGACGAGCTGGGTCGTGCAGGTCGAAAGATCGCGGGCGATGTGGCGACCGACGCAGAACATGTCCTCGTAGCTGGGGCGCGAGGCGGCCAGGCACTGGAACAGCATCAGTTTCGACATGTTGAGGCAGAACTCGCTGTTCTGCTCGACCGTGAGGGCTTCCGTATAGGGGCGGGCCTCTTCGCCGCCGGCGCCGAGGGCGGCCAGCGCGGCCAGCGCCAGCGAGCGCACCACGGCGGGAGTGTAGGGCGCCTGGACGGCCGCCGCGGTCGGGCTCAGCCCGGCGCCCGAATTGGCGGCGGCGAACAGGCGGGCGGATTCCTCGGCCGAGGGCAGCATGCTGGCCGCGGACAGGGTCTTGGCCCCTTCCAGGCGCTGCTCGCGGTTGGCGATGTGCGTCACCGCCCAGCGGCGCCGCGGGTCGTTGCGCTCCTGGATCTTGTAGGCGTCGTTCTCGACCGCGTCAGCGATGACCAGCATGGCGGCGGCGTCCTGGCCGAGGGTGCCGGCGATCAGGCCGGCGGCCGCTTCTGCCCCCGGCAGGGCGGCGGCCGTGGCCGGATCGGCGATGATCCGCGCGACCAGCTCCTCGCGGATGGTCGGGTCGACCGCGTACTGCCGCACGCCCTGGACGAACTCCGGCGACTGCAGCGCGAGGATCGACCCGTAAGCGATCATGCCGCGCGACAGCTGGGCCGGATCGTAGGCCGCGCCGCGACGGATCGCCGCCTGGATGGCTTCCGCGTCCTGGAAGCCGCCCGCGGGAATCGAGCCGGCCTCGCGCAGGAAGGCGACGTAGATCGAGGCGGCCTCGGCGACGCCCTCGTTGAGCGACACGGCGGGCGGCGGCGGGGGCGGCGGGGGAGGGGGCGGGGGCTCGTCCGTGGCGCAGCTGGCGAGAACGGCGGCGGCGGCGACAGCCGCGATCGCGAGGCCGCGGCGCATGTGACTCTGGAACATACAGACCCCCAGCTACCCGACGCCGGCACGGCGCGGAGCTATGACTGACCGCCCTTATACCGCGAGAAAAAGGGTTGGCCGAGGGTTAATCCTGCCGGGCGAACCCGGGCGAAACGACTCGCCGGCTAGTCGGCGCCGGTGTTCAGCCGCTCCGTCAGCGAGCGCGCCGGGGCCGCCGACGGCGGGGGAAGCGGCGTCCGCGCGGGGCTTGCGGACGTTCCGGGGGCAGGGGCGGGCGCGGGCGTGATGCGCGGCGAGGGCGGGGCGAACGCCGGATCGGGCGCGATCACGATTCTGGGAGCGGGCGGCTCCTCGACCACGGCGGTGGTGGTCAGGCCCGACACCGTCACGATGGCCGCGGGCAGGGCGGCGCCCCGGGTGCAGGTGGACAGGTCGCGCACCACGTGCCGGCCGAGACAGAAGATGTCCTCGTAGTTGGGCCGCGAGGCCGCGAGGCACTGGAGCAGGTTCAGCTTGGCCATCTGCATGCAGGTGCGGCTGGTCCAGTCGAACTGCAGCGCGTCGGTGTTGGCCCGGGCGTTCTCGCCCGCGGCGCCCAGGGCGGCCAGGGCCGCGAGCGAGAGGGCGTTCTCGACGGCGGGCGGATAGGGCGGCGCGCGCCGGCCCTCCTGGATTTCCAGTCCGACGCCGTCGTGGGCGGCCGCAAACAGCCGCTCGGTGGTCCCGGCGCGGGGCAGCATCGCCTCGCCTGAGCCGCGCGCCGCGTCCAGCCGCCCCTGTCGGTCGGCGACCTGGGTCACCGCCCACGCCCGCCGCGGATCCCAGGGGTTCTGGATGTTGTAGGCGTCGTTCTCGATCGAATTGGCCGCGCGGCTCAGCGCCTGGACGTCCGTCTGCAGGCTGGCGATGATCAGGCCGGCGGCCGCGTCCGCGCCCGGCAGCCGCGACGCGCGTTTGGGGTCGGCGACGATCTCGGCGACGAGTTGCTGGCGGGTGGCTTCGGGCGTGTTGAACTGGCGGACGCCCTGGACGAACTCCGGCGACTGGAGGGCCAGGATCGAGGCGTAGGCGATCAGGCCCCGCGACAGTTGCTCGGGGTCATAGGCCGCGGCCCGGGCGAGGGCCGACTGGATCGCTTCCGGACTCTCGAAGCCGCTCTCGATGGCCGCCATGTCGCGGGCGAACGCGATATAGACCGCGGCGGAATCGGCGACCGACTGGTTCAGCGCGATCGACGGCCCGCGCAGCGCATACTCGGCCGCGGCCCGCTCGGCCTGGGCCCGGGCCTCGGCTTCGGCCTGGGCGGTGGGGGAGGCGCAACTCGCCACCATGGAGGCGCCGGCCGCCAGGGCGGCGAGACTCAGGCTGGCGCGCAGGAAAGCCGGTCGCATCGGGACTCCTCTGAAAGCCGACGTCATCAACGCCCCCGTTCCGGGCGGTAATGGGGCGAAGGCGAAGCCGTTCCGAAAAAGCTTAGTCGAAGAGCTTTGAGACCGACTCCTCGTTGGCGATCCGCCGGATCGCCTCGCCGATCAGCGCCGCGACGGAGACGACGCGAATCTTGCTGCAGTCCGTCACTTCCTCCGGCTGCTCGATCGAGTCGGTGATGACCAGTTCCTTCAGCGGGCCGTCGGTGACCCTCTGCACCGCCGGGCCGGACAGGACGCCGTGGCTGATGTAGGCGGAGACCTCGACCGCGCCCTTGTCGATCAGAGCCTGGGCGGCGTTCACCAGCGTCCCGCCGGAATCGACGATGTCGTCGAACAGGATGCAGCGCCGTCCCTCGACGTCGCCGATGATGTTCATCACCTCGCTCTCGCCCGCCTTCGGGCGGCGCTTGTCGACGATCGCCAGGTCGGCGTCGAGCCGCTTGGCCAGCGAGCGCGCCCGCACCACGCCGCCGACGTCCGGCGACACGATCATCAGGTCGTCCCCCTTGCGGTAGTTCTCCTTGATGTCCTGGGCGAGGACCGGCGTCGCGACGAGGTTGTCGGTCGGGATGTCGAAGAAGCCCTGGATCTGGCCGGCGTGCAGATCCATCGTCAGCACCCGGTCGGCGCCGGCCCGGGTGATCAGGTTCGCCACCAGCTTGGCGGAAATCGGCGTGCGGCCGTCGGTCTTCCGGTCCTGCCGCGCGTACCCGTAGTACGGCACCACGGCCGTGATCCGCCTCGCCGACGCGCGCACCAGGGCGTCGGTGATGATCAGCAGCTCCATCAGGTTGTCGTTGGCCGGATAGCTGGTCGACTGGATGACGAAGACGTCCTCGCCGCGGACGTTCTCCTCGATCATCGCGAACACCTCGTTGTCCGCGAAACGCTTCACCTGGGCCCGGGTCAGGGGCATGTCGAGATGGGTGGCGATCGCTCGGGACAGGGTCCGGTTGGAGTTGCCGGAAAGCAGCTTCATGGCCGGTCATCCTTTCGCCGTCATCGCCCGGCGACATGCCGCGGAGCGCTGCCGCGCTTCATAACAGGGGATGGCCGCTCCACAAGGCGCGGCCCTGCGTTTTTGCGGCTTCGTGGCGGCATTGGCGCGAGCTTGTCCGCTGGTGTAGAGATCGCGTCTCGTTTCCGGGGGCGCCGACGGGAGGTTGCCCGCCGGCCTGCAAGTTGAGGTCGTCCTTGTCTGCTTCGAAGTTCCGCACCGGCCTGATTCTTTCGGCCGTGGCCGTCTCGGCCCTGACGATCTCCGCCTGTTCCGGCCGTGGAAACCGGCCGCGTCTCGCCTATGAGGAGCGCCCGGTCGAGGCCCTCTACAACACCGGCTACCAGCGCCTCGAATCCCGGCGCTGGGCCGACGCGATCGACTATTTCCAGGAGGTCGAGCGCCAGCATCCGTATTCGGAGTGGTCGCGCCGCGCGATCCTGATGCAGATCTACGCCTACTACCAGGGCAATGACTACGCTGAGGCCATCGCCGCCGCCGACCGCTTCATCGCCCTGTTCCCCGGCAATCCCAGCGCGCCCTACGCCTTCTACATGAAGGCGCTGTGCAACTTCGAACAGATCACCGACGTCGGCCGCGACCAAGGCTACGCCCAGGCGGCGCTGGACGGGCTGCGCGACGTCGCGCGACGCTACCCCGGCACCCCCTACGCCATCGACGCCACGGTCAAGATCGACATGGTCAACGACCAGCTGGCCGGCAAGGAGATGTCGATCGGGCGCTACTACCAGCGCGCCGGGCAGCCGCTGGCGGCCATCAACCGCTACAAGACGGTGATCGACAACGAGGCCTACCAGCGCACCTCGCATGCGCCCGAGGCGCTGTACCGGCTGGTCGAAGTCTACCTCGGCCTGGGCCTGCGCGACGAGGCCGTGCGCAACGGCTCGGTGCTGGGCCACAACTATCCGGGCAGCCCCTGGTACGCCGAGGCCTACGCCCTTCTCACCGAGGAAGGCTCGCGGCCGGACGTCGCGCCGACCGGCCAGCGCGAGAACTGGCTGCGCCGGATCATTCCGGGCTGACGTTTCTGTTTCGTTCCGCTAGCCTCGACCTTGCCGGGGCTGGCCGTTGCTTCGCATCCTCCGGCGTTGTCGGAGACCGATTCGTCTTGTCCAGTCCGCCTGTTCGCCCCTCCGGCCGTCATGTCCCGTGCGGGAGCCGCCCGTGCTGACGGCCCTGTCGATCCGCGACATCGTGCTGGTCGACGCGCTGGACCTGGAGGTCGAGAACGGCCTCACGGTGCTGACCGGCGAGACCGGCGCGGGCAAGTCGATCATCCTCGACGCCCTCGGTCTGGCGCTCGGCGCGCGGGCCGACGCGGGGCTGGTCCGGGCGGGCGCGAGACAGGCCGCCGCCACCGCCGTCTTCGCCGCCCCGGACGATCCGGCGCTGATCGATCTGATCTCGGAAAAGGGCTTCGAGGTCGCGCCCGGCGAAGAGCTGATCCTGCGCCGAACCCTGACCGCCGACGGGCGCAGCCGGGCCTTCGTCAACGACCAGCCGGCCGGCGTCGCCGCCCTGCGCGAGATCGGCCAGGCCCTGGTCGAGGTGCACGGCCAGCATGAGACGGTCGGCCTGCTGGACTGGAAGACCCACTGCGCCCTGCTCGACGCCTACGGCGGGCTCCAGCCGCAACTGGACGGCGTCGCCCGCGCCGCCGAGCGTCTGAAGGCGGCCGAGCAGACGGTCGCGACGCTGAAGGCCGAGGCCGCCGACGCCGCCGCCCGGGCCGGGGAACTGGCCGAGAACCTCGCCGACCTCGACGCGCTCGATCCCCAGCCCAACGAGGAGACCGAGCTGGCCGGCGAACGCGCCATCCTCGGCGCCGCCGAGAAGGCCATCGCCGACCTGTCCGACGCCCGCGCCCAGCTGGGCGGCGACAAGCTGGCCCGCAACCTCGCCGCCGCCCTGCGCGCCGTGGAGCACGCCCGGCAGAGGGCGGGGCAGGCGGGGGCGGAGCCTGACCATCCCATCCTGCAGCGTCTGTCCGTCGCCGCCGAGGCCATCGATCGCACCCTGGTCGAGGCGCAGGAGGCCATCGCCGCCGTCGACGCCGCCGCCGACGCCTTCGACTTCGAGCCCGGCCGGCTGGACAAGGCTGAGGAGCGACTGTTCGCCCTGCGCGCCGCGGCCCGCAAGCTGAACACCTCGGTCGAACTGCTGCCGGTGCTGCGCGTCCGCTTCCGCGAGCAGCTGCGGCTGATCGAGGACGGGGCCGAGGCCATCACCGCCGCCGAACGCGCCGCCGCCGCCGCGCGAGAGGCGTACGACCTGGCGGCGACCCTGCTGACCTCCGCCCGCGAGGCGGCCGCCGAGCGCCTGACCGCCGCTGTCATGGAGGAGCTGGGCCCGCTGAAGCTGGAGCGGGCCCGCTTCCGCGTCGCCTTCGAGCCGGTGGCCGAGGGCCGTCGCGGGCCGCTGGGCGCCGAGACGGTGCGTTTCGAGATCGCCACCAACGCCGGCACGGCCTTCGGGCCGCTCGACGCCATCGCCTCGGGCGGCGAACTGGCCCGCTTCGCCCTGGCCATGAAGGCCGCCCTGGCCGGCCGCGAGGACCAGCGCCAGCCGGTGATGATCTTCGACGAGGTGGATCAGGGCGTCGGCGGGGCCGTGGCCGAGGCGGTCGGAACCCGCCTCCAGCGCCTGTCGCGCGGGGCCCAGGTTCTGGTCGTGACCCACAGCCCCCAGGTCGCGGCGCGCGGCCACGCCCACTGGAAGGTGCGCAAGTCCGACGCCGGCGGTCTGACCACCACCACGGTCGATGCGCTGGGCCAGACGGAGCGGCTGGAGGAAATCGCCCGCATGCTGTCCGGCGCGACCATCACCGACGAGGCGAGAGCCGCGGCGCGGGCCCTCGTGGGGTAGCAAGAGATTTCAGTAGCTTGCGGTCATCGTTGACCGAACCGGTTTTTGTATATACAAAAATGGGGCGAGCATGGCGTTTGATCCGCGGAAGGATGCGCTCAACGTCGCGAGGCACGGCATCTCACTGGGCCGTGCATTCGATATGGATCTGGACCTGACCATCACCTTTCCGGATCGCCGCTTCGGCTATGGCGAGGACCGCTTCATCTCCATCGGGCCCATCGACGCGGAACTCTACGTGCTCGCCCACACCTATCGGGACGAGGAGATCCGGCCGATCAGCCTCCGGCGAGCGGCGAAGGCCGAGAAGAAGCTGTACCGGGAGAGTTGGTAGGCGATGCACGGATCAAGGAAGTCTGAAGTGACGCCTGATGATGACGAAGTCCCGGTCCTCACCGCGGAGGACTTCGCCGCTGCGCGGCCGGCCCGCGAGGTGTTCTCGCGCAAGGCCATTTCCGACTTTCGATCGAAAGGCGGGCGTCCGAAGGCGGACAATCCGAAGCAGGCGGTGTCGATCCGTCTCGACAGGGATGTGGTCGCGGCCCTCAAGGCGGGCGGGCCCCGGTGGCAATCGCGGGCGAACCTGATCCTCAGGGAAGCCGTGCTCTCCCCTCGTCCCGGGACGCGAACCCGCTAGGGGGCTCACGCCCCCTGCAGCACCTTGCGCAACTGGACATGCAGTTCCGGGTTCGCCGCCAGGATCTGCTTGCCGGTCTTCGGGTCGCCGTCGGCGTCGATGGTCGTCACGATGCCGCCCGCCTCGGTGACGAACAGCACGCCCGCCGCCACGTCCCAGGGCTGCAGGTTGCGCTCGTAATAGGCGTCGTACCGGCCCGCCGCGACCCAGGCGAAGTCCAGCGCCGCCGAGCCCAGACGACGGATGCCGGCCACCCGCTGTCCGACCGCGTGGATGTCCTTGATCGCCTGCGCGTGGCCGGTCTTGCCGATGAACGGCAGGCCAGTGGCGATCAGGCTTTCGGACAGATCGCGCCGCGCGGCCACCCGGATGCGGGCGTCGTTCAGGTAGCAGCCCTTGCCCTTCTCGGCCCAGAACATCTCGTTCATCACCGGGTTGTAGGTCACCCCGGCCACGATCTCGGACGACCCGTCAGGGGCGAACCGCTCCAGCGCCACGGTGATGGCGAAGTGCGGCATGGCGTGCATGAAGTTGGTGGTGCCGTCGATCGGGTCGACGATCCAGCGGTGCGACTTGTCAGTGCCCTCGATCAGGCCACGCTCCTCTCCGAGGAAGCCATAGCCCGGCCGCGCCTTGGTCAGCAGCTCGAACAGCGTCTGCTCGGCCCTCAGGTCGGCGGCGGTGACGAAGTCGCCGGGCCCCTTCCGCGACATCTGCAGGTTCGACACCTCGCCGAAGTCGCGCAGGATCGGCCGCGCCGTCTTGCGGACGGCGTCCATCATCACTTGCAGAAGGGCGGAGGCGAGGGCCATGGGAATCTCCTGGTCCGGCTGTCCTCTACAAGGCGGAAGCGCCCGGACAGACGGAGAAGTTCAAAAGGTCGTAGGGCTTGGGGCTTAGGGCTTGGAAAGAGGCTGATCGCCCCAAGCCCTAAGCCCTGATTGCCAAGCCCTTAGTCGGCGCGGCGGACGTACTCGCCCGTCGTCGTGTCCACCACGATGCGCTCGCCGGCCGACATGTACGGCGGGATCATGATGCGCACGCCGTTGTCGGCGAGGGCCGGCTTGTAGGACGAGGAGGCGGTCTGCCCCTTCACGGTCGGCTCGGTCTCGGCCACGGTCAGGGTCACCTGCTCCGGCAGCTCCAGGCCGATCGGCCGGCCCTCGTGCATCTCGATGACCACCTTCATGCCGTCCTGCAGGTAGGGGATGCGCTCGTCGCCGACCCAGTCCTTCTGCAGCTCGATCTGCTCGTAGGTGGCGTCGTCCATGAACACCAGGGCGTCGCCCTGCTCGTACAGGTACGAGAAGTCCTTCTGCTCCAGCGTGACGCGCTCGACCTTGTCTTCCGAGCGGAAGCGTTCGTTCAGCTTGTTGCCGGTCTCGAGGTTCTTGGCCTCGACGTTGGCGAAGGCGCCGCCCTTGCCCGGCTTGACGTGGCTGGCCTTGGTCACGACCCACAGCCCGCCATTGTGCTGCAGGACCATGCCGGGCTTGATGGTGTTGCCGTTGATCTTCATGGAATCTCGGAGGTCTGGAGGCGCGGTCGTCCGGCCCTCCGGCGCGCGCGAAATCGGGCGCAGTCCCTAGAGGAAACCACGGCGCCCGGCAAGGCGCGCGCCTCAGTGCAGGGTCGGCCGGTCGTCGACCTTCTCCTGGACCGTGTTGGCGATCCGCACGCCGCCGCCCAGGGGGGCCGCCCACTTGCCGGCGGCGATGTCGACCTTGCGGGCCTCGTGGGCGAAGGCCGCCGCCATTCCCGCCGAGGACATGGCGGCGGCGATCTGCAGTCCCCGGCTGGCCGGCCGCAGGGCGATCCACACCGCGTTCAGCGCCTGGGCCGCGGTCCACAGGCCGATGGCGCGGTTGCGCTCCGGGGCCGCGGGCGCGTTCCACACGCGCAGCGCCGACAGCGTGGTGGCCGAGAACACCGCCGGCAGGATCAGGCTCAGGCCCCCGCGAGGCCGCTCGGTCACCGGCTTGCCGCCGTCCGCCTGATGCAGCGGCTGCGGCCGGATGGCCCGGCGGGCGAGGGCGGTGGCCGCGAAGGCGAAGCCCACCGTCAGCAGCGCCCCCAGCACCACATGCCCGGGATGCCGTCCTTCCGCGTTCAGGAAATCCGCCGCCGCGTCCTTCGCAGTGTCCACGGCCTCGTCGATCGCAACCATCCGGCTCCTCCTGCTGTCGCAGCCGGAATGAGCCGGGCGGCGGGTCAGTTCCCCGTCGCGCTCCTGTCCGGGGCGATCTCGGTCATCGCGGACTGCAGGTAGTTCTGCTCGCCCAGCTGTTCGATCAGCTTGTGTTGCGCCTCGAGGAAATCGATGTGCTCCTCGGTGTCGGCGAGGATCTCCGACAGGATCTGGCGACTGACGTAGTCCTTGGCCGCCTCGCACTGGGCGATGCCGGCGATCTGGGCGTCGCGGCCGCCGAGCTCCAGCGCCAGGTCGGCGCCGAGGCACTCGAACACGTTCTCGCCGATCTTCAGCTTGTGCAGGTCCTGCAGGTTGGGCAGGCCGTCGAGGAACAGGATGCGCTTGATCAGCTTGTCGGCGTGTCTCATCTCGCCGATCGACTCGTCGTAGATGATCTGGCCGAGGTGTTTCAGCCCCCAGCTCTCGAACATCCGGGCGTGCAGGAAGTACTGGTTGACCGCCGTCAGCTCGTTGGTCAGCACCGCGTTGAGGGTGCGGATGATCGCGGGGTCGCCCTTCATGATCGTCTTCCCGTCGGCGGGGCGGACGTCGACCTGACGCCCTGAATCACCCGTCGCTCGCCGCCTTCATAACACGCGCCACGCGAGTGTGTTCACCTGCGAACACTTCTCAGGACGTTGAAAATGCGAGTAAAAGGCGTGTGCAGCTATTCGGCGGCCAGGGCGAAGGCGTCGCGGCTATCGTCGATCATCCCGCGCATCTCGCAGACGCAGCGCGCGCACTGCGGGCGGCACTGGTGGCGGTCGAACACATCCTTCGGCCGGGTCGCGCCGGCCTCGATGGCGGCGGCGACGTCGCGCTGGCGCAGACCATTGCAGTTGCAGACGTACACGAGAGCGGGCCCGATGAGATTGCGAACGGTTCGCTATAGCCATGGGATTGGGGCGAATGCAAGTCGTTCGCATCCGGAATTGTACGTAGCCGATTGACGCGCGGCCGGCGGCGTCCCACTCCCGCCACATGGCCCGAGAACCTGTCGCCCCGCCGCGCCCGCCCTGTCGGCTCTACCTCATTACCCCGCCGGCCATCCCGGACCCGGCGGCCTTCGCCGCGGTCCTGGCGGAGACTCTGGACGCCGGCGACGTGGCGGCGTTGCAGATCCGGCTCAAGGACGTCGACGACGCCGCGATACTGGCGGCGGTCGCCGCGCTCGCGCCGGTGGCGCGGGCCCGGGGCGTGGCGGTGATCCTCAACGACCGGCCGGATCTCGCCGCCCGCTCCGGCTGCGACGGCGTCCACGTCGGCCAGTCCGACGCCTCCTACGCCGAGGCGCGCCGGATCATGGGACCGCAGGCGATGATCGGGGTCACCTGCCACGACAGCCGCGAACTGGCGATGGACGCGGCCGAGGCGGGGGCCGACTATGTCGCCTTCGGCGCCTTCTTCCCGACCGGGACCAAGGCGACCACGCACCGGCCGGACGTCGAGATACTGAGCATCTGGCAGGAGACGGTGGAGACTCCCTGCGTCGCCATCGGCGGCGTCACTCCGGCCAACTGCGCCGAACTGGCGCGGGCCGGCGCCGACTTCGTCGCCGTCAGCTCGGCGGTATGGAACGCGCCCGAAGGACCGGCCGCGGCGGTGCGCGCCTTTGACGCCGCCCTGGCGCATGCCTTCTGATTTTCAGGGGATATTAGGAAGCGAGGGCTAATCCGGTCGTCTTGCACCGTCGTCCGGACCCGACCATGACCATGAGCCCCGCGCTCGAGCCCCTGTCGGCCAGGCCCGCCCCCAAGGCGCGGCCCGTCGCGGCCCCCCAGGGCTCCCGCCAGCCGCTCGCGCCCGTGTTCACGGCCATGGCGGTGATGATCCTCACCGTGCTCTCCCTCACGTTCGCGCGCTCGGCCGACATGGTCGCCGCGCTCTGGGGGTCGGCCGGTCTGGCCGTGGCGGTGTGGCTGCGCACCTCGCGCGGACCGATGTACGACCTGTCGTTCGGCGGGCTGGTGGCGCTTGGCCTCGCCGCCGGCAACCTGCTGGCCGGCAACTCCGCCGAGACCACGGCGATGTTCACCGTCGCCAACATGATCGACGTCTACGCCGCGGTCTTGCTCGCGCGGCGCTTCGCCCCGACGCTGAACCTCGCCAGCGTCGAGGGCGCGAGCCGTTTTCTCATCAGCGCCGCGGCCGTCGCGCCGCTGCCGGCCGCCGTCTTCGTCGGCGGCATGCTGGCGTGGATGAATGGCGCCGACTTCTTCCAGACGGCCCAGACCTGGTGGTTCGGCCATGCCCTCAGCATCGCCGTGGTGGGCAGCTTCGGTCTGGCCGTGACCCGGCGCGAGCTGGTCCGCTACCGGACGCCGGTGCGTATCGTGGAAGCCGCGATCCTGCTCGGCGCCCTCGCCGCGGTCTGCGTCGGGGTCTTCCTGGCGGGCTCGGCGCCGGTCGCCTTCCTCGTCCTGCCGCTCCTGCTGGTGATCGCCGTCCGCCTGAGGGTGATCGGGACCACCGCCGGCCTCGTCGTCATCACCGTGCTGTCGGTGGGCGGCAGCATGCTCGGCTACGGTCCCTACGCTGCCTTCGAGGGGCCCGAGCGGGCCATGATGGCCCAGCTGCTGGTGCTGATGGGCTACCTGCCCATCCTGCTGGTCGCCGCCCTGCTGGAGGAGCGCGATCGTCTGGGCGACCGCGCCCGCGCCGGCCAGGCCCGCGCCGAACGGGCGTCCGAGGCCAAGTCACGTCTGCTCGCCAACGTGGCGCACGAGATCAAGAGCCCGGTGGGCGGGGTGATCGGCATCGGCGAGCTCTGGAAGACCGGCCA
Source organism: Pseudomonadota bacterium (assembly GCA_023424215.1). Taxonomy (GTDB): domain Bacteria; phylum Pseudomonadota; class Alphaproteobacteria; order Caulobacterales; family Caulobacteraceae; genus Brevundimonas. The sequence goes on from JAFAEC010000154.1 coordinate 28,578, forward strand.
GCTCGGTCCCGTGAACGCCACGCAGACCGAGATGGCCGACATGCTGGTCCGCACGGCGCGCCAGGTCGAATCCCTGGCCCACGACCTGCTCGACGTCGCCCGCGCGGAATCCGGGGCGGTCAAGGTCGAGCTGCGCCCCACCGACGTTCCCGGCGTGCTGGACGACGTCCGCCGCGCCACCGCCCTGCGCCCCGAGGCCCAGGGCATCCGCTTCGAGATGATCAGCGAGGGCGACGGCCTCATCGCTCTCGCCGACTCCCAACGTCTCGCCCAGGTGGTCGGCAACCTGACCTCCAACGCCGTCAAGTACGGCCCGGCCGGCGGCGTGGTCGTCCTGCGCGCCTGCCGGATCCACGACGGTGTGCGCATCGAGGTCACCGACAGCGGCCCGGGTCTGAGTCCGGAGAAGCAGGCCCAGCTGTTCGAGCCGTTCAACCGGCTCGGACTCGAGCGGTCCGCTGTCGAGGGCCACGGCATCGGTCTCGCCCTCGCCAAGCGCCTGGTCGAGCTCCAGGGCGGCGCCATCGGCGTCGACTCGACGCCGGGGCAGGGCGCCACCTTCTGGGTCGAGCTGCCCGCCGCCTGACCCTTCCTGCAAGCTGAGGCGTTCCGTCGCGCGGCAGGGCGTCAGGTGACAGCCCCGCGCCGCGGGCGTAGCCTGCCCGGGCCTGCTGCATGAAGGGGTATGGCCTTGGAATACGACGCCCTGCTGCTGTCGCGCCTCCAGTTCGCCTTCACGGTCGCCTTCCACATCCTGTTCCCGGCCTTCACCATCGGCCTGGCCGCCTATCTGGCGGTGCTGGAAGGGTTGTGGCTGCGCACCCGGCGCGAGGCCTACAAGACCCTGTACCTGTTCTGGGTGAAGGTCTTCGCCATCAGCTTCGGCATGGGCGTCGTCTCCGGCATCGTGCTCAGCTACCAGTTCGGCACCAACTGGTCGGAGTTCATCCGGCTGACCGGCGGGGTCGTCGGCCCGCTCCTGGCCTATGAGGTGCTGACCGCCTTCTTCCTCGAGGCCTCCTTCCTCGGCGTCATGCTGTTCGGCTGGAAGAAGGTCGGCCCGAAGCTGCACTTCCTCGCCACCTGCCTGGTGGCGATCGGCACCTCGATCTCCGCCTTCTGGATTCTCGCCGCCAACAGCTGGATGCAGACCCCGGCGGGCTACGAGGTGCTGGCCGACGGCCGCATCGTCGCCACCAGCTTCATGGAGGCGATCTTCAACCCCAGCTTCCCGTCGCGGCTGGCGCACATGCTGATCGCCGCCTTCCTGACCACGGCGCTGGTGGTGGGCGGGGCCTCGGCCTTCCAACTGCTGCGCAACCGCGCCCAGGAGGAGAGCCGGCTGGCCCTCAAGATGGCCATCGGCCTGATCGCCGTGCTGGCCCCGGTCCAGGTGCTGGTCGGCCACGAGTCCGGCCTCGTCGCCAAGGACCACCAGCCGCAGAAGCTGGCCGCCATCGAGGCCTACTGGGAGACCGACTCCAACCACCCGCTGATCCTGTTCGCCATCCCCGACCGGGCGACGCAGTCGAACCATTTCGAAGTGGCCATTCCCGGCGGCGGCGTGCTGGTCGCTCCCGCCGACGAGGTGGTCACCGGCCTCGACGCCTTCGCGCCGGAGGACCAGCCGCCGGTCTTCATCGTGTTCTGGAGCTTCCGGGTCATGGTGGGGCTGGGCGTGCTGATGCTGGGTCTCGGCCTCTGGGGCGCCTGGCTGGTCTGGCGCAAGCGCCTCGCCGACAACCGCTGGTTCCTCCGTTTCGCCGCGACGATGGGCCCCGCCGGCTTCGTCGCGGTGGTCTCCGGCTGGATCGTCACCGAGGTCGGCCGCCAGCCGTGGGTGGTGCAGGGCCTGGTCCGCACCGCCGACGCCGTCTCGCCGGTGACCGCCGGCTCCGTCGCAACCTCCCTGCTGATCTACGTCACCGTCTACGCCATCGTCTTCGTCGCCGGCGCGATCTACATCCTGCGCCTGCTGAACGAGGGGCCGGTCGCCGGCGCCGCCGAGCCGAAGCCGGAAGGCCAGCGCGCCCCCGGCACCCCGCTCGCCGCCGCGCCCGAGGATGCTCCGGGAGACCCGTCATGAGCCTCGACCTCCCCCTGATCTGGGCGGGCCTGATCGCCACCGGCGTCCTGCTCTACGTCCTGCTGGACGGCTTCGACCTTGGCGTCGGCATCCTGTTCCCCTTCTCCCGGAACAAGCAGGACCGGGACGTGATGATGAACACCGTCGCCCCGGTCTGGGACGGCAACGAGACCTGGCTGGTGCTGGGCGGCGGCGGCCTGCTGGCGGCGTTTCCGCTGGCCTATTCGATCGTCATGCCGGCCTTCTACCTGCCGGTGATCCTGATGCTCGCGGGCCTGATCCTGCGCGGCGTGGCCTTCGAGTTCCGCTTCCGCGGCCAGCGCCGCGGCCGCCCGTTCTGGACGGCTATGTTCGCCTTCGGCTCCATCCTCGCCGCCTTCGCCCAGGGCCTGATCCTCGGCGGCTTCATCCAGGGCATAGAGGTGGTCGACGACCGCTTCGCCGGCGGGACCTTCGACTGGTTCACCCCCTACACCCTGCTGGTCGCCGCCGGCCTGGTCTGCGGCTACGCCCTGCTCGGCGCCGCCTGGCTGATGTGGAAGACCGCCGACGAGCTGCATGGCGACGCGCGCCGCTGGGCGGTGATCTCCGGCGTGCTCACCGCCCTGTTCCTCGTCGGAGTCAGCCTGTCGACCCTGGTGGTCCACCCGGTGGTGGCCGAGCGTTGGGGCTGGACCGGGGGCGGGCTGGACATGGGCCGCTTCCTGCCGCTGGCGTGGATCCCGCTGGTCGGCCTGGTCGGCCTCGGCCTCGTCGGCTGGGGCGTGCGGCGGGCCTCGCACGGCTGGCCCTTCATCGGCGCCGTGCTGGTCTTCCTGTCGGGCTACGCCGGCCTCGCCGCTGGCTTCTTCCCCTACGTCGCGCCGTACACCGTCGACTACCGCGCCGCCGCCGCGCCGGATAACGCGCTGGCGCTGATGCTGGTCGGCACGGTGGTCATCCTGCCGCTGATCCTCGCCTACACCGGCTGGGTCTACTGGGTGTTCCGCGGCAAGGTCACGCCGGAGGCCGGCTATCATTAGGATCGAGCCCCCGCCCGGCCCCGGGGAGTCGCCCGGCCCGCTGTCGAAGCGCCTCGCCTGGTTCGCCGGCCTCGCCGTCGCCGCCTCGGCCGTCACGGCGGCGGTGGCCTATGCGCTTCGGGCCTTGCCGTTCATGGGCTGAAGGGGGAAGGTCGCGGCCATGAAAGTGCTCGTACCCGCCGCCGCCCTCGTCCTTGTCGCCGGCGCCGCCGGTGCCCAGACCGCGCCGCAGACGCCGCCCGACCGTTCCGCCAGCGACCTGACCCGCGACCTCAACAGCGGCCCGCCGACCATCGAGGAATACCTCGCCCGTCCCCCGGCGACCACGCCCGCCGCGCCGGCGC
>JAFAEC010000172.1 GCA_023424215.1 Pseudomonadota bacterium
CTCCCCCAGTGGGGGAGGAGACCGTGACGCCGGCGCCGGTCCTGCTGCTCGACGAGACCGACTCCACCAATGCGGAGGCCCGCCGCCGGGCCGAGGCCGGCGAGACCGGGCCGCTGTGGATCGCCGCGCGCCGCCAGACCGCCGGGCGCGGCCGGCGGGGAAGGGCGTGGGAGAGCGACACGGACAACCTGTTCGCCACCCTGCTGACCACCACCCGAAAGCCTCCGGCCGAGGCGGCGCAAGTAACCTTCGTCGCCGCCCTGGCCGTGGCGGACCTGCTGGATCGCCATGCGCCGCCGTCGCTGGTCACGATCAAGTGGCCCAACGACGTCATGCTGGCCGGCGAGAAGGCCGCCGGCGTGCTGGTCGAGTCCGGGGCCCATGCGGCGGGCGGTCTGTGGCTGGCGGTCGGGATCGGGGTCAATCTGGCGCATGCGCCCGCGGGGACGGAGCGGCCGGCGACGGCGCTGGCGCAGCACCTGTCGGCGGGCGTCGCGGCGCCGCCGTCCGTCGAGGTCGCGGCGCGGGAGCTGGCCGAGAGCTTCGCCATCTGGATGGATCGCTGGGAGACCTTGGGCTTCCAGCCGGTGCTGGACGCCTGGCGGGCGCGCGCGTCCGGGCTGGACGGACCGGCAGTGGCGCGACTGGGGCGCGAGACCGTCGAGGGGCGCGCCGAAGGGGTCGAGCCGGACGGCGCGCTGCGGCTCAGGCTGGCCGATGGCGGCCTGCGCCTTATCTCGGCGGGCGATGTGTTCTTCGGGGAGGGCGGCTGATGCTGCTGGCGATCGAACAGGGCAACACCAACACGCTGTTCGCGGTCCACGACGGTTCCGAGTGGATCGCCCAGTGGCGGACCGCGACGGAGGCCAGCCGCACGGCCGACGAATACGCCGTCTGGCTGAGCCAACTGCTGACCATGCGCGGCCTGTCGATCGACCAGCTGGACGGCTGCATCATCTCCAGCGTTGTCCCGCAGTCGATCTTCAACCTGCGCAACCTGTCGCGACGCTACCTCGAGGTCGAGCCGCTGGTCATCGGCGAGAACGTCGACCTGGGCATGCCGGTGCGCATCCTGAAGCCCAAGGAGGCGGGGGCGGACCGGCTGGTCAACGCGCTCGGAGCCCATCTGAAGTATCCCGGCGACCTGATCGTCATCGACAGCGGCACGGCCACCACCTTCGACGTCATCGCCGCCGACGGGGCCTTCGAGGGCGGGGTGATCGCGCCGGGCATCAACCTGTCGCTGCAGGCCCTGCACGAGGCGGCCGCCATGCTGCCGCGCATCGCCATCCAGAAGCCGGAGCGCGTGATCGGCAAGGACACGGTGTCGAACATGCAGTCCGGCGTCTTCTGGGGCTACATCGCCCTGATCGAGGGGCTGGTGGCGCGCATCAAGGCCGAGTGGGGCCGGCCGATGACCGTGATCGGCACCGGCGGCGTCGTCTCGCTGTTCGAGGGCGCGACCGACAGCATCGACGCCTTCGATACCGACCTGACCATCCGCGGCCTGCTGGAAATCTGGCGGCGGAACACCCACCTGAAGGGCGAATGACAAAACAACAATCGAACGAACTCGTCTTCCTGCCGCTGGGTGGGTCTAACGAGATCGGCATGAACCTGAACGCCTATGGCTTCGGGCCTGCCGACAATCGCCAGTGGATCGTCGTCGACGTCGGCGTGACCTTCGGCGACAACTCCACCCCCGGCGTCGACGTGATCGTGCCGGATCCAGCCTTCCTGGAGGGTGAGGACATCATCGGCATCGTCCTGACCCACGCCCACGAGGACCATATCGGGGCGCTGGGCTGGCTGTGGCCGCGCATCAAGGCGCCGCTGTACGCGACGCCGTTCACCGCCTTCCTGATCCGCGAGAAGCTGCGCGACGCCGGCATCCTCGACCGGGTGACGCTGCACGAGGTGCCGCTGGGCGGGCAGATCGACCTCGGCCCGTTCCAGGTCGAGATGGTGACTATCACCCACTCGATCGCCGAGCCGAACGGCCTGGCCATCAAGACGCCGCTGGGCACGGTGCTGCACACCGGCGACTGGAAGATCGACAACGACCCGGTCGTGGGCGAGCGCACCGACGTCGAGACCATCCGCCGCCTCGGCGACGAGGGCGTGCTGGCCATGGTCTGCGACTCGACCAACGTCTTCCAGGAGGGCGTGGCGGGGTCCGAAGGCGACGTGAAGGTGGCCCTGGCCGAACTGATCTCGGGCCTGAAGGGCCGGGTCGCGGTCGGCTGTTTCGCCTCGAACGTGGCGCGCATGGACAGCGTCATCCGCGCCGCCGAGGCGGCCGGGCGGCGCGTGGCGCTGGCCGGGCGTTCGATGCATCGCATCACCGCCGCCGCCAAGTCGGTCGGCATGCTGGCCGACCTGAAGCCGTTCCTGTCCGAGCAGGAGGCGCGGGTCTGGCCGGCGGACGAGATTCTTTATCTGTGCACGGGCAGCCAGGGCGAGCCGCGCGCGGCCCTGTCGCGGGTGGCCGAGGGGACGCATCCCTTCGTGAAGCTGGGGCCGGGCGACCACTGCATCTTCTCGTCGCGGGTCATTCCCGGCAACGAGCTGGCCATCGGGCGGCTGCAGGACACCCTGTCGGAACGCGGGGTGCGCATCTATACTGACAAGGACCACCCCGGCATCCACGTCTCGGGCCACCCGTGCCGGGACGAGCTGCGCCAGATGTACCAGTGGGCCCGGCCGCACGTGGCGGTGCCGACCCACGGCATGCGCCGGCACATCGCCGAGCACGCCCTGCTGGCCAGGGAGATGCAGGTCCCCGAGACGGTGACGCCGCGCAACGGCGACATGGTGCTGCTGGCCCCGGGACCGGCGCGGATCATCGACGAGGTGCCTTCGGGCCGCCTCTACGTCGACGGCGGCATGCTGGTCGAGGAGGCCGGATCGGCCCTGCGCGAGCGCCGCCATGCCGCCTCGAACGGGGTGCTGATCGTCAGCTTCGCCATGGACCGGCGCGGCAAGATCGTCTCGGACATCGACGTGCGCGGCCTCGGCCTGCCGGGCGACGAGGACAGCCCGCTGGGCGACCTTCTGGACGACCTGGCCGAACGGGTCGAACAGGTCGTCCGTGGGCTGAAGGGCGACGCGCTGGAGGACGAACTGGTCGTCGAGCAGGCGGTGGCGCGGGCGCTGAAGAAGGCCAGCATCCAGATCTGGGATCGCCGGCCGATCGTCGAGACCATCATCCTGAGGCTTTGAAGCACGGCCGGGCCTACCTATAAGGGTCCGATTCCGCCGTCCCCCAAGGTTGCCCGATGCCCGACGTTCCGTCCGAGTTCCGCTACAAGCGCGTCCTCCTCAAGGTCTCGGGCGAGGTGCTGATGGGCGACCAGGGCTACGGCATCGACATGAAGACCGTGGCCCAGGTGGCGGCGGCCATCGCCGACGTCGCCCGCGAGGGGGTCGAGATCTGCCTTGTCATCGGCGGCGGCAACATCTTCCGTGGCCTGAGCAAGGCCGCCGGGGACATGGATCGCGCCTCGGCCGACTACATGGGCATGCTGGCGACGGTGATGAACGCCCTGGCGATGCAGGCGGCGCTGGAGAAGATCGGCGTGCAGACCCGGGTGCAGAGCGCCCTGGTCATGAACGCCGTGGCCGAGCCCTATGTGCGCCGTCGCGCCCTGCGGCACCTCGAGAAGGGCAGGGTGGTGATCTTCGCCGCCGGCGTCGGGGCGCCCTTCTTCACCACCGATTCCGGGGCCGCCCTGCGCGCGGCCGAAATGGGCTGCGACGCCCTGCTGAAGGGCACCAGCGTCGACGGCGTCTACACCGCCGATCCGAAGAAGGACCCGACCGCGACCCGCTACGACTCCCTGAGCTATCAGGAGGTGCTGGCGAAGGACCTCAAGGTGATGGACGCCTCGGCCGTGGCGCTGATGCGTGACTCCGGCATCCCGATCGTGGTGTTCTCGATCCGCGAGGACGGCTCGTTCCGGCGCACCCTGCGCGGCGAGGGCGCCTTCACCGTGATCAGCGGCGACGGCAAGTCCGTCTGACAAGACCAAAGAAAACACGAGAGAAACGACCATGGCCAAGCCAGACCTCAAGAGCTACCGCGACCGCATGGACAAGGCTGTGACCGCGCTGAAGGAGGAGTTCTCCGGGCTGCGCACGGGCCGCGCCAACGCCGGCCTGCTGGACCCCGTGCAGGTCGAGGCCTACGGCTCGACCTCGCCGCTGAACGCCGTCGCCGCGATCAGCGTGCCCGAGCCGCGGATGATTTCGGTCAACGTCTGGGACCGCGGCATGGTGGTGTCGGTGGAGAAGGCGATCCGCGCCGCCGGCCTGGGCCTGAACCCGATCGTCGACGGCCAGACCCTGCGCATCCCGATCCCGCCGCTGACCGAGGAGCGCCGCAAGGACCTGGTCAAGCTGGCCGGCAAGTACGCGGAGCAGCAGAAGATCGCCGTCCGCAACGTCCGCCGCGACGCCAACGACGATCTCAAGAAGGCCGAGAAGGCCTCGGAGATCAGTCAGGACGAGCAGAAGAAGATGGAAGCCGAGGTCCAGAAGGACACCGACGCGGCGATCAAGCGCATCGACGAGGCCTTGAAGGCCAAGGAAGTCGAGATCATGCAGGTCTGACGGCGCGTTCTGCCGTAGGATAGACGCGCATGTCCGCCGAACCCTCCAGTCCCCAGCCCGACGGGCCGCGCCATGTCGCGCTGATCATGGATGGCAACGGCCGCTGGGCCGCGGCTCGCGGCCTGCCGCGGGCGGCCGGGCATCGCGAGGGGGTCGAGGCGTTGAAGCGGACCATCCGCGCGGCGCCGGATCTCGGCATCCGCTGCCTGACCGTGTTCGGCTTCTCCACCGAGAACTGGAGCCGTCCGGCCGACGAGGTCTCGGACCTGATGGGGCTGGTCCGCGCCTATGTGGCGGCGGATCTGCGCAAGCTGGACCGCAATGGCGTGCGGGTGCGGATCCTCGGCCGGCGCGAAGGCCTGCCGGCGGACATCGCGGAGATCGTCGCCCGCACCGAGGCGACCACCGCCGGCAACGAGAAATTCCTGCTGCAGGTGGCCTTCAACTATGGCGGCCGGGCGGACATCGTCGACGCCGCGCGGCGTCACTACGACCGGGTCGCCGCGGGCGAGGCGGCGGGGCCGCTGACCGAGGAGGCGCTGGCGGCGGGCCTGTCCACCGCCGACGGGCCGCCGGTGGACGTGATCGTGCGCACCTCGGGCGAGCAGCGGCTGTCCAACTTCCTGCTGTGGGAAGCCGCCTACGCCGAGCTGGTCTATCAGGACATCCTGTGGCCCGACTACGGCTCCGAGGCCCTGGCCGACGTGGTCGCCCAGTACCGCGCCCGTGAGCGCCGTTTCGGCGGCCGCCCGGCCGCGCCCGCGCGCGTGGCCGGCTGATGGCGGTCAAGGTCCGCGAGATCGGATTGCGGGCGGCCTCGGCCGTTGTGCTGGCCCCCGCGGCGGTGCTGGCCATCTGGGCGGGCGGCTTCTGGTTCCTCGGCATCATGTTGGCGGCCTGCCTGCTGCTGTCGATCGAGTGGGCGATGATGAGTGCGCCGCGCGCCTGGCGGCTGATGACCGGCGCGGTCGCCTTCGGCCTGTTCGCCGCGGTCATCTCGGCCCACGTCGAGCAGCTGTCGCTGGCGCTGGTGATGCTGGTGTTCTGCGCGGTGGCGGCGGGGGTCTTCGCCCGCAGCCGGGGGCAGGAGGCGCTGGATGCGGCCTATGGGGTGCTCTACCTCGGCTGGCCGGCGGTGCTGCTGATCTGGCTGCGCGACGGCTCTACCTCGGTGGGGCTGGCGTGGACCGTGTTCGCCTTCGCCGTGGCCTGGGCCTCGGACATCATGGCCTACCTCGCCGGCTCGACCTTCGGCGGGCCCAAGCTGTGGCCGCGCTTCTCGCCCAACAAGACCTGGTCGGGCTTCATCGGAGGCCTCGTCGCCGGATGCGCGGCCGGCGCGCTGCTGGCCGCCTTCCTCGACATGGGCATCGGCCCGCTCTGGGGCGCGGTCCTGGGTCTCGCCGCGGCGATCGCCACCATGGCCGGCGACCTGTGGGAGTCGGCGCTGAAGCGACGCTACGGGGTGAAGGACGCCGGCAATCTGATCCCGGGCCACGGGGGGCTGCTGGACCGTGTCGACGGCCTGATGTTCTCGGCCGTCGTGGTGGCCTGCGGGCGGCTAATCGCCATCCTGGTGGAGCGGGCCGCGTGATCCGCCGTCGCGTCACGGTGCTGGGCGCCACCGGCTCGGTCGGCTGCTCGACCCTCGACCTGATGGCCCAGGCCGAGGCCGGCGGTTCGGGCGCATTCGAGGTGGAAGCCCTGACCGGCGGGGCCAACATCTCCCGGCTGGCGGAACAGGCCCGGCGCTGGAAGCCGAAGATGGCGGTGACCGCCGATCCGGCTCGCCTGGGCGAACTGCGCGAGGCGCTGGCGGGGACCGGCGTGGAGGCGGCCGCGGGCGACGGGGCCATCGCCGAGGCGGCGGCCCGGCCGGTCGACTGGGTCATGGCCGCCATCGTCGGCGCCGCCGGGCTGCGCTCGGCCTGGGCGGCGGCGAGCACAGGCGCGACGCTGGCGCTGGCCAACAAGGAGAGCCTGGTCTGCTGCGGACCCGGCCTGATCGAGCGCGTGCGCCGCTCCGGCGGCCGGCTGATCCCGGTCGACTCTGAACATTCGGCGATCTTCCAGGTGTTTCCGCACCACGCGCCGGAGCAGGTGGCGAAGCTGACCCTGACGGCTTCGGGCGGACCGTTCCGCACGACGCCGGCCGAAGCGATGGCCGGCATCACGCCGGAGCAGGCGGTCGCGCACCCCAACTGGAGCATGGGCGCGAAGATCTCGGTGGACAGCGCCACCATGGCCAACAAGGGCCTGGAGATGATCGAGGCGGCCTATCTGTTCGATACCCCCTCGGGGCGGATCGACGTGGTGGTGCACCCGGAATCGGTCATTCACAGCATGGTCGAGTACGTCGACGGCTCGACGCTGGCGCAGATGGGGCCGCCGGACATGAAGACGCCGATCGCCTGCGCCCTGGCGTGGCCGGACCGGATCGCCTGGCCGGCGCCCCGTCTGGACCTCGCGGCCCTGGGCCGACTGACTTTCGAAGCCCCGGACACCCGCCGGTTTCCCCTGCTGCGGCTGGCGCGCGAGGCGCTCGAGGCGGGCGGAACGGCGCCGATCGTGTTCAACGCCGCCAACGAGGTGGCGGCGATGGCCTTCCTTGACCGTCGCCTGGGCTTTCTCAATATTGCCGCAGTCGTCGCCGACACCTTGTCGCGCATGACGGCCTCGGGGGTGGATTCCGGTTCCGAAAGCGTCTGCGACGCGGCCTTGGCCGTGGACGCAGCGGCGCGACGGACGGCGGAGTCGATCGTCCGGGGTCTCGCAGCGGCGGCCTGAACGGCGGAGGGACCCATACCGGCATGACGGGCTTTCTCGGCCAGGCACTGCTCTACATCGTGCCCTTCCTGCTGGTGCTGACGTTCATCGTCACCATCCATGAGCTGGGCCATTTCCTCGTCGCCCGCGCCTTCGGCGTGAAGATCGACCGCTTCTCCATCGGTTTCGGCAGGGCGCTGCTGAGTCGCGTCGACCGGCGCGGCACGGAGTGGCGGCTGGCGTGGATTCCGCTGGGCGGCTACGTGAAGTTCGCTGGCGACCTCGACGCCTCCAGCGTGCCGGACCAGGCCGGGCTGGCCGAGCTGAAGAGCCGGATCATCGCGGAGCGCGGCCCGGGGGCGGAGCGCGACTATTTCCATTTCAAGCCGGTGTGGCAGCGCGCGCTGGTCGTGGCGGCGGGACCGGCGGCCAACTTCGTGCTGGCCATGGCGCTGTTCACCCTGCTGTTCAGCGTGGTGGGGGAACGCATCGCGGCGCCCCGTGTGCTGCAGGTGGCGCCCGGTTCGCCCGCCGCCGAGGCCGGTTTCCAGCCGCGGGACCTGATCGTCGCGGTCAACGGCCGCCCGGTGGTCGACGCGGCCGAAGTGACTCGCACGGTGATGATGAGCGCCGGGGATCCGCTGCGCTTCACGGTGCAGCGCGTCAACGGCCAGATCGACCTGACCGCCACCCCGGAACGGCAGCTCGAACAGGACGAGATCGCCGGCCGCGTCCGGGTCGCGCGCATCGGACTCGGCCTCGGGCCGCTCGTCCAGTCGGACTTCAGCTTCCGCCAGCTCAACCCACTCGAGGCCTTCGGCAAGGGCGTGGAGACGATCGGCGACACCGTCGGCACGACCGCGACCTACGTCGGCCGCATCTTCGCCGGCAAGGAATCCGGCGACCTGCTGAACGGCCCGATCGGCATCGCCAAGGCCGCCGGCGGCGTCACCCAGCAGGCGGTGGCCGCCAGTCCGGATCCCGCGTGGATGGCGCGCAACCTCGCGCTGACGTTCCTCAGCTTTGCCGCCATAGTTTCGATCGGAATCGGCGTCGTAAATCTGCTGCCGATCCCCGTGCTCGACGGAGGGCACCTGCTGTTCTACGGCTACGAGGCTGTGGCGCGCAGGCCAGTCCCCGCCCGGGCGCAGGAGTTCGGCTACCGCGTCGGTCTTGCTTTGCTGGCGGGATTGATGTTGTTCGCAACCTGGAACGACCTGCAGAAGCTCAGCTTGTTCAAATTCCTCGGCGGGCTCGCCTGATGAGCCGACGCCAGCCCCCGATGGTTTCCCGCATGATCCGAAAAGACGCGTCCGCCCTTCGTTTCGCCCGCGCGGCCAGCCCCAGCATGCTGGCGCTTGTCGTCGCCGCCGGCCTGGCGGGTCCCGCCTTCGCCCAGACCCCGCCCGAGGCCTCGCCGCCCCCGACGATCCAGGTCCAGCCCGAGCCCGCCCAGGCCGCGCCGGCCCCCGCGCCGGCGCAGTCGGACCGGGTGCTGGTGAATCGGATCCTGGTGCGGGGCAACCAGCGCATCGACCAGACCACGGTCATGTCCTACCTGCCGATCCAGCCCGGCGACATGGTGGACGCCGCGGTTCTGGACGTCGCCGTGCGAACCCTGACCCGGACGCAACTGTTCGCCGACGTCCAGCTGGGGGTGCAGCCGAACGGCGACCTGGTCGTGGAGATCGTCGAGAACCCGATCATCAACCAGGTGGTGTTCGAAGGGAACGGCGCCATCGGCGACGACAAGCTGACCGAAGAGGTCACCCTGCGTCCGCGCGGCATCTACACCCGGGCGCGGGTGCAGGAAGACGTCGGCAAGATCGTCGAGCTGTACCGCCTGTCGGGGCGCATCTCGGCGACCGTCACGCCCAAGATCGTCCAGCTGGACCAGAACCGCGTCGACGTCATCTTCGAGATCGACGAGGGCCCGGAGACCGGCGTCCGCGCCATCACCTTCCTCGGCAACCAGGCCTTCTCGGACAACGACCTGCGCGAGGTGATGGTCACCAAGCAGTCGCAGTGGTGGCGGCTGTTCACCACCAACGACAACTACGACCCCAACCGGCTGGACTACGACCGCGAGCAGCTGCGGAAGTTCTACACCAACCGCGGCTACTACGATTTCCGCGTGGTCTCGGCGATCAGCGAACTGGCGCCGGATGACGGCGCGTTCGCCATCACCCTGACCCTCGACGAGGGCGACCGCTACAACTTCGGCAACGTCGATGTGGTCACCGAGAACGAGCGGCTGAACCCGGACTTCCTTCGCCTGCTGCTGCCGATCCGCGAGGGGGATCTCTACGAGAGCGACAAGATCGAGTCAGCGGTCGACGCCCTGACCTTCGCCGCCGGCTCGGCCGGCTACGCCTTCGTCGAGATCGAGCCCGAGTATCGCGCCAATCCGGATACGGACACCGTCGACGTGACCTTCCGGGTGCGGGAGGGCCAGCGGGTCTATGTCGACCGCATCAATGTGGTCGGCAACACGCGGACGCTGGACAACGTCATCCGCCGCGAGATGATGCTGAGCGAGGGCGACGCCTTCAACCGCACCCTGCTGGAGCGCTCGCGCAACAATCTGCGCGCGCTGGGCTTCTTCAAGGACGTGACGGTCGAGGAGGCCCGCGGTTCGGCGCCGGACCGCTCGGTCGTCAACGTGACGGTCGAGGAGCAGCCGACCGGTGAACTGTCGGTGGGCGCCGGCTTCAGCTCGGTCGACTCCTTCGTGGTCAACCTGGGCGTCACCGAACGGAACTTCCGCGGCCGCGGCCAGAACGTGGTGGCGCGCCTGGAATGGGGTTCGCTGCGCCAGCAGGTCGACTTCCGCTTCACCGAGCCCAAATTCCTCGGCCGGGACCTGCGGGCGGGCTTCGACCTGTTCCACTCCCGCTATGACCTGAGCGAGTACTCGTCCTACGACTACCGCTCGACCGGCGGGATGGTGCGCCTGTCCTATCCGCTGAACGGCTACACCCTGTTCAGCACCCGCTACTCGCTCAAGAGCGACGAGATCATCGTCCCGGCCAACTATTGCAGCGCCAGCGGCAGCGGCTCCACCGCCCTGTGCGACCAGGTCGGCTCCTTCCTGAACTCGTCGGCCGGCTACACCCTCTACGTCGACCGCCGCAACGATCCGGTGCGCCCGACCCGCGGCTGGACCGGCTCGCTGCGCCAGGACTTCGCCGGCATCGGCGGGGACGTGAACTACGTCCGCACCGAGGCCGACGTCTCGGCCTACTGGGGCATCTCCCCCGAGTGGGTGGTCTCGGCCAGCGCCTCGACGGGCTATGTCACCGGCTGGGGCGGCGATCCGATCCGGATCAACGACCGCTTCTTCAAGGGCGGCAACAGCTTCCGCGGCTTCGAGACCGCCGGCATGGGGCCGCGCGACCTGCGCACCACGGACGCCCTCGGCGGCAATTTCTACGCCATCGGCACCCTGGAGCTGACCGTCCCGAACGGTCTGCCCGAGGAGTACGGCATCCGCACCTCGCTGTTCACCGACGTCGGCACCCTCGGCCTTCTCGACGACCGTTACACGGTCAATCCGCAGGGCCTGCCGGACAGCAACATCGTCGACGAGCTGTCGCTGCGGGCTTCCGCCGGCATCAGCATCCACTGGCGGTCCCCGATGGGCCCGATCCGGTTCGACCTCAGCCATGTTCTCGGCAAGGAAGACTACGACAAGACCGAGACCTTCCGCTTCTCGACTTCCACCCAGTTCTAATTGCGGGAAGACATCCCGTCAGAGGCATACCCATGAAATCCATCGTCCTCGGCGCCTTCGCCCTCGCCATCCTGAGCGCCGGCGCGGCCTCGGCCCAGGAGGCCCAGGCCCCCATCAATCACGGCCCGGCCGTGACCGGCGTGTGCGTCTACAACCCCGCGCGGGTCCTGACCCAGTCGACCGCCGGCCAGTCCCTGCGCCAGGGAATGCAGCGTCTGGCGGAGGAGGTTCGGGGCGAACTCCAGCCGTACGTCACCTCCATCCAGACCGAAGCGCAGCAGCTGCAGCAGGGCGGGCAGGCGGCCGATCCGGACGGCTCGCGGGCGCAGGCCTGGCAGCAGCGGGTCCAGGAGGCCCAGCAGCTCGAGCAGACCCGGGAGCAGGAGCTGCGCTACACCGAAGCCATGCAGACGCAGGCCATCGGCGTCGCGGTCAACCCGCTGATCACCGCCGCCTACCAGGAGAAGGGCTGCAGCATTCTGCTGAGCCGTGAGTCCGTGTTCCTCGCCAACCCGGCCATGGACATCACCGAGACGGTGCTGCAGCGCCTGAACGCCCAGCTGCCTTCGCTGCCGGCCTTCAACCGCATGCAGGTGCCGGCCCAGCAGCCGCAGCAGTAATCCGCCGATGATGCCCGATCCGCGCTTCTTCGAGAGCCTGCCGGCGCTGAGCGTCGACCGTCTGGCGGAGCGGATCGGGGGCGAAGTCCGGAGGGGCGGCGAGCGGACGATCTCCGCCGTCGCCCCGCTGGCCTCCGCGCGGCCGGAAGACGTCGCCTTTCTTGGCGACCGCCGCTTCCTCGACAGTCTGAAGGCGACCCGGGCCGGCTGCGTCATCGCGCCGGCGG
>JAFAEC010000161.1 GCA_023424215.1 Pseudomonadota bacterium
GATTGGTCTGGAAGGCGATCTCGTCGATCACCCCGATGATCTGGCTGATCTGTTGCGCCGACTGCTCGATGGCGCTCATCGCCGCGACCGCGTCGCGCACCACCACGCCCGAGGTCTCGGCGTCGCCCCGCGCCGCCTGGACCACGTCGGAGGCCTGACGCGCGCCCGAGGCCGTCCGGTTCACCGTGGCGGTGATCTCGTCCAGCGCCGCCGCGGTCTCCTCCAGGCTGGCCGCCTGCTGCTCGGTGCGACGCGACAGGTCGTCCGCCGCGTGGCTGATCTCGCCCGAACCCGAGCGGATGGCCGCCACATTGTGGACCACCACCGACACCGCCTGCTGCAGCTGGCCGATCGCAGAGTTGAAGTCCGCCTTCAGCTGCTCGGCGCGCGCCGGCACCGCCGCATGCATGCGGTGGGTCAGGTCGCCCTCGGCCATAGCCGACAGGCCGCGAGCCAAGGCTTCGACCGTGATCCGGTCCTCCTCGGCCACGCGCGCCTTCTCCGCTTCGGCGGCGGCGCGATCGCGTTCGTTGGCCTCGCGGGCGGCGACGGCCTCGGCCTCGACCCGCGCCTTTTCGATGGCCGCATCGCGGAAGGCGAGGACCGCCACGCCCATGGAACCGAACTCGTCCTTGCGCTGGGCCTCGGCGACCTCGATCGAGGTGTCTCCGGCGCGCAGGCGGTTCATGTGGCCGACCAGCCGGCTGATCGGCCCGGCGAGGCCGCGGGTCAGCAGCCAGCCGACGGCTGCGGCGAGCAGCGCGGCCAGCCCGATGCCGGCGATCAGGGTCCAGCGGGCGGTGTTCGCCGCCGCCGCCTGGGCGGCGCGGACCCGATCACGCTCCAGGTTCAGCGCTTCGTTGATCTTCTCGATCGAAGCCTCGACCGGCTCGATCATGCGGTCCGCCGACCCGCTGCGTCCGACCATGGCGACGGCGCTGGGATGGGTGGCCGGGTCGCGGGCGAGCTCCGCACCCTGGACGATGACGTGCTCGAACCAGGCCTCGGCCGACTGGTCGAGGGCGTCGATTTCGCCGGCCAGATCCGGTCCGGCGTTTTCGCGCATCGTGGCGACGAAGGTGCTGAACCGCTCCCGGTGCGCAGTGGCGCGCTCCACGTAATACTCGTCGCCGGACAGCAGGAAGCCCCGGAAGCTGCCTTCCTGGCGAGACAGGTAGAACTCCGCCGAGCCGGTGGCCCGGGTCATCTCGTTGAGGACGGCGCGGTCGGCGCTCGCGCGGTCGATCGACGCGAGCTGGAGGAAGATCACGCCGCCCATGCCCATGATGGCGAGGAGGACGGCGGCGAAGGCCAGCATCAGCTTGCGGCCGACGGGCAGGTTGTTGAGCACGGTCACGGGAGCCTCGATCTTTCTCGGGGTCAGAAGGCGTAGGTCAGGGCGCCGACGAGACGGCCCTCGTAGCGGTCGCCCAGCTCGTGCTGGTCGGTGTCGTACCAGCGGAGGTCGGCGGCGAGCTGGCGGGTCAGCTTGTGTTTCACGCCGACGTTCCAGGCCGTGTATTCGGCGCTGGTGTCGCTGATCCGTTCGCCGACGGCGACGGAGGCGCGGGTCCGGGCGCCGAGGGCGTAGCTGCCCTGGGCCTCGACCCACCAGGCGTCTTCCATCGAGCCCGAGCCGTCGGGGGTGTAGTTGACCCGCAGCCGCACGCCGGCCGGGCCGACGTCGCGCGAAATATCGGCCTGGTACTCCATGAAGCGGTTGTCGTAGCCGGCCACCGTGCCGGTGAAGACCTTGTGCATGGCCGAGAAGTCGAACTCGAAGCCGCCGAACTCGGGCGCATAGCCGACGGTGGTCACCAGCTCGCCGTCGGCGCCGCCGCCGAGCTCTACGGTCGATCCGCTGAACTCGCCGTAGAAAGCCCCAAGGCTGGCGCCGACGGCGCCGGAGATGCTGGGATCGCCGCCGCTCTTGCCGAGACCCTTGGCGACGTTCTCGGTGGCGACGCCGACCTCCCAGCTCAGGTCAGGCTCGGCGGCGTGGGCGGAGCTGGCGAACGCGAGGGCGGCGAGAGGCGCCAGGGCGACGGACGCGATCCGCGTTCTGAGGATCGCATGGGGGAGCTGGAGGCAGGACATTCTTTTCCCTTGGATGGTGGCCTCATCCTCGGGAGGACAAGAATATCGTTGGTAAACCGGGACATACGTAGAAATGCGTATGCCGGTCGCCCGAGCCCGCTGCGGCTCGCGTTTCACGGCACGGGTAATTGCTGATATGCGCGGAGAATGATCCGGGGCCGGGCGAGTCGGCGCCGCGGGCCGTCCGGATGGCGCACAGGATGCTGGCGTAGAGTGAGTACCGCCATACCCCGATTGATCACCGCCATGGTGGATCAGTCCTACCGGGGCTGGCGCGGCTACGGTCTGGCGGTGATTTCCGTGGGTGCCTGCGTCGCCTTGCGCAGCGCGCTCGAACCGTTCGGGCAGTTCTACTACCTGCCGATGGTGCCCGCCGCCGTGGTCACGGCGCTGCTCTCCCGCCCGGGCCCCACGGGCCTGGCGATCGCCCTGTCCATCGCGGTGAACGTCTCTCTCGTGCCGCGCGAGGGGCTGACCGACACGGTCGTCAACGCCACCCTCTTCCTCGCGGTCAGCTGGCTCCTCGCCGAGCTCTGCTGGGCCCAGCGGCGGATCCAGCGCCGGGCCGGCGCCCTCGCCCGCACCCTGGCCGGCCGCAACGCCGTGCTGGACACGGTGCTGGCCGCGGTGCCCGTCGTCATTCTGGACCGCGCCGGGCGGGTCCGCCGCCTGACCCCCGCCGCCGCGGTCCTGTTCGGCGTGACCAACGAGGCCGCCGCCGGGTCGCCCTTCTCGCAGCTGATCGACGACTTCGACCTGCGCGAGCTGGAGACGGATGGGGCCGACTGCTTGGCCGGAACGGACGCGCGCGAGTGGCGCGGCCGGCGGCCCGACGGGCGCCCGCTCCTGCTGAACCTCCAGGTCGGCCTGACGGCGAAGCCCGCCGGCGGCGACGACTACGCTGCTGTCTGCCTGACCGACGTCACCCAGACCCGTGCCGCGACCACGCGCGCGCTCGAGCTCGACGCCCAGCTGAACCGTGTCTGGCGCCTCAATTCACTCGGCCAGATGGCCGCCACCATTGCTCACGAACTCAACCAGCCGCTGAGCGCCGCCGCCTCCTACATGCACGCCAGCCAGCGCGACATCGAGCGCGCCGGCCCGCTCGGCGAAAGCGCCGGCCGCACCCTCGATCTCGCCAAGGCCCAGGTCCTGCGGGCGGGCGGGATCATCCGGCGGATGCGCGATTTGCTCGCGACCGGCTCGGCGGCGCTCGAGGTCCAGCGGGTCTCCTCGATGATCGAGGATCTCCGCCCGGCGCTCCGCCTGCTGGGCCGCGACGCGGGGATCGAGGTGGCGATCGACGTCGACGACCGCGCCGACGCGGTGCTGGCCGAACGCATCCAGTTCCAGCAGGCGATCATCAACCTGGTGCGAAACGCCATCGAGGCCGCCACGCCCATGCCCGAGCCTGTGGTGGTGATCAGGGGTCGGCGGACCAGCGAGGGCTACGAAGTCTCGGTCGAGGACAACGGCCCCGGCATCCCGGCCAACGACATTGAATCGGTGCTCAGGCCGATGATGACCAGCAAGGCCAATGGCATGGGACTGGGGCTCTCGGTGACCCGGACGATCGTCGAGGGACATGGCGGCGCGCTGCGTGTCGACCGCAGCGCCCTGGGCGGCGCGGCGTTCCTGATCCGGCTGCCGCAGGAGGAGCGGGCGGCATGATCTCCAGCGCCTCCGTGTTCGTCATTGACGACGATCCCGCGGTGCGGGACTCGCTCGTCGTCGTACTTCGCAGCGAAGGCATACGCGCGCGCGGCTTCGCCAGCGGAACCGAATTCTTCGACCATCTGCCGGAGGATCGGCTGGCCTGCGTGATCACCGACGTGCGCATGCCCGGCATGGACGGCTCGGAGGTCGTCAGCCGGCTCTCCGCCCTGCAGGACCGGGAATGGCCGATGATCGTCATCACCGGTCACGCCGATGTGCCGACCGCCGTCCAGATGATGAAATCGGGCATCGTCGACTTCATCGAGAAGCCGGTCGATCCGGCCCGTCTGGTCGAGACCGTGAAGGGCGTGCTCGGAGGCATCGGCAAGCTCTCCGTCCAGCGCGAGCAGCGCCGGGCCGCCGCCACCCGCCTCAAGGCGCTGACGCCTCGCGAACGGCAGGTGTTCGACGCCCTGGTCGAGGGTCTGTCGAACAAGGAAATCGCCCGCCATCTCGACATCAGCCCGCGGACGGTCGAGATCTTCCGCGCCCGGGTGATGGACAAGATGGCCGCCGAGAGCCTTTCCGCCCTGGTTCGCATGGCCCTCACCCTCGCCGCCGACTGAGCCGGCAGGCCCGGCGGCTCCGCGCGGACGGAGACGCGCCGGTTCCGGCCCCCGTCGACCCGCCGGGTCAGAACGCGGCGGACACCCGCACGCCGAACTGGTGGGTCTCCAGCTTGTCGCCGAACTGACCGGTGTAGCCCAGGCGCGCGCTGATGCCCGCGCCCTCGCCGAGTAGCTCGACGCCCAGCTCCGTCTCCCACACTGTCTCGTCCAGCGGCTGGGTGGTCGTGAACGGATCGGCCAGGGTTCCGGCCGCCTCGAAGCGGGTCTCGAGCCCCGGCTTCTCGCCGTCCAGAACGTGGCTGACGCTCGTCTTCGGCGAACGAAAAAGGGGCGGCCCGGGTGGGCCGCCCCTCTCGTCTCTCGCGGGCTTCCGACCTTAGTAGGGACGGAAGTTCAGGCCGATGAAGAAGCGACGGCCGTAGGGATCGAAGTTCGAGTAGAGCGTCGTTCCGAGGAACTCCGGCTGCTCGGCGTCGAAGGCGTTCACCACGCCGGCGCGCAGGGACAGGTCGTCCCGAACGTTCCAGCGCACGGTGAAGTCGTGACGCGTGAAGTTGCCGGTGTCGTACTCCTCGAACGGCCGCTGGTCGGAGTTGGCCACCGCATCGCGGATCCGCAGGGCGTCCTGGGCGGTCTGCCAGTCAGCGGTCCAGTTCACGCTCCAGATCTCGTTCGGCGACCAGGTCAGCGACGAGGTCATGCGAACCCGCGGATAGAACAGGTTGCTCGACAGTTCGTCGAAGTCGGCCGGATCGTCGGCGTTCAGGAACTCCTTCTGCTCGATCAGCCACAGGCCGCCCAGCGAGTAGTCGATCTGGCCCCAGTTGCGGCCGATGACTTCCTCGAGGTCCATGCGGTAGCGGGCCGTGAAGTCCAGACCGCGGGTCTCCAGCTTGGCGTAGTTGACCGAGCCTTCGATGAAGCCGCCGATCGGATCGCCCACCGGCGCGCCAATGCCGAACGGGATGTCCGGATTGTTGCGGAAGATGGTGGCGCAGGCCGCCGTGTTCAGCGAATCGCCGCTGACGCAGTTGTTCGCCGCCGTCTGGGCCGACACCGCCGCGATGACGTTGTCGATCTGGATCTCGTAGTAGTCCAGAACCAGCGAGAAGTTCGGCATGAACCGCGGCTCGATCACCGTCGAGAAGGTGAAGCTGTCCGACTCCTCGGGGGCGAGGAACGGATTGCCGCCGCTGACGCCCGCAACGCCGGAGGTGTAGACCGGGTTGTAGTCGTCGGCGTTGGTCGCCGTGGCCCCCGCGAAGTCGAAGGTCAGGCCCTGGTCAGCGGCGAGCGCCGAGCAGTTGGCGATACGGTTCTCGCGGGTCTCGGCGTCCTGGGCGGCGATCACCAGCGTGGCGCAGGGATCGGTGATGTTGTTCAGGAACGTCTGGGCGTAGGGCGAGAAGTTCTCCGCCAGGTCAGGCACCCGGACCGAGCTGTTGAAGCTGGTCTTGAAGGCGATGTCCTGGATCGGACGATACACGAGGTTGACCCCGTAGACGTCCACGTCGCCCACCGTCGAATAGTCGGCGTAGCGGTAGGAGCCGCTCAGCTCGGCGTATTCGCCCAGCCAGGTGTCGCGGAACAGCGGCACCGACAGTTCGCCGAAGAATTCCTCGCTGGTGTACTCGACGAACGGGAAGTCCGCGCCCGTGTTGAGGAACAGCAGCGGACGGCCCGCGGTGTCGCGGTCGCGGCCGGTGCCTTCGGTTCCCTCACGACGGTATTCCGCGCCCAGGGCCAGGCCGATCGGGCCGGCGCCCCAGAAGTCCCACAGCTCGCCGGAGATCGAGGCGATCGCCTGCTCCTGCTCGTTGCGTTCCGTCACCGCGATCGCGGCGTCGATGTACTCCAGGGCCTCGGCGCTCTGGTTGCCCATGCCGAAGACGTTGAGCGGCGTGCACTCGTCGATCGAACGACGACCGTAGGCCGAGTCGCGCAGGTTGCCGCCGACATAGGTGTCGAAGGCGGCGTCCGGGGCGCCCTGGGCGTCGAGCAGGCGGGCGCGGCAGACGATCTCGCCCGGCGTGCCATTGACGACGCCGGCGGTGTCCACGACGGCGTCGGCGGCCAGCGCGAAGCGCAGGCTGTCGGTGCCGCGTTCGCGGTTCTCGACCTCGACCTCACCGTAGGTGTAGCCGATGTCCCAGTCGATGTTGCGGACGAAGCCGATGCCGTCGAGCGAGCCGCGGAAGCCGCCCACGAAGCGCATCAGTTCGCGCGTGTTGTCTTGGGTGCGGTCCGGCCCGAACATGCTGTGGCGTGCGTTCTGGAGCAGGATCGGAGCCAGGGCGGCGCCCGGCGCGTCAGCCGTCGGCTGGGCGTACGGCGTCACCAGGTTGGTGCGGATCGCGTCCTTGACGTTCTGCGGCAGGAAGGCGTTGTCGCTCCAGCGCAGGTCGAAGTTGGCGACGCTGTAGATCGGGTTGACCGATCCGGCTCCGTACGAGTTCACCAGGTCGATGTCGTAGAAGGTCGGCTGCGACAGGTCGAAGGTGTCTTCGGTGATGTACTTGGCTTCGGCGTAGAACTCGACGCTGTCGGTCACGTCGAAGGTCATGCCGGTCTGGTAGCGCTGCGACTCGGAGTGCGGCACGCGCGAGCCGGTGCTGAAGTCGGCCGGGTTCACCCCGTCGCCGCCGTAGTTGTACGGACGGTTGATGCCGGTCTCGCCGAGACGCTCGCCGAAGTTCGCGAGGCGCGCGGTCGGGCCGTCGTACCAGTAGGTCAGGCCCGGCTGAACGCCGAAGCAGTTCGAGCTGTAGGTGAAGCCGGCGGCCGTGCCCGACGAGCCGAAGCAGTTGGCGTACGGGACGTCAGGATCGTTCAGCGGGCTCGGGCGCGAGACGTTGGCCAGGGTCGTCTGACCCCAGCGCGGACGGTCGATCCGGTTCACCCCGGTGTAGGTCAGGGCGTCGAAGATGCCGTCGCTGCGCGACGTGGTCGGGTCGGCGTCGGTGCCGATGCGGACCGGCGCGTTGCGCAGCCAGTCGATGTCCAGCGAGGTGACCTCGTCGACTTCCTCGTACTCGCCGTGGACGTAGACGTTCAGGCGGTCGTCCAGCAGGTTGGCGCCGGCCAGGGCCGAGATACGCTTGTTGGCTTCGCCGTCCTGGTTGATCATGCCGTAGTTGGCGTCGATCTCGAGACCTTCGAAGTTGCGGCGCAGCACGAAGTTGAGCACGCCCGAGACGGCATCGGCGCCGTAGACCGACGAGGCGCCGCCGGTGACGATCTCGATGTTCTCGATGAGCAGACGCGGGATGGTGTCGACGTCGACGGCCAGCGAGCCGCCCGAGGAGCCCACGTGGCGACGGCCGTCGACGAGGGTCAGGGTGCGGTTGGAGCCCAGCGAGCGCAGGTTCGGCAGCGACAGACCGCCGTCGCCCAGGCCCGAGCCCGTGGTGTCGGACGGAACGACCGAGTTCGACAGCGCCGGGATGGTCGCCAGATAATCGATGACGGTGGTCTGGCCGGTGGCCAGCAGGTCCTCGCGCTCGACCTGGATCAGCGGGGTCGGCGAATTGGTCGGGTCGCGACGGATCCGCGAGCCGGTGACGACGATCTCGCCGAGTTCAGAAGCGTCGTCCTGGACGACGGGCGCGGACGCTTCCTGCGCCAGCGCCGGGGACGTCAGCGACGCCAGGCCGGCAAGCACGCTGGTGGCGAGCAGGCCCACGCGAATATTTCTTCGGGTCATCAGTAATCTCCAACACACATCCGACGCCGCCCGGCGAACCTTGGTCGCCAGCCGCCGCCACGCTCCACATGGAGGGATGCTCATGCGGCGCGGACCATAGAACCCGTCGGTCGCAGATTAGTAGTGCTGATGGCACAAAACTGCCGCACAAAAGTCCCGGCGTGTTCCAATCGCCACAATTTACTTGTTTGCAGAAATGCAAACGAGCGATCTACTTCACCTGACGGCGTTGATCGATCGTCGTCGCCTGAACGATGGTTTCGTCCAGCCGGTCGCGCAGCTCGCGCCCCGCGGCGGACAGATGCAACGCCCGGACCTTTCCCTGTGGCCGGAGTTCGGCCAGCCCCAGGGCCGGCGCCAGCGCCCCCGGCGCGGCGGGCGCGATCAGGGAGCGCGCCGCCCGGGAGGCGGTCGCCATCGTCATGCCGGAGGCGGCGGCCAGCTCGCTGACGCAGAAGCCCTCGTTTTCGCAGAGGTAGAGAAAGGCCAGCACCGTCGACAGGCGGGTGTTCGGATCCTCGGCGCGGAACAGCTCCAGCGCCTCCAGCAAAGCGTTGCGCCGACGGCTCGGCCTGGGCGTCACGCCCGTCGTCGCGTCGTACGCCATGCGGAGTCCTAGTCGGTATACGCGTGCAGGCGGCCGGTGATGTTCGGGTTGATCGGCCGCGACGCCTTCCGGCCCGGCCGCCGTTCGCGGCTGGTCACGATCCGCAGCTGCGAGTGCGGAAAGGTCTCCCTAAGGGAGAGGAGCTCGTCTTCCAGCGCGCGCTGGTGTCCGGCGGCTTCGACGAAGTCGCTGGCTTCGAGTTCGATGGTGAACGTCGCCTTCAGGCGCATCTTTCGCAGGGCCTTCACGTCCATCGCCGGCAATGACCGGCGACGTGTGCGGCAGACCGCCCGCCCCTCGCCATACCGGCTTTCCGGTATGGCTTCAGAGGCGCAGCAGACCTAGCTGCAGGGCGCGGACTGTCGAGTGGGTGTTGTTGCTCGTTCCCAGCTTCCTGCGGATGTTCTTCAGGTGCTCCCCCACCGTATGTTCGGAAATGTTCAGGATCGTCGCGACGTCGCGCGTCGTCTTGCCGCCCGCAATCCAGGCCAGCACGTCGCTCTCGCGTACGGTCAGGACGCGGACGCCGGCCGGCGTCGGCGGCAGCGCCTCCACGGTCTGCAAGACGTGGTGCGCCAGCAGGCGAATCGCACGCTTCAGACCCGGAACCCGCTCGAAACCGGCACTTGCGAGCCAGAGGCTGCCGACGCCCAGCGCGGACGGCAGCGGGACGCACATCCCCTCAAGAATCTCGAACTCGGCGGCTTCGCGCGGAATGGCCGCGGCCTTGGGGTCGTCCAGGTAGTCGCGCGGCACCTCGTCCCAGGCGAACACGTCACGGGCGCTCAGCGAATGCTGGACGACCGGATCGTGGCGGTACAGTCCGGCCTCCCGGTAGCGATCCGACCAGCCCTCCGGCCAGGCGTCCAGAAGGACGTCCGGCTCCGCCCCGGGCAGCCGCGACAGGCGCGTCAGCCCGAAGGCGGAGAATCCGAACTGTCCGAGAAACTCCGTCACCCTCGCGATGACGCAGCGCTGCGAGCCGGCGGAGCCCAGGGATTCTACCGTAAGGAGCGTATTCTCGAGCAGGACGTCAGCGGTCCCTGTAGTCAAACCCTTGCCTCCAAATCGCAGGCCGCGAACAACGAACGCGGCAGAACCTGTGCGGGTCGCGGCACATTTTGTCCTTTCCACGGCAAACACCGATCACGTTCTGCTAACCGGCCCGGAACTGGCCGCATCGCGCCCGCGGCTATGCGACGCGCCGACGGATGCCACCCATGCTGGTGAAGACCGATCTTCCGGCGGCCACCCCATTCGGGGCGCTGAACGACCTCGCCTCGGTTCTCCTTGTCAGCCGCTCCGAAGAAGCGCGCGACCGGTTGAGCGGGCTGTTCGGAGACGCCGGGTTCGCTGTTTTCGAAGCCGCCGGCATCCCCGCGTCCCGCGAAATGATGAGAACCGCTCGGCTTGATCTCGTCGTGCTGGAGTGCCCTTCGCTGGTCGGTGACGAACTGGCCTTCTGCCAGGCTGTCGCCGCCGGTCCGCGGCTTCCGCTGCTGGTGCTCGTTGGAGCGGCGGATGTCGTGGACGAGATCGTCGCCCTTGAGCTCGGGGCCGACGACCTGCTGAGCGGCGAGGCCGCCGACCGGCTCATTCTCGCCCGGGCCCGGGCGCTGCTTCGCCGCGCGCGACCCCCGGAGCCTGCATCCCGACCCCGCCCCGTGGACGGGTGGCGTCTGGACCCCATGACCCGCGCGGCGATCAGCCCCGGCGGTCGCAGCGTCCCCCTGTCGCCGGCCCATGCCTCGGCGTTCCATCTCTTCCTGACCCACCCGGGCGTGGCGTTTACATCCGAGGCCGGCGCACGCGCTCTCGGCGCCGGCGCTCCCGGCCCGTCGGCCTTCCGCACGACGGTGTGCCGCCTCCGGCAGAAGCTGGAGTCGCTGTGCGAGGGTCAGCCGATACAGACCGTGCGGGGCGAAGGTTACGCCTACGTCCCTCCCGCCGCACGCAGGACCTAGGAGTCCCTCGCGCGGGGACGATCATGTCCGCACGGCGGGCAGCATCGTCCGCGCCCGGGTCCGCGACCGCACGGCCGGGCGCCGGGAAACGGGGGGTTTGACGGCTCCAGCGTCGCCGTGTCCTATGGCGCCTTCGCCGCCCGTCGTGGCCAGCTTCCCGGACCGTCCATGCGCCTTCGTCTCGTCTCCGCCGCCGCCCTGCTGGCCGCGATCGCCCCCGCCTCGACCAGCTGGGCCCTCGAACTGCCCGCCGCCGAACGCCCGGCTGCCGTGGCCGCCGCCGCGCCCGCCCAGGACCTGCAGCCCGCCTCGGTGGCCGAGCTCGTCGAGCGCGTCGACATCCCTTGGTCGCGCTTCACCCTCGACAACGGGCTGACCGTACTGGTTCACGAGGACCGCAAGGCCCCGGTGGTGGCGGTGTCCATCTGGTACAACGTCGGCTCCAAGGACGAGCCGGCCGGCTCCACCGGTTTCGCCCACCTGTTCGAGCACCTGATGTTCGGCGGCTCCGAGAACTCGCCGACCAGCCACATCCAGGCCATGCGCGCCGCCGGCGCCACCAGCCTGAACGGCACCACCTGGTTCGACCGCACCAACTACTTTCAGACCGTGCCGACCCCGGCGCTGGAGCAGACCCTGTACCTGGAAAGCGACCGCATGGGCTATCTCCTCGGCCAGGTCGGCCAGGAGGTGCTCGATCTGCAGCGCGGCGTGGTCCAGAACGAGAAGCGCCAGGGCGACAACCAGCCCTACGGCCTGGTCGAATACGCCCAGCTGGAGGCGCTGTTCCCCGAGGGCCACCCCTACCGCCACTCGACCATCGGCTCGATGGCCGACCTCGACGCCGCCAGCCTAGAGACGGTGCGCAACTGGTTCCGCGACAACTACGGCCCCAACAACGCGGTGCTGGTGCTCTCGGGCGACATCGACGAGGCCACCGCCCGCACCCTGACCGAGCGCTACTTCGGCGCCATCCCGCGCGGCCCGGTGAACACGCCGGCCGAGGCCGACGTCCCGACCCTGGCCGAACCGCTGCGCGAGACGATGCACGACCGCGTGGCCAACGTCCGTCTGATGCGCAGCTGGGCCGTGCCGGGGCTGCTGGATCCCGAAGCGGTGCCGCTCTCGGTGGGCGCCTCGGTGCTCGGCGGGCTGGCCAGTTCGCGGCTCGACAACGAGCTGGTGCGCGGCGACCAGAGCGCCGTCTCCGTCAGCACCTCGATGATGCCCTTCCACCGCCTCGGCATGTTCGAGATCACCGTCAACGTGAAGCCGGGCCAGGATCCTGCCGCGGTCGAGGCGCGGATGGACCAGATCCTCGCTGATCTCATCGCCAACGGCCCGACCGCCGAAGAGGTGTCGCGCGTCGCCACCAGCTACGCCTCGCGCCGCATCCAGAGCCTGGAGCAGGTCAACGGCAAGGCCTCGGTGCTGGCCGAGGGCCAGCTCTATGCGGGCGATCCGGACCACTACAAGCGCGAGCTCGAGGCCTACGCCTCCGTGACCCCGGCCCAGGTCCAGGCCGCGCTGCAGAAGTGGCTGACCCGCCCCGCCTACACCCTCATCGTCGAACCCGGCGAGCGCGAGGCCTATGAGGAGGCCGCGGCCGCGCCCGCTGGCGCCGCGCCGGTCGAGGCTGCCCCGATCCAGCGCGTCGCCCGCGATCCCATGCCGTCGATCGGCGCCGTCTCCGACCTCGACTTCCCCGCCGTCGAGCGCGCCCGACTCTCCAACGGCGTTGAGGTGGTCTACGCCCACAGCGACACCGTGCCCGTCACCCGCGTCGCGCTGGACTTCGACGCCGGCTACGGCGCCGATCGCGCCGACCGGCTGGGCGCCCACAGCCTGATGCTGAACCTGATGGAGGAAGGCACCACCTCGCGCACCGCCACCCAGCTGGCCGAGGAGGAGGAGGCCCTGGGCGCCTCGATCAACGTCGGCGCCTCCATGGACCGGTCCAGCGCCAGCCTCACCGCCGTGACCACCAATCTGCGGCCGTCGCTCGCCCTGCTGGCCGATGTGGTCCGCAACCCCGCCTTCGCCCCCGGCGAGGTCGAGCGGGTCCGGGCGCAGCGGCTGGCGACCATCGCCAACGAGCGCACCTCGCCCAACGCCATCGCCGCGCGCGCCCTGCCGCCGCTGCTCTACGGCGCGGACAGCCCCTACGGCCGACCGCTGTCGGGCAACGGCGACGAGGCCAGCATCGCCGCCCTGAGCCGGGACGACATCCTGTCCGAGCACCGGACCTGGATCCGGCCCGACAACGCCACCGTCTTCGTCGTTTCCGACCTGCCCCTGGCGCAGGTCACGGCGGAGCTGGAGCGCGCCTTCGGCGACTGGAACGCCCCCGACGCCCCGCGCGGGAGCAAGACCTTCGGACCCGCCGTCTCTCCGGGCCAGAGCCGCATCGTCCTGATCGACCGGCCGCAGTCGCCCCAGTCGCTGATCTACGGCGGCGTGCTGCTGCCGCTGTCCGGCACCGACGACCTGCTGACCCTGAACACGGCCAACACCATCCTCGGCACCGACTTCCTGTCGCGGATCAACGCCGACCTGCGCGAGACCAAGGGCTGGTCCTACGGCGTGCGGGGCATGGTGAACCAGCTGGAGCACCAGGCGCCCTACTTCATCTCCGCCCCGGTGCAGGCCAACCGCACCGGCGAGTCGATCGCCGCCCTGCTGGAGCAGTACAACGCCTTCCTGTCCGATCGCGGCGTCACGCCCGAGGAGCTGGAGCGGACCATCAACGGCAACACCCGGTCGCTGGCCGGCGGTTTCGAGACCTCGTCCCAGCTGCTCAACGCCCTGCGCGGCAACGCCCTCTACCAGCGGCCGGACGACTACTACGAGACGGTCGCCAGCCGCACCCGCGCCCTGACCGCCGCCGATCTCGACGCCGCGGCGCGGGCGGCCATCAAGCCGGACGGCATCGTCTGGGTGGTGGTGGGCGACGCCGATGTGGTCCGGCCGCAGCTGGACGCCCTCGGCCTGCCGGTCGAGGTCCGCGAGGCCGAATAATCCACCCGACGGCCGCTTCCACCGGCCGCCTTTGACAACCCCGGCCCGCCGCCTGAAGACGGCGGGCCGATCACTTCCAGACGCCTCGGGGGCTCAGTATGAAGCGCGTATTCCTGACCACGGTCGCCGCCATGGCGCTCGCCGCTCCAGCCTTCGCCCAGGAGCCCGATCCGCAATCGGCGCCCCCGACCATGCCCCCGAACGAGGCCGCCCAGGCGGCGGACGAGGAGAAGGCGAAATGGGACGTGCAGAACCCGCCCGGGCCGTCGCGCGACATCCCCATCGACGTCACCCGCGGCACCTGGATGTCGGTCGACGTCAGCCCGGACGGCCGCATGGTCGCCTTCGACCTGCTCGGCGACATCTACGTCATGCCCATCGAGGGCGGCGAGGCGCGCGCCATCGCCTCGGGCGTGGCCTGGGAGATGCAGCCGAAGTGGTCGCCCGACGGCCGCCACATCGCCTTCACCTCCGACCGGGGCGGCGGCGACAACATCTGGATCATGGACGCCGACGGCTCCAACCCGGTGCAGGTGTCGAAGGAATCCTTCCGCCTGCTGAACCAGCCGGAGTGGACGCCCGACGGCCAGTTCATCGTGGCCCGCAAGCACTTCACCTCGGCGCGTTCGCTGGGCGCCGGCGAGATCTGGATGTACCACCGCTCCGGCGGCGGCGGCGTGCAGATGACCGAGCGCCGGACCCAGCAGAAGGACACCGGCGAGCCCGCGGTCTCGCCTGACGGCCGCTACATCTACTTCTCCGACGACGCCACGCCGGGCGGCGTCTTCGAATACTCGAAGGACGTCAACGAACAGATCTACGTCATCCGCCGCCTGGACCGCGAAACCGGCGAGATCGAGCCCTACATCACCGGCCCCGGCGGCTCGATCCGCCCGACCCCTTCGCCCGACGGCAAGTCGATCGCCTTCATCCGGCGCGTCCGCTACCAGTCGGTGCTCTACGTCATGGACATCGAGTCCGGGCGCGAGACGCCGGTGTTCAGCGGCCTCGACCGCGACCTGCAGGAGACCTGGGCCATCCACGGCGTCTATCCGGCCATCAGCTGGACGCCCGACAACCGCTCCATCGTCTTCTGGGCCGACGGCCGCATCCAGCGCGTCGACGTCGCCTCTGGTGCGGTGTCCGACATCCCCTTCCACGTCGCCGACACCCGACGCGTGCAGGAGGCCGTGCGCTTCCCCGTCGAGGTCGCGCCCGACGCTTTCGATGTGAAGATGGTCCGCTGGGCCCGCCCGTCCCCGGACGGCTCGCGCGTGGTCTTCGAGGCGCTCGGCAACCTGTGGATCCGCGACCTGCCGACCGGCGAGGCGCGCCGCCTGACCCGTCAGAACGACCACTTCGAGCTCTATCCGAACTGGTCCCGCGACGGCCGTTCGATCGTCTACACCACCTGGGACGACGAGGAGCTGGGCACGGTCCGCGTGGTCCCCGCCTCGGGCGGGACCGGCCGGGTGATCAGCTCGCGTCCGGGCCACTACGTCGAGCCGACCTTCTCGCCGGACGGCCGCACCGTGGTCTACCGAACCGTCGCCGGCGGCGACCTGACCAGCCCGCTGTGGAGCCGCGACACCGGCGTGTACCGCATCCCCGCCAGCGGCGGCGAGCCTGTGTTCGTCACCGACGACGGAGTCGCGCCGCAGTTCGGCGCCGACGGCGACCGCCTGTTCCTGACCGGCCGCGACGGCGACCACCGCACCCTGTTCTCGGTCGATCTCGACGGCGACGACGCCCGCACCCACCTGCGCTCCGAATGGGCCGCCGAGTTCGCCCTGTCGCCCGACGGAAACTGGGTCGGCTGGACCGAGCGGTTCAACGCCTATGTCGCGCCCTTCGTCGCCGCCGGCCGGCCGGTGACCATCAGCGCCGAAGGCAAGTCCCTGCCCCAGGCCCGCGTCACCCGCGACGCCGGCGAATGGCTCAGCTGGTCTGGCGACTCCCGCCGGCTGCAGTGGTCGCTCGGGCCGGAGCTGTTCACCCGCGACCTCAACCAGTCGTTCGCCTTCGTCGAGGGCGCGCCCGAGGAGCTGCCCAAGCCGGACGAGCGGGGGATCAACCTCGGCTTCAGCGCGCCGGCCGACGTGCCGGAGGGCCGCATCGCCCTGACCGGCGCCCGGCTGATCACCATGAACGGCGGCGAAGTCATCGAGAACGGCGTCGTCGTCATCGACGGCAACCGCATCGAGACCATCGGCCCGATGGCCAGCACCACCATCCCGGCCGGGATTCCGACTCTCGACATGACCGGCAAGACCATCATGCCGGGCCTGATCGACGCCCACTGGCACGGCTCGATGGGCGACAACGAGATCATCCCCGAGCAGAGCCGGATCAACTACGCCGCCCTCGCCTTCGGGGTGACGACGATCCACGACCCGTCCAACGACACCAGCGAGATCTTCGCGCACAGCGAGCTGGCCCGCGCCGGCCGCGTGGTCGGGCCGCGCATCTTCTCGACCGGTACCATCCTCTACGGCGCCACCACCGCCTTCACCGCCCAGGTCGACGATCTCGACGACGCCCTGTCCACCCTGCGGCGCATGCAGGCCGCCGGTGCGTGGAGCGTCAAGAGCTACAACCAGCCGCGCCGCGAGCAGCGCCAGCAGATCATCGAGGCCGCCCGCCAGCTCGGCATGATGGTCGTCCCCGAAGGCGGCTCGCTGTACCAGCACAACATGTCGATGATCGTCGACGGCCACACCACGATCGAGCACTCGATCCCGCTGGCCCACCTCTACGATGACGTGCACCAGCTGTGGCGCCAGACGGAGACCGCCTACAACCCGACCCTGGTCGTGGCCTACGGCGGCAGCTACGGCGAGAACTACTGGTACCAGGAGAGCAATGTCTGGGATCACCCGATCCTGACGCAGTACGTGCCGCGCCGCACCCTCGACGCCCGCGCCCGCCGTCCCGAGACCCTGCCGGACAACGAGTGGAACCACATCTCCGTGGCCCGCGAGGCGAACCGGCTGAACCAGCAGGGCGTCGACGTCCTGATCGGCGCCCACGGCCAGCGCGAGGGCCTCGGGGCGCACTGGGAGCTGTGGAGCCTCGCCCAGGGCGGCATGGCCCCGCTGGACGTGATCCGCGCCGGCACCCTCAGCGGCGCCCGGGCCCTCGGCATGGACCGCGACCTCGGCTCGCTGGAGCCGGGCAAGCTGGCCGACATGGTCGTGCTGGACGCCAATCCGCTGGACAACATCCGCAACACCACCTCGATCGCCTACACCGTCGCCAATGGCCGGGTGTACGACTCCGGCATGAACGAGGTCGCCCCGCGGCAGCGTCCGCGCCGGCCGTTCTGGTTCGCCGGCGCCGACGGCGAGGCCATGGCCCCGGGCGCGGCCGCGGCCGACACCCACGGCCACGGGGAGCACTGACGCGGTTCGGCGTCGTCAGTGGCCGGTGAGGGTGGGCAGCGCCTGCCAGATCATCGCGACCACGGCGACGCCGAAGCCCAGCACGGCGATCTCCCGGCGGAAGCCGGAAACCTCTCCCTCCGCCCGGCGCAGGCGGCGCAGGGCGATCAGGCCCAGCACGGTCCCCGCCAGCACGCACAGGATGCTGAAGCCAAGCCCGGCCATCCGCCAGGCGGGGTCGTCGGCCTCGGCCGCCACGTCGGCGACGCTGGCGATCAGATAGACGCCGAGAAAGTGGAAGCCCCACAGCGTCAAGCCGCCCAGCATCCACGCCCAGGCCTTCACATCGCCGCTCCCGGAAACAGGCGCGTCAGCAGCACGGAGCCGGCCCCTTGCGCCGCTGTGAAGGCGAGGAACAGGCCGATCAGGTCGAAGGTCGACGGCCGCGCCGCCTCGACGTGCCCGGCCAGCCAGCGCAGCAGGGCGTAGAGCCCCATCAGCCCCGAGACGGCGACGAAGAACCCCTGCCAGCCGATCAGGGCGTAGACGGTCGCGCCCTGCGCGTTGACCTCGGGCCGCAATCCCGTCGCCAGCCAGTGGTCGAGGTCCATCCCCAGCCCCGCTCCGGCCAGCCCCACGGCCGCCAGCATCATCAGCGTCGCGACGGCCGGCGTGCGCGGCCGGTCCAGCCGCAGCGTCCGGCAGCTCGCCCAGGCCAGCAGCCCCGCCCCCAGATAGGCGGCGAGCACAGGCGCAAGCAGCGGCAGGTCGGGCGGAGCCGCCCAGGTCTCCGGCTGGCGGCTCCACAGGAAAACGTAGCTGAAACCCAGCAGGGTCCCCACCATGCCGGCGACGATCAGGGTGATGAACATGGCCCACCAGCCGTGGCTGGACGGGCCGCTGACGTAGGTCGGCAGCTGGACGCCTGCGCCGACGTCTACGGTGGGCTGGATGCGCGGCCGGTCCAGCAGCCAGCACCAGTGCATCAGGCAATAGACCGCCAGCACCCCGCAGATCACCGACGGCAGATAGGCCTGCACCGTCAGCAGCAGGAAGAAGGCCGCCGTGAACACCGCCCCCCAGACGTGCCAGGCCGAGGGCGCGGGCATGCGCTGCAGGTACTGCGGCTCGGCGTTCAGGGTCGAGGTGACGATGGTCTCGCGCTCCCCGGTCGCCGTATTGGGCAGGAAGTAGCGGCCCGCCTCCACGTCGCGCGCGAGGTTCTTCTGGTCCCACAGCGGGTAGAGACTCTTCACCACCGGAATGGAGCGCACCGAGTAGAGACCGGTCGGCAGCCACTCCAGCCCGGGACCGTCATGGACGTTGCCGGCGTCCTTTCCGAACGGACGGAAGTTGCGGATCATGTCGACGATCCACAGCAGCACCGCCGCCCCGAACAGGAAGGAGCCGACCGTCGAGATCATGTTGGGGATCTCCCACCCCCGGTCCGGCAGGTAGGTGTAGACCCGCCGCGGCATGCCCATCAGCCCGGTCAGGTGCATGGGCAGGAAGGTCAGGTGCATGCCGCTGAACATCAGCCAGAACACCCACCGGCCCAGCCGCTCGCTCAGCGGCCGGCTCGAGCTCATCGGCAGCCAGTAGTAGATGGCGGCGAACAGCGGGAAGACCATGCCGCCGATCAGGACATAGTGCAGGTGGGCGACGATGAAGTAGCTGTCATGGGCCTGCCAGTCGAACGGCACCATGGCCACCATCACCCCGGTCAGCCCGCCCATGGTGAAGATGATCAGGGCCCCCAGCACGAACAGGCCGGGGGTGGTGAAACGCATCCTCCCGGCCGCGACGGTGGCGATCCAGGCGAACACCTGCACCCCGGCCGGCAGCGACACCGCCATCGACGCCGCCGAGAAGAAGCTGGTCGAGATGGTCGGCATGCCGGTGGTGAACATGTGGTGGGCCCACACGCCGAAGCTGATGAAGCCCGTGGCCAGCATGGCCAGCACCACCAGCCGGTATCCGACCAGCCGGGTCCTCGCCATGGCCGGGATGATGGTCGACATCGCCCCCGCCGCCGGCAGGAAGATGATGTAGACCTCCGGGTGGCCGAAAAACCAGAACAGGTGCTGCCACAGCAGGGGATCGCCCCCCTTCAGCGCGTCGAAGAACGGCCAGCCTAGCGCCCGCTCGACCTCAAGCAGCAGGGTCGACAGGATGATCGACGGGAAGGCGATGATGATCATGCAGGCGAAGATCAGCATCGCCCAGGCGAAGATCGGCAGCTTGTCCAGCGTCATGCCCGGCGCGCGGTTGCGCAGCACGCCGACGATGATCTCGATGGCCCCGGCGATGGCCGAGATCTCGATGAAGCCGATGCCCAGCAGCCAGAAGTCGGCGTTGATCCCCGGCGAGTAGGTGGTCGAGGTCAGCGGCGGATACATGAACCAGCCGCCGTTCGGGGCTAGGCCGAAGAAGATCGAGCAGAAGAAGGCCAGGCCGCCGATCAGATAGGCCCAGAAGGCGTAGGCCGACAGGCGCGGGAAGGGCAGATCGCGCGCACCCACCATCTGCGGCAGCAGCAGCACGCCCAGCGCCTCGACTGCCGGCACGGCGAACAGGAACATCATCACCGTGCCGTGCACGGTGAACATCTGGTTGTAGGTTTCCTGCGGCAGGAAGCCGTTCATCGGCAAGGCCAGCTGGGTGCGCATCAGCAGCGCCAACACCCCCGCCAGCACGAAGAACAGCATGGCCGCGCCGACGTAGTAGACGCCGACGAAGTTGTTGTTGATCGCCGTGATCCACTGCCAGCCCTTCGGCCGGCACCAGACCTGCTCCAGCGCCTCAAGCTCCCCCTCCGGCCGCGGCCCCCTGGTGGGAAAGCGCTCGTAGAGCTCCGGGTCGAACCCGGTCTCGCTCTTCATTCGAGGCTCTCGAGCCAGGCCGAGACGTCGCGCAGCTCCTGCCCGGTCAGCACCGGATAGGCGGGCATGCGGTTGCCCGGCTTGATCGACTGGCTGTCTGAAATCCAGCCGGCCAGCGTCCCCTGGTTGTTGGGCAGGATGCCGGCGCCGAGGGTGCGCCGCGACCCGACGTGGCTGAGGTCCGGTCCTGCCAGCCCGTTGAACGCCGTCCCCGCCACCGCGTGGCAGGCGCCGCAGCCGGCGCGATCGAACACCGCCGCCCCGGGATGCGGGAGCGTCGCCGCCGGGGCGGGCGCCGC
Organism: Pseudomonadota bacterium; assembly: GCA_023424215.1. Lineage (GTDB taxonomy): Bacteria > Pseudomonadota > Alphaproteobacteria > Caulobacterales > Caulobacteraceae > Brevundimonas. The sequence goes on from JAFAEC010000161.1 coordinate 20,236, forward strand.
CTGTCGAGCCCGCCAGGCCTCGAAGGCCGCCGGCTCGTGCGCGACGACGACGAATCCCATCAGGGCGTGCGGACCGCCGCAGTATTCGGCGCACTGACCGCCATAGACCCCGGGCGCGTCCGCCTGGATGCGCATCAGGTTGCGTCGCCCCGGGATCATGTCGACCTTCCCGGACAGCCTCGGGACCCAGAAGCTGTGGATGACGTCTGCGGAGTCGAGTTCCAGCACCACCGGACGCCCTACCGGGATATGCAGCTCGTTGGCGTCCTGAAGCGCCTCGCGCCCCTGCCCGTCCAGATAGGCGACGCGCCACCACCACATCTCGCCGGTGACGCGCACGCGCATCTCGCCGGGCGCCGGCTCTTCGGTGAGGCGGCTGGTCAGGCCGAGGCCGTAGATCAGCAGGGCGCTGAGCACGACCACCGGGAAGGCCAGCCCGCCGATCCAGATCAGCCGCTCGCCGCCCAGCCGCGCCCGCCAGCGCCGCGGCCCGAACAGGGCGACGCCCAGGGCGACCAGAACGATGACCAGCACGGCCGCGGCCATGGCGAACAGCACCCAGGCCAGCACGTTCAGCGGCCCCGCGAACGGTCCCGCCGGGTCCAGCGCCGGCGGCGGCCAGCCGGACGTTCCAGGCGTCGGGGCGCTCATTGCAGCGTATAGAGCCAGGCGGCGACATCGCGCGCCTCGGCTTCCGTGATCGGCGTCGCCGGCATGCCGGTCTCCGGGGCCATCGACGGCGCGTCCCGCACCCATCGCACCAGATTGTCCGGCTGGTTCGGGAACCTGCCGGCGATCAAGGGGCTGCTGCCGAAGCCGTCCAGCGAAGGCCCCGCCGCGCCTCGCGGCCAGGCGACGCCGGGCGTTTCGTGGCAGGCGGCGCAGCCCACCTTGCGGGCGATCTCCAGTCCCCGCGCCGGATCGGCGCCGGCGATCTCGCGCGGCCCCCCGCTCTTGTCGGAGCAGGCTGCGGTGAGCAGCGCCAGCAACACCGCCCGCCCCCTCACGTCCGCTTCCATCTGTTCGTCGGCAATCGTTCCGCCCCTCCTGCTCGAGAACCTAACCCCTCCCCACGGCCACGGTTCCGGGAACCGCCAAGCTGGGGACGTGTTCGAAACCCGTGCGCGCCCTCTTCCCGTCCGGACTCGTCCTCCTCGCCGCTGCCTGCTCCGGCGCGGACAGCCAGTCGACCGCGGCCTTCACCGCCGACGGCCAGGTCATCGCCATGAGCGGGGGCGAGGGCGGCGCTTCCAACGCCTGCTTCAGCTGCCACGGCCTCGACGGCATGGGCGACGGCGTCAGCGTGCCCCGTCTCGCCGGCCTCGACGCCGGCTACCTGCAGAAGCAGCTCGAGGACTACGCCAACCGGCTTCGCGACGACCCGGCCATGTACGAAGCCGCACGCTGGCTCGACGACGACGATCGCCGCGCTGTCGCCGCCTGGTACGCCGCCCTGCCCCCGCCCTCGAGAGGCGTCGCCGCGCCGCCGCCAGCCGTCTGGCTGCGCGGTGGTCCGGACGCCGGCGTTCCGGCCTGCGCCGTCTGTCACGGCGATCAGGGACAGGGCGTCGGCCCCGGCAACCCCGCCGTCGCCGGCCAGCCCGCCGCCTACACCCTCGACCAGCTGCGCCGCTGGAAGACGGGCGGGCGCCGCAACGACCCGCGCAGCGTCATGTCGGACGCCGTCGCCGGCCTGACGGAAACGGAAATGCGCGCCATAGCCGTCTGGCTCGAGACCGCACCCATTGCTCCGCCGCCAGCCAGCGACGCTGCCAGCGCGTCCGCTTCCGCGGCAGCTGCGGCACGACCGGAAGCATCCCGTGGAGTACGTCGTCCCGGTCGATGAGGTGGTGCTTCAGCGCCGCCCCGATGTGGATGGGGATCATCAGCAGCAAGGTCAGGATCAGGCCCCAGTGGGTCCACTCCGCAACCGCCTCCACCCGCCAGCGCGTCATCAGATCGAGGTTCTGCATGGGCATCAGCGGCCACGGCACGAAGCCGAGCAGGCTCAGGTCCTCCTCCCGCGCCGTGGCCGAGATCATCGCCCAGCCGCTCAATGGCAGCCCGAACAGGCAGATGTAGAAGAGATAGTGCGTCACATGCGCCGCCACGCTCTCCCAGCCCGGCTTGTCGGCGTCATTGATCGGCCCGGGAGCCAGTGTGCGCCACGCCCCGCGGCCCAGCGCCAGCACCAGCATCAGGACGCCGATCGCATAGTGCAGGTCGTGGGCCGCCACCTTGCCGCCGCCCACCGGCAGCCGCCCCATCCACCAGCCCCAGAACAGCTGGACGATCACCAGCGCGGCCATCGTCCAGTGGAAGATTATGGCCACCGGCGAATAGCGGCCTTCGTCATGGTGGCCCGCCGCCCATTCGAGGACGTAGCCCGTGATCCTGACGATCATGCCGCGCCGGCCCCGGCCTTCGCGTCCGGCCCGATCCAGCGGCCGAGGGTCAGCAGCGCCGCCGCCAGATAGACCGCCGCCGCCGGGGCCCACATGATCAGCCCCGCCGTCTGCTGGTCCTCCAGCGCGGTCAAGCCCCACGCCGCGGTGGTGAACAGGTGCGGCGCATAGACCGGCTGGCCGGCGAAGGTCAGCAGGGCGCCCAGCAGTCCCATGGCCACCATGGCGACCAGCAGCTGCGCCACCGCCGCCGGGGCGGAGGCGCGCCGCACCCCGGCCCAGAACCACAGCGCCGTGCCCAGCAGGCTGGCCTGCATCAGCCAGTAGGCGGGGTCGTGCGACAGCGCCCAGGCGTAGGCGCCCGGCGCGTGCCAGGCCCAGAACACCGCCGCCTGCGCCGCCGTCGCCAGAGCCAACGGCCCGGTCCGTCGCGCCGGCAAGGCCCAGGCCAGCAACGGCGCGGCCATGGCGACCAGCAGCACGTGGTGCACGGTCCGCGCCGCGAATAGGGCCGAGCTCAGCGCGCACAGGGGCGAAACGAAGCTGACCGCCAGCACGCTCACGGCCGCCAGCCCCAAGGCCCGCTCCCGCCCGCGCATCCGCCAGGCGAAGACGACCGCCACGGCGACCAGCGCCGCGATCAGCGCCGGGTCGAGGTTCCACCGCCATTCGCCCCCAGCCGGCGCGGGCCCGCAGTACGGCAGCCAGAGGGGCGCCGCGCTCATCGCTCCGGCAACGCCCAGGCGATCACCTGGTCGCCCTTCGGCGTCTCCATGAAGTGGTGGCCTCCCGTCATCACGACCAGATACTGCCGCCCGTCCTGCTCGTAGACCATGGGCCCCGCCTGTCCGCCGGCCGGCAGGGCCTCGGACCACACCGTCTCGCCGGTCTCGATGTCGACGGCCCGGATCAGGTCGTCGGTGGCGGCGGCGATGAAGATCAGCCCGCCTGCAGTGACCACCGAGCCGCCGTTGTTCGGCGTGCCGATGTCGATCGGCAGCATCGACGGAATGCCGAACGGCCCGTTCTTGCGCGCCGTGCCCAGCGGTCGATCCCAGACGGTGCGGCCGGTGCGGATGTCGACGGCGCGGATGCCCCCGTAGGGCGGCTGCTTGCACAGCATGCCGGTCGACTTCATGCGCCAGCCGGCGTTGACGTCGATGGCGTAGGGCACGCCCCACTGCGGGTCGCCAGCCCCTTCCGCCCCCTCGGGGACGCCGCCGCGCGATTCCGGGGCCTGCTCTTTCAGGCGCGGATCGCCGCGCGGGAACCAGCCCTTCTCATTGGCCTCCTCGCGCGGCACCAGCCGGTTATAGTTGGGCATGTCGTTGTAGTTGGCGATGATCCAGCCGCGCCGCGGATCGACCGCTACCCCGCCCCAGTCCGAGCCGCCGTTGTAGCCCGGGTACTGGATCCAGCGTCGGTCCGTGGTCGGGGGAGTGTACATCCCCTCGTACGCCGCCTGTCGGAAGCCGATGCGGCAGATCATCTGGTCGATCGGAGACATGCCCCACATGTCGCGCTCGGTCAGGTCCCGCTTCGCCAGGGTGTGGAAGCGCGAGAACGGCTGGGTCGGCGTGCGCTCGTCCGGCTCCACGCCGCCGCCGGGCACGCGCCGTTCCTCCACCGGCGTCAGCGGCCGCCCGGTGCGGCGGTCGAGGATGTACAGGTCGCCCTGCTTGCTGGGCAGCACCAGGGCCGGAACCATGCCGCCGGCGGTCGGATAGTCGATCAGCGTCGCCTGCGACCCCAGATCGTAGTCCCAGACGTCGACATGCACGGTCTGGAACGACCACGCCGGCCGGCCGGTGGTCACGTCCAGCGCCACCAGCGCCGTGGCGTAGCGGTTCTCCGCCACAGACCGATCGGAGCTGTAGTAGTCCGCCGCCGAGTTGCCCATCGGGAGATAGACCAGCCCCAGCTGCTCATCGCCCGAGGCTGTGGTCCACATGTTCGGCGTGCCGCGGGTGTAGCTGTCGCCCGCCTCCGGCCGCCCGGTCAGGTCCGGCCGCGCCATGTCCCAGGCCCAGCGCAGCTCGCCGGTCACCGCGTCGAAGCCCTGGATGACCCCCGACGGAGCCTCGTTGTACTGGCCGTCCAGCACCTGGTGGCCGGTGACCACCACGCCGCGCACGATGGTCGGCGCCGAGGTGATCGACACCATGCCGGGAATGACCTCGCCCATGCCGACCTTAATGTCGACCGACCCGTTGTCGCCGAAGTCCGCGCAGGGGCGGCCCGTGCGCGCGTCGACGGCGATCAGGCGGCCATCCAGCGTCCCTTCGATGATGCGCTGGGCGCAGGCTGCGACGGCCGCGGTCGTGGCGGGCGGCGGAGCGTCCGGAGCCGGTCCCGTCCGCACGCCCGTCGCCCGCGCGTCCTGCCGGGTCACCGCAGGCGTCGGAGTGGCCGTCGTCGCGGCGGAGGCATCGTAGTAGGCTACCCCCCGGCAGGCGGCGGTGTAGGGGATCCAGTCGTCGGACACCTGCGGATCGTAGCGCCAGCGCTGCTCCCCGGTGCGGGCGTCCAGAGCGATCAGCACATTTCGCGCGGAACAGAGATAGACCGTGTCCCCGACCTTCAGGGGCGTCGTCTCCGCGCCCCACTTGTCCTCGGGCAGGTCGCCGGTGCGGTAGATCCACGCCCGCTCCAGGTCCCCGACGTTCTCGCGGTTGATCTGCGCCAGCGGCGAATAGCGCCGCGCGCTGTAGGTGCCCCCGTAGGCAGGCCAGTCGGCGCCGACGCCGCGCAACGACGGCTCGGCCATGCCGGGCAGCAGTCCGCCGGCGCCCGGCTGCGGCGTCGCCGGTCGGTTGGCCTGGGCGACGGCCACGCCGAAACCGACCGCTCCAAGCGCAAACACGCCGCCGGCGATCAGCGCCAGGCGTCCGCCGCGGCGGCGATCGAGCACCGGAAGCGCGGCGATCACGGCCATCAGCAGCACGGCCGGGGCGACGACGCGCGGGACCAGCGCCCAGCCGTCCAGCCCCACTTCCCATAGCGCCCACAGCACGGTCAGGACGAAGACGGCGACGTAGATCCACGCCCCCGCCGGCCTGAGCCGGAACAGCATCACCCCCGTGGCCACCAGGCCCAGCCCGGCCAGCAGGTAGTAGAAGGAGCCGCCCAGCGTGAGCAGCCACGCGCCGCCGCCTGTCAGGATCACCCCGATCAGCAGGAAGACCACGCCCAGGATTCTCACCATCCAGCCGCCCGGTCCGGTTCGCATCGCCATGCCCGCCTCCTTTCCGCCTTGACCGTAGAAGGCGAGGCGGGCGGGGGGAGTTCCGAAAAAGCCGGGAGGGGGGCGACGGTCGGTCGCGGTGAAAGCCGTGGACGGCTCAACTCCCGGGGGTTTTCCACCTCCCCCGTTTCCCGCTAGACGCTACCTTCTGGGTGCGTTCAGGGGCATGCGCATGTTTGCAGCGATCCGGCGGCTGATCCGCCAGTTGAGGTGTCGTCGCCATCGGTGGCGGCCCGACCGCCGGCGCGAAGGCCAGGAGTTCTGCGACCTGTGCGGGGCGCGCCGGCGCGTCGCCTGAGCGCTTTTTCGGCGACGCTCCGAACTTCCGGCCGCGCCGCGGGTTGCCCTGCTGCCCCTTCCCGATCGGGGCCAGCACATTCCAGGGAGCCCGCCATGCGCGCCGAACAGATGATCGCCACCCACCCGCACGTCCGCGGCGAGGTCAACACGGCCCTCGCCCGCTGCGTCGAGGCCTGCTTCGACTGCGCCCAGGTCTGCGCCTCCTGCGCGGACGCCTGCCTCGGCGAGGAGATGGTCGCCGAGCTGGTGCAGTGCATCCGCCTCAACATGGACTGCGCCGACGTCTGCCTGACCAGCGGCCTGATCGCCACCCGTCGCTCGGGGGGCGACGTGCCGGTGATCGAGGCCCAGCTGCGCGCCTGCGAGCTGGCCTGCGCCCGCTGCGCCGCCGAATGCGAACAGCACGCCGACAAGCACGAGCACTGCCGCATCTGCGCCGAGACCTGCCGCGAGTGCGAGCGCGCCTGCCGCGACGCTCTGGCCAGCCTGCCGCGCAGCAGCAGCGCCGCGCACTGAGCTGTCGTCAGCCGATCACGGCCGTGGTCTCGATCTCCAGTCGGGCCTCGGCCTCGATCAGCCCCTTCACCTCGATCACCGCCATGGCCGGATAGTGCGGCCCGATCAGCTCGCGCCAGGCGGCGCCGATCTCTCGCAGGCTGGCCAGATACTCCTCGCGATCGACCACGAACCAGGTCATGCGCACGATGTGCTCGGGCCCGGCCCCGTCCTCGGCCAGCACGGCGAGGGTGTTCGCCAGCGTCTGTCGGAACTGGGCGGCGAAGCCCTGCGGGAACACCCCCTCCGGCGTCCAGCCGATCTGGCCGGCGACGAACACCATCCGCCCTTCGGCGGCGATCCCGTTGGAATAGCCCTTGGGCCGGGGCCAGCCTTCCGGCAGCAGGACGCGGTTCATGCGGCGCTCTCCACGAAGGGCGCCATCCGCGCCCGCAACTCCCCGGGCCACGGCTCCGGCTTCAGCGCGCGCCCGACATGGACGATCGTCTGGGTCGCCTCGAAGCGTCGCTCGCCGCCGCAGTCGATACGATGGCGCAGCCCGCACGAGGCGCCGCCCAGCCGCGTGACCGCCAGCGAGAACTCGAGGTCATCCTCCAGCCTCGAGGGCGCCCGGAAGGTCGCCTCCACCGCCGCCGTCGGCACGCTGGCCCCGCGTTCAAGGTGCAGCTCGCGGAACGACACGCCCAGCGGCCCCGCAAACCAGTCCTCGACCACCCCGTTCAGCATCTCGAAATAGCGCGGGAAGAAGACGATGCCCGCTGCGTCGCAGTCGGCGAACCGCACCCGTCGCCGCACGGTGAACACCTGCCCGCTCATGCGTCGTCCTTCAGACGGAAGCGCTGCAGCTTGCCGGTCTGCGTCTTCGGCAGACTGTCCACGAACCACAGAGCGCGCGGATACTTGTAGGGCGCGATGACCGACTTGACGTGCGCCTGCAGCTCGCAGCGCAGCGCGTCGGACGGCCCCCGGCCGGGGTGCAGCACGACGAAAGCCTTGACGATCTGGCCGCGCTCCTCGTCCGGCGCGCCGATCACCGCCGCCTCGGCGACCGCCGGATGCCCGAGCAGGGCGTTCTCCACCTCCGGCGCGCCGATGTTGTAGCCCGACGAGATGATCATGTCGTCCGACCGCGCCACGAACCAGAACCGCCCCGCCTCATCGAGGCGGTAGACGTCGCCGGTCAGGTTCCAGCCATGGTGCACATAGGCCGCCTGACGCTCGTCCTCGAGGTAGCGACAGCCGGTCGGGCCGCGCACGGCGAGCCGCCCGGTGGAGCCCGGCGGCAGCGGCCGGCCCGCCTCGTCGACGATCCGGGCCTCGTAGCCCGGCACCGCCCGCCCGGTGCAGCCCGGCCGGATGTCGTCCCCCCGGGCGGAGATGAAGATGTGGATCATCTCGGTCGAGCCGATGCCGTCGATGATCCGCACGCCGGTGGCGGCATACCAGGCCTCGGAAGTCGCCGCCGGCAGGGTCTCGCCCGCCGAGACGCAGGTGCGCAGGGAAGACAGGTCATGCTCGTCCGCCAGCTTCAGCAGCGCCCGGTAGCCGGTAGGCGCGGTGAAGATAGCCGTCGCACGGTGGCCTTCGATGGTCTCGGCCAGCGCCTCGAACCCCGGCCGGTTGGCAAAGGCGGTCGCCGCGCCCGCCGCGGCCGGGAACACCACCAGCCCGCCGAGCCCGAAGGTGAAGGCGATCGGCGGCGTCCCGACGACCACGTCTCCGGGGCGCAGGTCCAGCAGATGACGCGCGAAGGTGTCGGCCATGGCCAGCACGTCGCGATGGAAATGGACGCAGCCCTTGGGCTTGCCCGTCGTCCCTGAGGTGAAGGCGATCAGCGCCGGATCGTCGGCGGCGGTGCCGACCGACTCGAAGCCTGTTCCCGGCGGCAGGGCCATGGCCGCGGCCTGCAACTGGGCCGAGGTCATCACCCGGGTCAGCGAAGGCGCCGCGGCGCGGGCCTCTTCCACCGGTTCGGCCAGCGTCTCGTAAACCAGGGCGTGGCTGACCTGCGCCTTGGCCAGGACGGTCGCCAGTTCGGTCGCGCGCAGCATCGGCATGGTCGCCACCACCACGCCGCCGGCCTTCAGGATCGCGAACCAGGCCAGCACCGTCCACGCCGAGTTGGGCCCGTGCAGCAGCACCCGGTTGCCGGGGACCAGGCCCAGGTCCTCGACCAGCACCCGCGCCATCCGGCCGGAGACGGCGTCGACCCGCGCCCACGAGAATTCGTGGTCGAAGTCGATCAGGGCCCGCCCCTCCGGCCCGGCCGCCTCGACAGCCCGGCGAAGAAGTTCCGTGGCCGCGTTCAGGCGCGGCGGATAGGCCAGCTCCGGCAGGTCGAAGAGAAAGTCCGGCTGCTGCTCGGGCGGCGGCAGCCGCTCCAGCACGAAGCGGTCGACATGCGCGCTCTCCCCCATCAGCCGCCTCCCTGCAGCGCGCCCAGCGCCTGCCGGGCGATGACGATCTTCTGCACCTCCGACGCCCCCTCGTAGATGCGCAGGGCGCGGATCTCCCGGTACAGCCGCTCGACCGGATTGCCGGAGACGACGCCCAGTCCGCCGAACAGCTGCACCGCCTGGTCGATCACCGCCTGTGCCTCGTCGGTGGCGTAAAGCTTGGCCATCGCCGCCTCGCGGGTCACGCGCGGCGCGCCCTGGTCCTTCAGCCAGGCGGCGCGGTAGATCAGCAGGGCCGACGCGTCGATCTTCAGCGCCATCTCGGCCAGCGCCGCCTGCACCAGCTGCAGATCGGCCATGGGGGCGCCGAACAGCTTGCGCTTCACCGCCCGCTGCGCCGCCTCGTCAAAGGCGCGGCGCGCGAAGCCCAGCGCCGCAGCCGCCACCGTCGAGCGGAACACGTCCAGCGTCGCCATGGCGATCCGGAAGCCCTGCCCCGGCTCGCCCAGCAGCCGGTCGCCGTCGATGCGGCAGTTCGCGAACCTCAGCGTCGCCAGCGGGTGCGGCGCCATCAGCGGGATGCGCTCGACCACCTCGAAGCCGGGCGTATCCGCATCAACCACGAAGGCGCTGATCCCCTTCGCCCCCGCCTCCCCGGTGCGCGCGAACACCGTGTAGCGGTCGGCCAGCCCGCCGTTGGAGATGAAGGTCTTGGTCCCGTCCAGCACCCAGCCGTCGCCCTCGCGCCGCGCCGTGGTCGCCAGCGCCGCCACGTCCGAGCCCGCCTCCGGCTCCGACAGGGCGAAGGCGGCGATGGCCTGCCCCGCCGCCACGGCGGGCAGCCAGCGGGCCTTCTGCTCGTCGGTCCCGAACAGGCTGATCGGCCCCGAGCCCAGTCCCTGCATGGCGAAAACGAAGTCGGCCAGTCCCGAGCGCCGCGCCAGCGTCTCCCGCGTCAGGCACAGGGTGCGCACATCCAGCCTGCCGCCCGCGTCGGGCACCGCGTTCTTCAGCCAGCCGCCCCGGGCCAGCGCCTTCAGGATAGCCCGGCAGTCGCCGTCGAGGTCATCGTCGCCGTGCCGCCGGACCGCTTCCGAGCCCTCCGCCCACGCCTCCAGCTCCGCCGCGAACGCCCGGTGTCGATCCTCGAAGAAGGGCCAGTCCAGGAAGCTGCGGTCGGCCATGGCTCAGTTCCCCTCGAACACCGGCTCGCGTTTCGCCGCGAAGGCCTCGTAGGCCCGGCGAAAATCCTGCGTCTGCATGCAGATCGCCTGGGCCTGCGCCTCGCTCTCGATGGCCGCGTCCAGGCTCATGCCCCATTCGACGTTCAGCTGGTTCTTGGTCATGCCGTGGGCGAAGGTCGGGCCCCTGGCCAGCGACCGGGCCAGTTCGCGCGCCGTCTCCAGCAGCGCCTCCGGCTCGACCAGCCGGTTGTGGAAGCCCCAGCGCTCCCCCTCCTCCGCGCTCATGTTGCGCCCGGTGAACAGCAGCTCCGAGGCCCGCCCTTGGCCGATGATCCGGGGCAGGATGGCGCAGGCCCCCATGTCGCACCCGGCCAGCCCCACGCGGGTGAACAGGAACGCCGTCTTCGTCCGCGGCGTGGCGATGCGCAGGTCCGAGGCCATGGCCATGATCGCCCCCGCCCCGACGCAGATCCCGTCCAGCGCCGCGATCACCGGCTGCGGACAGCCGCGCATCGCCTTGACCAGATCGCCGGTCATGCGGGTGAACTTCAGCAGCTCCGGCGCCGCCATCTCCGTCAGCGGCCCGATGATCTCGTGCACGTCCCCGCCCGAGGAGAAGTTGCCGCCCGCGCCGGTCACCACCACCGCCTTGCAGTCGTCGGCGTGGACCAGGGCGCGGAACAGGTCGCGCATCTCGGCGTAGGACTGGAAGGTCAGCGGGTTCTTCCGCTCCGGCCGGTTCAAGGTCAGCGTCGCCACCCCGTCGTCGTCGACCGACCACAGGAAATGCTCGGCTCGGTAGTCACGCGCCTTCATGCGTCGCCTCCTCCCGCAGGGCCGACCGGATCGAGCTTCGCGCCCGCTCCAGCCCGCCGCCCAGTTGTTCGATCTCGCCGCCGTCCAGCCCGGTGAACAGGCCCCCGATCCAGCCCGCGTGCGCCGCCGCCATGGCCGCGAAGCGCGCCCGGCCCCCGGCCGTCAGCCGCAGCCGCTGCACCCGACGGTCCGGCCCGGCCCGGCGCTCGATCAGCCCCTCCGCCTCAAGCCGCCGGGCCACCCCGGTGACGTTGCCATTGGTCACCCGCAGCCGTTCGGCCGCCTCGCCCATGGTCAGCCCGGCCTCGCCGGCCCGGTCCAGCGCCGACAGCAGGTCGAAGCGCGGCAGTGTGGAGCCGAACTCCTCGCGCAGCCGCCGCCCCACCTCGCGCTCGACCGCCGTCGAGCAGGCCAGCAGTCTCAGCCACAGCCGCAGCGCCGCCTTGTCGTCGCGGCCGCTCACGGCTCGCCCCCGGCCACCGGAAGGGCGGCCCCGTTCACGCCCGAAGCCCCATCGCCGCACAGCCAGACGATGGTCTCGGCGACCTCGTCGGGGGTGATCAGCCGCCCCTGGGGATTGCCCGCCGCCAGCGCCGCCCGCGCCTCGTCCTCGGTCCGTCCGGTCTTGCCGACGATGGCCTCGACCGAGCGCGCCACCAGCTCGGTATCGGTGAAGCCCGGACAGACGGCGTTGACCGTCACGCCCTTCGCCGCGACCTCCAGCGCCGTGGCCCGCGTCAGCCCGACCAGCCCGTGCTTGGCCGCCACATAGGCCGAGACGTACGGATAGCCCTTCAGCCCCGCCGTCGAGGCGACGTTGACGATCCGCCCGTGGCGCCGCGCCAGCATGCCGTCCAGAACCAGCCGCATGGCCTGCGCCGGCGCCTCGAGGTTCAGCGCCAGCATCTCGCGCAGCACCGCCGCGTCGGTCTTCAGGAACGGCGCCGAGCTGGTCCCGCCGGCGTTGTTGACCAGAATGTCGATCGGCCCGAAGCGGTCCCGCCCGGCGTCCAGCGCCGCCTCAAGGGCGTCGAAGTCGGTGACGTCGCCCGGGGCCGCGAAGGCCGCGTCGCCGATGCGGTCCGCCGTCTCTCCCAGCCGGCCGACGTGGCGGCCCACCAGCGTCACCTGCGCCCCGTTCAGGGCCAGCAGCTCGGCCGTCGCCCGGCCGATCCCCGACCCGGCTCCGGTCACCACGGCGTGCCGTCCCTGCAGGCTCATATCGCCCCCGCCTGCTGCTGTCGTTCGAGGTTGCGCGCCAGTTGGGCGAAGCCCTGCCGGTACTGCACGGGCGGCGCCTGCCCCCGCCAGCCCAGCTCGGCCGCCGCCCGCAGGGTCCAGTTCGGATCGGCCAGATGCGGCCGCGCCAGGGCGCACAGGTCGGCCCGTCCGGCGGCGAGGATGCCGTTCACATGGTCCGGCTCGTAGATGTTGCCAACCGCCATGGTCGCCACCCCCGCCTCGTTGCGGATGCGGTCGCTGAACGGCGTCTGGAACATCCGGCCGTAGGCCGGCCGCGCCTCCGGCGTGGTCTGCCCGGCCGACACGTCGATCAGGTCGCAGCCGGCCCCGGCGAAGGCGCGCGCGATGGCGACAGCCTCGTCCGGCGTCAGCCCCTCCTCGACCCAGTCGGTCGCCGACAGGCGCACCGACATCGGCCGCTCGTCGGGCCACGCGGCCCGCATCGCGCGGAACACCTCCAGGGGGAAGCGCAGCCGGTTCTCCAGCGAGCCTCCGTACTCATCGTCGCGCCGGTTCGACACCGGGGTCAGGAAGGACGACAGCAGATAGCCGTGGGCGCAGTGCAACTCGACCATGTCGAAGCCCGCCTCGGCGGCCCAGCCGACGGCGCGCACGAAGTCGTCGCGCACCCGGTCCATGTCCGCCCGGGTCATCTCGCGCGGAACCTGGTCGCCCTCGTCCCAGGCGACCGGCGAGGGGGCGATCAGCTCCCAGCCGCCCTTCGTCAATGGTTGATCGGCGCGGGGACCCCACGGCCGCTCCACCGATCCCTTGCGCCCGGCGTGGGCCAGCTGCAGGCAGATCTGCGCCCCCTGGCCGTGCACGAAGTCGACGATCCGCGCCCAGGCGTCGCGGTGCTCCGGCTGGTACATGCCGGCGCAGCCGGGGGTGATCCGCCCATCGGCCGAGACGTCGGTCATCTCGGTGAACACCAGTCCCGCCCCGCCCAGCGCCCGCGCCCCCAGATGGACCAGGTGGAAATCCCCGACCGTCCCGTCCTCGGCCGAGTACATGCACATCGGCGACACCACGACCCGGTTGGGCAGGGTCAGCCCGCGCAGGCGCAGCGGCGCGAACATCGGCGGCGGCGGGTTCCGGCCGACCTCGGCGCCCGCCCGCCCGGCGAACCACCGCTCCACCCGCGCCACGAAGGCCGGATCGCGCAGCCGCAGGTTCTCGTGGCTGACCCTCTGGCTGCGCGTCAGCAGGCTGTATGCGAACTGCAGCGGCTCCAGCCCGACGTAGCGCTCGACCGTCTCGAACCACTCCGTCGAGTTCCGTGCCGCGCTCTGCAGCTTCAGCACCTCCACCCGCCGCTCGGCCTCGTAGGCGGCCAGCGCCGTGTCGAGGTCGCCGCCCGCAGTCACCGCCTCCGCCAGCCGGATGGCGTCCTCAAAGGCCAGCTTGGTGCCCGAACCGATCGAGAAATGCGCCGTGTGCGCCGCGTCGCCCAGCAGCACCACCTTGCCGTCGCGCCAGTTGGCGCAGGCCACGCGCGGGAAGTTCAGCCAGGCCGAGCCCCGCAGGTGCCGGGCGTTGCTCATCAGGGCATGCCCGTCCAGCCAGTCGGCGAACAGCGCCTCGGCCGCGCGGCAGATCTCGTCCTGGTCCATGCGATCGAAGCCCAGCCCGCGCCAGGTCGCCTCCGTGCATTCGACGATGAAGGTCGAGAGCCCCGGCTCGAAGCGGTAGGCATGCGCCCACACCCAGCCATGCGGGGTCTCCACGAAGGCGAAGGTGAAGGCTTCGAACGCCTTTCGCGTGCCCAGCCAGACGTACTTGTTGGTCCTCACGTCGACGTCGACGCCGAAGGTGTCCGGCGCGGCGTTGCGGGTCCGGCTGTTCAGCCCGTCGGCGGCTACCACGAGGTCGGCGTCCAGCGCCCGGACGTCCTCCACCTCGGTCTCGAAACGCAAGGCGACGCCCAGCTCCGCCGCCCGGGCCTGCAGGATCTCCAGCAGCCGCACCCGCCCCACGCCGGCGAAGCCGTGCCCGCCCGAACGGATGGTCTCCCCGCGGATGTGCACGTCGATGTCGTCCCAGTGGACGAAGGCCGCCTCGATGCGCGCCGCCGTCTCCGGGTCGTTGGCCTTGAGATTGGCCAGGGTCTGGTCCGAGAACACCACGCCCCAGCCGAAGGTGTCGTCCGGCCGATTGCGCTCGTAAACCGTCACCTCGAGCGACGGGTCACGCAGCTTCAGGGAAATGGCCAGGTACAGGCCGCCGGGTCCGGCGCCCACGACGGCGACGGTGCGGACCGCGTCGGCTGGCATGCTTGAAGCTTAAAATGATCGCGGCCGATCCGTCCAGCCGCGTCTTCACCTGCGGACGTCAGACCCCGGCCGAGGCCGCCGGTCGCGCCTTGCAGGCCTCCAGCCAGCGGGCGAGGTGGGTCAGCTCCTCCGGCGGCCGGTAGCGGATCAGGCGCGCGAACTCGAGCCCGACCACCCCGACGATGTCGGCGATGGTGAAGCGATCCCCGGCCACGAACTCGTTTTCGCCCAGCCGCCGGTCCAGCGACTTCATGAACTTCTCCGCCGCGACCCGGTTGTACTCGGCCACCTGCGGCAGCTGGACGGCCTCCAGCGCCGCCAGCGCCGGGTGCGAGTGACGCACGTTCAGCATGAGCGGATTGGCTAGGTAGAATTCGCAGCGCCGGGTCCACATCTCGACCACGGCCTGTTCGCGGACGTCGCGGCCGAACAGGTTCGGCTCGGGATACAGCGCCTCCAGATAGCGGCAGATCGCCAGCGACTCCGAGATCACCGTCCCGTCGTCCAGCTCCAGCGCCGGCACATGCGGCACGCCGACCTTCGCCCGATACTCCGATGTCCGGTGCTCGCCGGACAGCAGGTCGACCTCGACGATCTCGACATCCTCGATCCCCTTCTCGGCCATGACCCAGCGGACCCGCCGCGGATTGGGCGCGCGGTGCGAGGTGTAGAGCTTCATCGGGACCTCCGTTGCTTATCGCAACGCTATCAGCCGTAGATCGTCGACGGCAAGGCCCCGACCACGCAGGCGGTCATCAGGGTGGCGAGGAAGCCGGCGAACAGCGCCTTCCACACCAGTCCCAGCACTTCCTCCCGCCGCTCGGGCATCAGCACGCTCAGCCCGGTCACGGTGATCCCCACCGACCCGATGTTGGCGAAGCCGCACAGCGCATAGGTCATCAGCATCCGGGTCCGCTCGCTCATCTCGGCGGCCGGGACCTTGCCCAGTTCGATGAAGGCGACGAACTCGGTCAGCGTCAGCTTGACCCCCAGCAGCCAGCCGGCGCGGCCCGCCTCCGACCACTCCACCCCGGTCAGCCAGGCCACCGGCATGAACAGCCAGCCCAGCACACGTTCGACCGTCACCACGTCCCCGAACAGCCAGAAGCCGCCGAGCATCACA
The DNA here is from genome assembly GCA_023424215.1 of Pseudomonadota bacterium. Lineage (GTDB taxonomy): Bacteria > Pseudomonadota > Alphaproteobacteria > Caulobacterales > Caulobacteraceae > Brevundimonas. Next base: position 35,735 of record JAFAEC010000161.1, read on the forward strand.
TTGACCAGCGCCACCAGGGCGACGAACACGATCAGGACGGCGGAGATGTTCAGCACCACCATCAGGCCGTCCGCCGTGCCCTTCACGATGGCGTCGATGGCGCTGTCGTACTTCAGGGCCGAGTCGTAGTCGGCGTGGGCACCGCCCTCGCCCGGCTTCTCCGGCACCATCACCCGCGCCAGCAGGATGCCCGCCGGAGCCGAGACGATCGAGGCCACCAGCACGTGCCCGGCGGCGTTGGTCAGCACCGGCGACAGGATGGCCGCATAGGCCACCATGGTCGAACCGGCCACGGTCGCCAGCCCGACCACCATCAGCAGGAACAGCTCCGAGCGGGTCAGCTTGTCGAGATAGGCGCGGATCACGATCGGGCTCTCGATCATGCCGAGGAAGATGTTGGCCGCCACCGCCAGCGCCGAGACCCCGCCCAGTCCCATGGTGCGCTGGAACAGCATGCCGAAGCCGTGGGTGATCCACTTCAGCACCTTCCAGTGCCACAGCAGCGCCGACAGGGCCGAGATCACCAGAATCAGCGGCAGCACCTGGAAGGCGAAGGTGAACAGCGCCCCCTCGTTGGCCACGGCGTACGGCTGGTCGCCCCCGGCCAGGTAGCCGAACACGAAGCGGGTGCCCTCGTTGGTCGCTCGCGCCAGCCCGTCGACGGCGCCGTTGATCGCGTTCAGCACCGCCTGCGAGCCGGGGATGCCGAACACCGCCAGCACCAGCCCCGCCTGCACGGCGATCGCCCCCAGCGCCAGCTTCCACGGAAACGCCCGGCGGTTCTCCGACAACGCCCAGCAGACGGCGACGACCACGACCAGCCCGAACAGGCTCTGGAGATTCAGCAGGCTGAACATGAAGCTTTCCCCGTCCGGAATTCCCCCGCCGGACCTGCGCCCGTTGAACGCCACGGCGCGTCGTGTGGCAAGCCGCTGTCGCACAGTCTCTGGTCAAGCTTTCGCCACGATGCCGTCGCCTGATCACAGAACCGTGATCAATGCGGATCGGGAGATCGCCATGCGAAAGACGGTGACGGCCGCCCTCGGCCTGCTTCTGGCGGCATCGGCGGCGGGCTGCGGTCAGCCCGCGGGCGAAATCGCAAACTCCGACGATGCGGTGAACATGGAGATCGTGGCGCCGGCCGCGGACGCGGCGGCGGATGTGGCCGCGCCACCCCCCGCCTCCGCCGCTCCGGCGGCGCCCACTTCCGCGAACGTCGAACCGTCCGCCACCGCGCCCGCTCCGGCGCCCCAGGTCGCCCGCATCGCCTACGTCTACCGCTACGGTCTTGAACTCCCCGTGGAGAAGGCCCCCGCCCTCATGGCGCGACACGAGCAGGCCTGCTCGGCCGCCGGGCCCGCCGTCTGTCAGGTGATCGGCTCGAGGTCGAGCCGCTACGGTCGCGACCAGTTGACCGCCCAGCTCGAGATCCGCGCGACCCCCGCCTTCATCGCCGCCTTCCGCGCCCGTCTGGCCGGGGACGCTGAAGCGGCGGGGGGTCGCATCGCCCAGGCGGCCACCGAAAGCGAGGACCTGACCCGCGCCATGGTCGATACCGAGGCCCGGTTGCGCGCCCTGACCACCCTGCGCGACCGCTTGCAGCAGTTGCTCGCCACCCGTTCCGGCCCGCTGGAGCAACTGCTCGCCACGGAACGCGAACTGGCCCGCGTCCAGGGCGAGCTCGACGCGGCCCGCTCCTCGCTGGAGCTGATGCGCACCCGGGTCGCCACCTCGCGCCTGATCATCGAATACACCGCCGAGGGCCAGCTCGCCCCTGACAGCGCCTTCCGCCCCGCGACCGAGGCCCTCGACAACGCCCTGACCGTCTTCATGAGCATGGTGGGCGCCCTGATCCTGTTCTTTGCGGGCGCCCTGCCGCTCGTCCTCGTCGGCGCGCCGCTCGTCTGGTTCGTCCTGCGCTGGCGCCGGCGCGAGCGCGAGCGGCGAGCGGCGGCGAAGCGGGCGGCGGCGCCGGCCGCGACCTGACCCGGGCCAGGCCCCTCATCGGGCGCTGCAACGAAATTTCAGGGTCGCCTGTGTCCACAATTGTCGAAGGCATGTCCCGCCATTGTATCGGCGATGTATCGGCGATGTCCCGCAGGGGCGGCGCAGGTGTCCCGCCCCTGTGCACCCTTTTCGCTGTCGAAACTGACCGAAGTCGCCCGACTTTCGGCGCTCCGGACTGGTCGAAATCGTCAGCTCAAACCTGCCGCCGGACCCGCCGGCCGTAGGCCTCCATCAGGTCGAGGCTCAGGGCGCCCGGCGTGAACCGGTGCTCGCCGATCTCGCTCACCGGCGTCACCTCGGCGGCGGTTCCGGTCAGGAAGCACTCCGAGAAGGTCGTCAGCTCCTCGGGCCGGATGTGGCGCACGATCACCTCGATCCCCTTTTCGGCGGCGATCTCGATCACCGTCTGGCGGGTGATGCCGTCGAGAATGGCGTCCACCGGCGGGGTGTGCAGCACGCCGTCCTGCACGAAGAAGACGTTGGCGCCGGTGGCTTCGGCCACATAGCCGCGCCAGTCCAGCATCATGGCGTCGGCGAAGCCACGCTTCTCGGCCGCCGTCTTCGACATGGTGCAGATCATGTACAGGCCCGCCGCCTTGGCCGTCGACGGCGCCGTGGCCGGGTCGGGCCGGCGCCATTTCGCCCACTCCAGCCGGATGCCGCGGGCCTTCACCTCGGGGTCGAAATAGCTGGGCCATTCCCAGGCGGCGATGGCCAGATGGGGCTTGCTGTTCTTCGCCGTGACGCTGACCTGCTCCGCCCCTAGGAAGGCCACCGGCCGCACATAGCAGTCGGAAAGACCCATCTTCGCGCAGGTTTCCTTGCAGGCGGCGTCGATCTCGGCCACGCTGTAGGGAAGGTCGAAATCCAGCAGGTTCGCCGACCGCTTCAGGCGTTCCGAATGGGGCGTCAGCTTGAAGATTTCGCCGCCATACATACGCTCACCCTCGAACACCGACGAGCCGTAGTGAAGGGCATGGGTCAGAACGTGCGTTTTCGCGTCGCGCCAGGGCACGAAATCACCGTCGAACCAGATCCAGCCGTCACGATCGTCGAAAGGAACGAAGGCCATTGAAGAACGTCTCCCGCGCAGTCCCACGGGTTAGAGCCGCCGCAACCGCCCGGGTCAACGGCGCATGACCGACGTTCGCCCGCATGGCCGCTCCGGCCCGGTCGCCGGCCCCGGCGTCGGCCGCCACCTCCTGGTCGTCGACGACGACGACCGCATTCGCGAGCTGCTCAAGGAATTTCTCGCCCGCGAGGGCTACCGCGTCACCGGCGCGGCCCACGCCGCCGCCGCCAAGCGCTTGATGGAGCTGATCGAATTCGATCTGGTCATCCTCGACGTTATGATGCCGGGCGAAAGCGGCTTCGACCTGACCAGCTGGGTCCGGGCCAAGGCCGAGACCTCGAAGACCCCGGTGCTGCTGCTCACCGCCCGCGGCGATCCGGACGACCGCATCGAGGGCCTGTCGCGCGGCGCCGACGACTACATGTCCAAGCCCTTCGACCCGCGCGAGCTGGCGCTGCGCGTCGACGCCATCCTGCGCCGGACCGGCGGCAAGCCGCTGACCCCGCGCGAGATCAAGCTGGGCACCGCCGTGTTCGACATGGAGCGGCTGGAGCTGTCGCGCGACGGCAAGCCCCAGCGCCTCACCGAGGCCGAGGCCCAGTTGCTCAAGACCCTGGCCATCCACGCCCACGCCCCGGTCGAGCGCATGAGCCTGTCGCCCGACACCGCCGACATCACCGGCCGCGCTGTCGACGTCCAGGTCACCCGCCTGCGCCGCAAGCTCGAGGCCGACCCCAAGAATCCGCGCTACCTCCAGACCGTGCGCGGCGTCGGCTACATGCTGGCCCCGGACTGAGCATGCGCATTCCTCCCCCACAGGGGGAGGGGGACCGCGAAGCGGTGGAGGGGGGCCATCCCGCTCGCCGCCTTGGGGTCTCACCCCCTCCACCATCCTCCGGATGGTCCCCCTCCCCCTGCGGGGGAGGAATCTCGTGAGGCTGCTCCCCGCCAGCCTCTGGCCGCGGTTCCTGAAGCGGCGCCTGCCGACCTCGCTCTGGGGTCGATCGCTGCTGATCATCGTCCTGCCGGTGCTGGTCATGCAGGTGGCGGTGACCTGGGCCTTCTTCGACGCCCACTGGCAGACGGTCACCGCCCGTCTCTCCGACGGCCTCGCCGGCGACATCGCCTGGGCGGTCGAGAGCTACGCCGACGATCCGACGCCGCAGAATCTCGAGGTCATCGCCGAGCGCGCCGAGCGGTCCATGTCCCTCTCCGTCGACCTGCGCGAAGGCGACGTGCTGCCCGCCGAGGCCCGCCGCGGCGCGATCGGCGTCGTCGACCGCACCCTCGAGAAGGCGCTCGCCAACCGGCTGGACCAGCGCTTCTGGTTCGACACCACCCGCTACCCCGCCTACGTCGACATACGGGTGCAGCAGCCCCAGGGCGTGCTGCGCATCATCGCCCCGCGCGAGCGCGCCGTGGCCACCCAGGCCCACATCTTCGTGCTCTGGCTGTTCGTCGCCACCGTCCTGCTGATGGGCGTCGCCATCCTGTTCATCCGCAACCAGGTCCGCGCCATCGAGCGCCTCGCCGAGGCGGCGGAGGCCTTCGGCCGGGGCGAGGCCCGCGAACGCTTCAAACCCTCGGGCGCCCGCGAGGTCCGCGCCGCCGCCCAGGCCTTCATGGACATGCGCGACCGCATCCAGCGCCACATCGACCAGCGCACCGCCCTGCTCGCCTCGGTCAGCCACGACCTGCGCACGCCGCTCACCCGGCTCCGCCTCGAGCTGGCCCTCGCCCCGCCGTTCAAGCGCGCCGAGGCCATGCGCGGCGACCTCGACGAGATGGAGCACATGATCGACGAATACCTCGCGTTCGCCCGCGGCGAGGCCGGCGAGCCGGCGCAGGAGGTGTCGCTCGCCGACCTGCTGACCGGCGCCGGCGAGGACGCCCGTCGCGCCGGCGCCGAAGTCGAGATCGCCGCGCCCGAGGGTCTGACCGCCACGGTGCGCCCGCTGGCCTTCAAGCGGGCCCTGACCAATCTCGCCGGCAACGCGGCGGCCCACGGCGACCACGTCCGCCTCAGCGCTCGCCCCCTGCCCTCCGGCGGGATCGAGGTGGCGGTCGAGGACGACGGCCCCGGCATTCCCGACGACATGCACGAGGAAGCCTTCCGGCCCTTCTCGCGCCTCGACGCCTCGCGCAACCAGAACCGCAAGGGCGTCGGCCTCGGCCTCGCCATCGCCCGCGACGTCGCCCGGGGCCACGGCGGCGACATCACCCTCGGGCGCAGCGATCTCGGCGGCCTGCGCGCGCTGATCCGCCTCCCCGGCTGATCACATTTCCCGCCGCCCTCTGGCGAAGCGTGGCCATGCGCCTATCTTCCTTTCCGACCGGGGGGTCAGGAGGAAACGTCCATGCGCAAACTCGCCTTCCTCGCCCCGCTGACGGCCGCCGTCGCCCTCGCCGCCACCGCCCACGCCCAGCCCTCCGCCGTCACCGTCACCCTCGCCCCCGACTTCGAGCCGACCGCCGAGGATCTGGGCCGAACCGAGGTCGAGGCGCAGATGGACCGCCTGGTCGAGATTGTGACCCGCGCCCTCGCCGACGACCCCGACCTGGTCGGCGCCCGCATCGAGCTGGTGCTCACCGACCTGCGCGCCAATCGCCCGACCCCCGAGCAACTCCGCGAGCGTCCCGGTCTCGATCCGGTCCGCAGCATCTCGATCGGCGGGGCCATGATCGACGGCCGGATCGTCACGGCCGACGGGCGCGAACTGCCGGTCCACTACGAGCGGTACTCGAACAACCTCGCGGAGGTTCAGGGCGTCGGCGTGTGGCACGACGCCGACCGGGCCTGGCGCGGTCTCGCAGCCAATCTGGAGGCCGGACGCTACGTCCAGCGCTAGAAGCTGCGCGCTCGCTCGACCGCCGCCTGCACCGCGGCCTCGGCGGCCCGTTCCAGATCGCCGGACGCCCGCATGGCGTCCAGCCCGGCCCGGGTCGTTCCGCCGGGCGAGGCGATGCGCCCGATGAGGTCGTCGAGCGACACGTCGGTGTCGAGACCCGCGCCCGCCGATCTCAGCGCGCCCCTCGCCAGGTCGGTCGCCGCGTGCGGCGAAAGACCCGCGGCGGCGCCTGCCCGCGCAAGGGCCTCGACGAAGGCGTAGACGAAGGCCGGACCGGAGCCGGCCACAGCGGTCGCGGCGTCCATCTGGTCCTCGGCCTCGAGGACGACGGTGGTCGCGACGGGGTCGAACAGCGCGCGCGCGGTCTCCAGCGCCCCCGCGTCGCCGGACCACAGGGCGGCGA
>JAFAEC010000131.1 GCA_023424215.1 Pseudomonadota bacterium
CATTATGACACCACCAAGCACGCCAGCAACCGCTCCCTCAACCGTCTTTTTGGGACTAATATTAGGCATTAATTTATGCTTGCCAAAAAAGCTACCGATTAGATATGCACTAACATCAGCACCGGTAGTAAGAGCAATAATAACTAAATAAATATATTTATTAAACCAGTTGTAATGAAAAAATATACTGCCAAGTATAATCACATATAGATAGATAATAGCACTCGCTCCAAGATTATAAATCTTCCTCTCGCTATTATCAAAAATAAATGCAGCAAAAATTGCAATTAGTCCCAGCACCTTTATATCGATTTTTAGATTAAAAATTTCAGTAGGAATAAATGAATAAATCGAACTAATCAAAACAGTAAGCATAAGTATTGGAATATATGTCCTAAGCTCAATATTCTTAAATGCCCTATCTAGTTCGTAAAGTATCCCCAGCATAATAATTGTAGTAAAAATAGTTGAAAATTTACTGCCAAGCACATAGGCAAGTAAATAACAAATTGCAATCGCAATGCCCGTAATAGTTCTAGTTCTTAAACTATAATTTTTTTCATTCATTTTAAACCTCCATATTTCCTCTTTCTACCATTAAATTCATCCATGCAAGAGTCCAGCTCCTCCCAAGTAATATCTGGCCAACATATATCGCGAAATACAAATTCCGAATAAGCAGCTTGAAGAAGAAGAAAATTTGATAATCTCTTCTCGCCGGCCGTTCTAATAATCATATCGGGATCCTCCTGGCCTGCTGTATAGAGATTATTTTTAATTAGATCAATATCAATCTCATCTTCATCATAGCCATTTGTAACTATATTTTTAACTGCTCTTTCAACCTCCGATAATGCTGAATAATTAATTGCAAAATTAACCTCAAGCCCAGTGTTGTTTTTAGTAAGCTCAACTGCCTCATCAAGCTTCTTAACACAAATACTAGGCAAACCATTTGGCGAACCAAGTATTCTAATCTTTGCATTTTTTTCATGCAAATTCCTAAGCTCTCTATCGATATATTCAACAAGTAAATTCATCAAAAAATCGACCTCCTGCTTAGGTCTTGCCCAATTCTCTGTCGAAAAAGCATATAACGTAAGTATATCTACCCCTCGATCATCTGCCCATTCAACAGCCTCAATCACCTTCTCCATTCCCTTTTTATGACCAAAAACCCTAGGCATCCCTCTTTTAGTCGCCCAGCGTCCATTACCATCCATAATTATAGCAACATGCATAATACTACCTCACTACCAAAATCTTAACACAAAAATAGATTTATTGCAATAGAAAAAAATAGACTATGATATGCTTAAGAGCGGTGATATCAACGTTTTCAAAATTTATATAAGAAATAAAAGCTCCCCATGCATTATAAAACAAAATGCACGAGGAGCCTTAACTCAATTCATCATACAATTATTAAAAGGACATAATTTATTTTACATTAATAATAACTCTCTTATTTTCACTATCCCACTCTATATCTTGCTCCACTTCATCTCTTAGATCTCCATTGGTCATATTAAAGATTTGCGATATATTTGTGAGTGGTACCATTATCCTTGACTCGACAATTGTTGGCTCAGCATCCATGGTAATTGTTCTCCCATCAGAGACTTTAATTTCCTTTTCTCCAAGCGCTACTGTTGCTATTATACCATCTTTAGAAAATACAGCACTTTTACTCTCTTTCTTCCATTCTACACCTGCTCCAATTGCCTCTGCTACATATCTTATTGGTAGCATTGTCCTACCATTAACTGCAGAAGTCTTAACATCCATTTCAACCTTTTTAATCTCTCCCTCTACATCTTCTTCATAGTAGTTTTGGTTAATATAAAAATATATCTTTTTGGATGAATTAGTTGAATCGGTCGAAGAATCTGTCTCCCCTTCATCCTCGGATTTCAGACTTTTTATATCAATTTTAGATGGATCAACAAACTCTATTTTTGCATTTTTCTTTATTTTTGCTCTTATAGAATCTATTTTGTCAATAGACATCGAGCTGCTAATTTGTTTAAACTCTAACTCTTCTTCTGCTAATGGTTGTTTAATAAAAATATTATTTGCACCGACTATAAAAGCCGCAGTTGAGGAGATAATACTATGGTTAATGGTATCTTCTTTTGCCAGATTATAAGTCGTCTTAACTGCACGATCCATTCCATCTTCATATTGAGTTATCGTTACATTTAAGCCTTCCTTTGGAATCTCTTCGTTGCGATATAATTTATAATAAACTAATCTATCACTATTTGTATAAAAAGGAAGTTCTTCACCTGTATCAATATAAAATAATGCATTTTGCGTAGTCCCTCTCGATCCAAAATTATCAATATCTTGAGCTATAAAATTTGCGCCCTCAGCAAAAGCATTAAATTTAATAGCATGACCATAGTAAAAACTATAACCATAAGCTGAATTTTTGCCATGCGGATTGAATAAAAGTGAGTCTGAAAAATTTGGCCAAATAGATGAGCCCTTATCAACCTCTGCAATAAATTTTATATTTTTTACTGGAATAGTATTGCCTAATTCATCTTTTTCTTGCCTATCCGAAGGTTCAACAGTAAAAACAAGTGCAGTATACTTGTCATTTATATATATCAATTCTACACTCGTGTCAATCACTGTATTATTACCTTCTGCCTCAATTGTTGGTGCAAATCCAAGCACCATAGTTAGTGCTAAAAGCACTGCGATTACTCTTCTCATAATCTTCCTCCTTTATTTTATCTATTTGCATGCTAGCTTACCACTATCTCTAGCTCGCATGCATATCTATAAGTCCATTATATATATATATATATAATGTCAATAGTTCTTATGTAAAATTTTTATTACTAATACTTTTTTGTAAACTTTATTTCGTATATGAGAGATTGTCTTTATTCGCCAATTTATAACAAATGTTTTTGATGATAGAGGAGTAATTTGCTAGGAGGATGGTGTTTAGAATTCTATTAGAAAAAATTATTTTTTCGACTAAAGTACTCGCTTCTGAATAAAAAATTGAAGAAATTTACTCTTTATATATTTTACGATAAGCGAAGACTATTATATGAAAAATTATATGTAAATGCCAATAATTTTCTGATACTAAAAAAGCCCGAAGAGGAGCGCGATTGGAGCTGTTCTTTTGGCTTTAATTATGCTACTAAAAGTAGTAGTTAAATATATCTAGATGTAAAACATTTTTTAGAAAGAGTTTATTTAAAGCTATATGATAGTAGTTTACCGTCGTCAAAATATATTTCAATTTCTCCGAAATCGATAAAATTAAGAGCTTTTCCTATAAATAATTCATCACTTTTCCAATGGGGTAGGCTATATAATTCCGATTCTGATATTATAGCAAGCTCTCCTTCAGTGGTAGAAATTGGCTCTCCTTCATAGCTAGTTCCAGTATATACATACATTAGGTCT
>JAFAEC010000153.1 GCA_023424215.1 Pseudomonadota bacterium
GACCGGCTGTTCGACGGGCTGGACGCCGACGCGGACGGGCTCATCACCGGTCGCGAGCTGATGGTGCTCAGCCGCGGCGAGATCGCCGCCCGCGGCGGCTCGCGCATCCGGGCCATGGTGTCCCAGTCGGACGCCAGCAACGACGCCCGGGTCACCCGCGAGGAGATGCAGGCCGGCGCCGCCCGGATGTTCGCCCGCATGGACGCCGACGGCGACGGCCGCCTGTCCGACGACGAACTGCCGCGTCCGCCGGCGCCCCGCGCGCCGGTCGCCATGCCGATGCCGGCGCCCGATCCCATGCCCATGCCCGGCATGGACGACGACTGATCAGGATTTGGGCGAGGGCCCGCCCAGCGAAATGTCGAGGGCGGTGTAGTCGACCGCGCCGAACATGGGCTGCGCCTGGGGCGCCGGCGCCGGCGGCGCTTCGGGGACGGCGGGCAGGGCGGCGAGACGCCGCTTGTTGACGTGGCTTTCCGGCCGCGGCGCCGCGGCGTCCGGGAACTCGCCGCGGAAATAGTAGCGCTGCCAGGCCTGTTTGGCCGCTTCCGGATCGCCGTCCGCGAGCCGGTTGTTGAAGTCCGAGCGCACCGCCTTCCACGCCTCGTACTGGCGGCCCAGATCGCTTTCGGCGTCCAGCGGCGCGCCCACGGGCTGGAAGGCCTCGATGAGATGGTGCTGCACCGGCTGGATGAAGCAGAACGGCTCGTCCCTGTCGAACCGCACCCGGCCCGGGGCGGTGAAGCGCCAGTTCATGGTGAAGGGGTAGGGTAGCCAGTCGGTCTCGACCAGGCCCTCCAGCGGCGCGATCCCGTGCTTGAAGCGGTTGGGGCTGCCCGAGCAGCGCAGCGCCCAGCCCGGCGGCGTGCGGAACAGCCAGCCGACGTGGAAGGTCAGGACGCCGTGGGTGAAGTGCGAGACGGCGAAGTGTTCGAGCGCCGCCGCGTCGCCGTCGGGGAAGAAGCGGATCGCCTCCGCGCCCAGCCCGCCGTCCCACTCGGCCTCGAAGCCGACCGGGCACAGGATGTCCCAGCCGGTGGTGTTGGCCATGCTCAGCGGCAGGCAGCGGTAGGGGTGCCGGGCCGCGAAGGCGTCCATCCAGTCCCGCTCGGGCCGCCCCGGAACCAGCTGCGGCGGGTTGGGCTGCGTCGGATAGCACTCCAGCCGCGGCGCGCCGGCGTCGGCTTCGGGCAGGGTTTCGATCGCGGTTTCGGTCACGCGGGCCTCATGGCAGGACAACTCTTGCGCGCCATCTGACCGCAGAAGGCCGCCGTCCGCCAGTCGGAAAGGCGTCAGCGCTCCGCCACCGGCGTCTTCAGCGGCGTCCCGGCGAAGGCGGCCTGCAGGTTCTCCAGCAGGAGCATCAGCATGCCCTGCACGGCCTCGCTGGTCGCCCCGCCGGTATGCGGCGTCAGCACCGTGTTCGGCACGTCGGCCCAGCGCGCGGCGTCGGTCGGTTCCTCCTCGAACACGTCCAGCGCCGCCTGCCCCAGCCGTCCGTCGCGCAGGGCCGCGATCAGGGCGTCCTCGTCGACCAGCTGGCCGCGCGCCACATTGACCAGCAGCCCCTGCGGCCCCAGCGCGTCGATGACCTCCCGGGAGATCAGCCCGCGATTGCTCTCGTCGGCGCGGCAGGCCACGACCAGCACATCGCTGTCCCGGGCCAGCTCCAGCAGCGACGCGGCCCGCGGCCATGGCGCGTCCTTCTCCCGCGGACCCCACCAGCGCACCGGCATGCGCAGGACCTCGGCGCGCCGGGCGATGGCCTCGCCGATGGCGCCGAGGCCGACGATGCCGAGCTTCTGACCCTTCAGCGAGTGGGTGATCGTCCTGGACTCCGCCGTCCAGCCGCCCGCCCGCAGCGAACGGTCGCCGGCCACGATGCCGCGCCGCGCCGCGAGGATCAGACCGATGGCGTGGTCGGCGACGTCCTCGTGGTTGACCCCGGGCGCATGGGTGACCGGCAGCCCCCGCGCCCGGCACCACGCCACGTCGATGCCGTCGTAGCCCGAGGTGAAGCAGGCTACGAGCTTCAGGTTGGGCAGGCTTTCGACCAGCCGCGGATCGAGCGGAAACTCACCCGCGACCACCAGCGCCCCGATGTCGTGCGCCGCCTCCACCGGCGGCCCCTCCCACAGGCGATAGACGTCGTAGCTCCCCTCGAGGAAGGCCGTCAGCGGCGCCAGATGGCGCTGCACGATGAGCACGGCGGGGCGCTGGGTCATGCACGAACCTCGATGATCTGTTCATCGCCTTCTAGCCGCTTGGCGACCTCTGGCCACAGCCGTTCGAACGCAGCGATCAGTTGAGGGTTGGCGCAGTTCGGAAGCCGGAACCAGACGAGCCGGCCGCCTGACGATTGCCGTGCGAAGTTCAGGAAGTCGGCGTCCCGCGTGACGACAGCGTCCCCGTACTTCGCCGCAAGCGACCAGATCTCGAAATCCGGCCGATTCTTCAGGCCCAGTTCGACGACATGCCAGGCGTCGAGGCCCTGACCCCGCAGCCACCCGGCCAGGACCGGTGGGAACTGCTGGTCGACGATCAGCCTCACGCGGCTGCGGCGACCGCCGGATGATCGACCTGCCGCGCGCCGTAGGCGAGACTGGCGCGGATATCCTCCGGCTCAAGCTCCGGATGGTACGACAGGATCGATTCCGCGCTCTCGCCCGCCGCCAGCCAGCCCAGCACGTCGGCTACGGTGATCCGCATGCCGCGAATGCACGGCTTTCCGCTGCGCTTGCCTTCCTCGACCGTGATGCGGGACAGGAGATCGTCGCTCATGTCCCTCATCATATCACAGGTCGATCAGCGCCCGAACTTCTGGAACTTGATCCGGTGCGGGATCAGGCTGTCGGCGCCGAGGCGGCGCTTCTTGTCCTCCTCGTAGGCCTCGAAGTTGCCCTCGAACCACTCGACGTGACTGTCGCCCTCGAAGGCGAGGATGTGGGTGGCGAGGCGGTCGAGGAACCAGCGGTCGTGGCTGATGACCACGGCGCAGCCGGCGAATTCCTCCAGCGCCTCCTCGAGGTTCTGCAGCGTCTCGATGTCGAGGTCGTTGGTCGGTTCGTCGAGCAGGATCAGGTTGCCGCCGGTGGCCAGGGTCTTGGCGAGGTGGACGCGGTTGCGCTCGCCGCCCGACAGCAGGCCGACCTTCTTCTGCTGGTCGCCGCCCTTGAAGTTGAAGCTGCCGACATAGGCGCGGGTGTTGATCTCGCGCTTGCCGACCATCATCACGTCGGTGCCGCCGGAAATGGCCTGCCAGATGGTGTCCTCGGGCTTCAGATCGTCGCGCGACTGGTCGACATAGGCCAGCTTGACCGTCTCGCCGACGCGGATGGTGCCGGCGTCGGGCTGCTCCTGGCCGGTGATCATGCGGAACAGGGTCGACTTGCCGGCGCCGTTGGGGCCGATGACCCCGACGATGCCGTTCGGCGGCAGCTTGAAGGTCAGGTCCTTGAACAGCAGCTTCTCGCCGTAGGACTTCTCCAGCCCCTCGACCTCGAGCACGACGTTGCCGAGGCGCGGTCCCGGCGGGATCTGGATGACGGCGTGGGTCTGGGCCTTGGCCGAGTTCTCCTGCTCGGCGACCATCTTCTCGTAGGCGGCCAGACGGGCCTTGGACTTGGCCTGGCGGGCCTTGGCGCCCGAGCGGACCCATTCCAGTTCGCGGGTCAGGGCGCGCTGGCGGGCCTCGGACTCCGACTGCTCCTGGACGACGCGCTTCTGCTTGGCCTCAAGCCACGAGGAGTAGTTTCCCTCGTGCGGGTGGCCCTTGCCGCGGTCCAGCTCCAGCGTCCACTTCGTCACCTGGTCGAGGAAGTAGCGATCGTGGGTGACGAGGATGACGCAGCCGGGGAAGTTCTCGAGGTGATGCTGCAGCCAGGCCACGGACTCGGCGTCGAGGTGGTTGGTCGGCTCGTCCATCAGCAGCATGTCGGGCTTGGACAGCAGCAGGCGGGCGAGCGCCACGCGGCGCTTTTCGCCCCCCGACAGGTTGGTGGTCATCCAGTCGTCCGGGGGGCAGCGCAGGGCGTCCATGGCCATCTCGATGCGGCTGTCGATGTCCCAGACGTCGGCCGCGTCGATCTTCTCCTGGAGGGCGGTCATCTCCTCCATCAGTTCGTCGGAGTAGTTTTCCGCCATCTCGGCGGCGATGGCGTTGAAGCGGTTGACCCACTGCTTCTCCTCGCACCAGGCCTCGACGTTCTCGCGGACGTTCAGGTTGGGATCGAGCTGGGGCTCCTGCTCCAGATAGCCGCGCTTGACGCCGTCGGCGGCGCGCGCCTCGCCCTGGAACTCGGTGTCGAGGCCGGCCATGATCTTGAGCAGGGTCGACTTGCCCGAGCCGTTGACGCCGACGACGCCGATCTTGGCGTCGTTGTAGAAGCTCAGCCAGATGTTCTCGAAGACCTTCTTGCCGCCGGGATAGGCCTTGGTCAGGCCCTGCATCTGGAAAATGTATTGCTGCGCCATGTGGTGCGTCGCGCCCTGTCGTCTGGAACTGCGGGGAGGTTGGCGCGGGATGTAGCGACCCGGCCGCCGTTGGGCAAACCCGTAGCGACGGGGCAGGGCGGTTTGATGGCCGCCACGGCCGGTGGTCTCAGGGCGCAGCCTCGCCGGCGTCGGCCAGGCGGCGGGCGAATGGCGGCCAGACCAGCTCCCAGCTCTCCGCCCCCGGCTCGGGCAGATAGCGGGCGCCCAGATAGGCGACCGCCAGCCACAGCGAGGTCCACAGGCTCCAGATGATCACCGCCAGCGGGATGTCCGCGTCGACGGCGCCCGCCGCCGCCACCTGGCCGATCAGCCCCACCGCCGCCGCGGCGAGGGCGGCGGCGTAGATCACGATCCGCGACCAGTCGCGGCAGGCCAGCAGGGCGATGGCCCCGACGATCAGCAGAATGCCGGTGAGCAGCCACGGGAACTGCGGCACCCACAGGCCGATGGCCATGTGGAAGCCGCTGTAGAGCAGCAGGATGACGCCGGTGGCGCGGGAGACGAGCATGACGGCCGATCGGCAGGAGGAACCCCGCCAGAATAGCGACACAAGGTTTGCAGCCGGCTAACGCCGGAAAATAAACCCGGCCGCTCCGAGGCCCGGAACCGTGTCCGCCGGCGGACATTCCGTGCCTATGGTCCAAGGGCGAGACGAGAAGAACTTCACCGGCCCCCTCAACCCGGTCGGGCGCGAGGGCGAGGTCGAGGTGAAGGACCCGCCCGAAGCGGCCATGCACATGTCGGCCGAGGAGGCCGACCTGTCCGGCATTCGCATGCTCGACGCCGCCGACGAGGCCCGCCGCCAGCGCGACGTCCTTCGCAAGCCGGAGAGCTGAGCCTCAGGCGTAGTTGAAGCTGATCGAGATGCGCTCGCTCTTCGCGGCGTTGGCCGGCACCTCGTGGCGCAGCCAGCTCTCCCACATCAGCACCGTCCCCGCTTGCGGGGCCAGGTAGACGAACGGCCGCTCGGCCTCGGGGGCGTCGGCGCGCACGCCCGGCCGGGCCATCATCATCGGCAGGCGCGGGTCCTCCAGCTTCAGCGCCGAGGCCCCGTCGGGAACCTCGACGTAGATCGTGCCGGAGAGGAAGGCGTGCGGGTGGATGTGGCCGGTGTGGCCGCCGCCGGGCTTGAGGACGTTGACCCACAGATTGTCCAGCCGCGGCTTGCGGGCCAGTTCGAAATTCAGCGCTTTGGCATAGGCTTGCGCGTGCTTGTCGAGATGGCGCTTGAGCTCGGCGAACTCCGGCAGGCGCTGCGGCAGGTCGGTGAGCGAGCCGTAGGAGGTGTAGCCGCGATAGCCGTGCTCGCGGCACCACGCCCGCCCGGCCCGGTCCTCGACCGCCAGCATGCGGCAGGCGTCGGCCAGCGCCGCGTTGAACCCCTCGAACCCCGGCGAACCGGCGAGCGAGGCTTCATAGACCTGGGTGACGAACAGCGGGCGCAGGGACATGGGAGGGGAATAGCGCGACACGACCGGCGGGAGAAGGCGAGGGGGCAGCCGCCTCGCTGGGTAAGGGGACGTTCACCCCGACAATCGAGAAAGGGAGCATGTTTCTCGAGCGCTTCAGCGACTGGTACTTCACCCAACCGGAGATGATCCAGCGTGCGGTCCTTTACGGTCCGCCCCTGCTGGTGTCGACGATCATCGGCCTCGCGCTGGGCGGACGGATGAGGCTGATCCTGCTGGCGTGGAAGTTCGGCCCGACGGCCGCGGGCGCCCTCGACTCGCTCCGGCGGGACGCCGAGGTCGAGGCGGAGCCGGACTGGGCACAGGACGCCAGGGCCTCGGTGGACGAACTCGTCGCGCGCCGCCGGCGTGGGCTTCACTGACGGCCCGACGACCAGGTCACCACCCCAGCCCCGCCTCGCCCCGCAGCACCGCCTCCACCTCCGCCGTATGCTTGCCGCCGCCGCGGTCGTGCAGCACCAGCGCCGGCAGCAGGCGCAGCGGGGCCTTGCCGGTCTTCACCGCCCGCACCAGCACGCGCTTGGCCGGCTCGTCGGCGAAGGCGTGCACCGGCCGCACCGCGAACGATCCCGCCGTCGCCCCCAGCCCGGCCAGTAGGTCGGCCAGCCGGTCGGCGCGGTGGATCACCGTCACCGTCCCGCCCTCGCGCACCGCCTTGAGCAGGAACCGCGTCCACGCCCCCAGCCCGTCGTCGGCCATCCACGCCCCGCGCTTGCCCTCGGCCGGGGCCCTGAGCGCGCCCGGATCGTCGAAGAAGGGCGGATTGCTGACCGCATGGTCGAACGGCGCCAGCCCCAGCGCCCGGAACCCCGCCGCCACGTCGCCCTCGATCACCTCGGCCTCCGCCCGGTTCAGCGCCGCGTTCTCTCGCGCCAGCGCCGCCATGGCCGGGTCGCGCTCGACCCCGACCAGCCGGACGCCCGACCGACGCGCGGCGATCTGCATCAGCACCGCCCCGGCCCCGCAGCCGGCCTCGAACACTCGCTCGCCGGCCTTCGCCTCCACCGCCGCCGCCAGCAGGGCCGCGTCCATGCCGGCGCGATAGCCCTTCGCCGGCTGGCGCAGCCGCACCCGGCCGTCCAGCAGCCCGTTCTCCACGACTTCGATCCCGGCTGCGACGGACACGCGGCTTGACCCCTTCCTGCCCCGTCACCATTGTGCGCCGCGTCGTCGCCGGGCAAGGCGGCGTCGCGATTTTCCTCCCGCGCCCGCCCCCGAAGAGTATGTCCTTGGACGCTGTCACCGTCGCCGAGACCCGTCGCAAGGGAGAGGTGGAGCCGCTGGTCCGGCTGGCCGGTCCCGACATGGCCGCCGTCGACGCCCTGATCGTCGAGCGCATGCAGTCCCAGGTGCCGGTCATCCCCATGCTGGCCGACCACCTCGTCGCCGCCGGGGGCAAGCGGCTGCGTCCGCTGCTGACCATCGCCGCCGCCCGCGCCGCCGGGGCCCGGGGCCCGATCGAGGCCCCGGTCCGCCTCGCCGCCGCCGTCGAGTTCATCCACACCGCCACCCTGCTGCACGACGACGTGGTCGACTCCTCCGACCTGCGCCGCGGCAAGGTCGCCGCCCACCTGATCTGGGGCGCCCCGTCCAGCGTGCTGGTCGGCGACTTCCTGTTCGCCCGCGCCTTCGAGCTGATGGTCGAGACCGGCCGCATGCGCGCGCTCGGCATCCTCGCCACCGCCTCCAGCGTCATCTCCGAGGGCGAGGTGCTGCAGCTGACCCGCGCCCACGACCTCAACCTCGACCAGGCCACCTATCTGCAGATCATCTCGGCCAAGACCGCCGAGCTGTTCGCCGCCGCCGCCGAGGCCGGCGCCGTGGGGGCCGACGCCGACGACGCGACGGTCGCCGCCCTGCGCGCCTACGGCCTCAACCTCGGCCTCGCCTTCCAGCTGGCCGACGACGCGCTCGACTACGGCGGCCAGTCCGAGGTGCTGGGCAAGAACGCCGGCGACGACTTCCGCGAGGGCAAGGTCACCCTGCCGCTGCTGCTCGCCGCCGCCCGCACCCGCGGCCGCGAGGACGCCTTCTGGGACCGCACCATCAACAAGGGCGAGCGGACGGAGGACGACTTCCGCCGCGCCCGCGAGCTGATCCTCGGCTCCGGCGCCGTCGCCGCCACCCTCGACCTCGCCTGGGACTACGCCGACCTCGCCCGCGAGGCCCTGTCACCGCTGCCCGCGAGCGACTGGCGCGCCGCCCTCGAACGCCTCGCCGACTTCGCGGTCAGCCGGGTGGCGTGATCCCCGACAGTCCGCGTGCGGCCCGGCGATTGCTGGTTCATCACGAAGGACACAAAGGATGCACGAAGAACACGACGGGGCCGGTGGGGCGGCTCCATCGCGCTCCGCTGCTCAGAGGACGAGACGCCGGAGACCGTGCTTCAGCAGCACGGTGTTGAAGTTGATCAGGTAGCCCAGCCTCGCGCCCGAGAAGCGCAGGTAGGTGAGGAGTTGGGCCGAATGGATCGACGCCAGGGCGTCGATCGCCTTGATCTCGACGATCACGCGGTCTTCGACCAGCAGGTCCAGCCGGCAGCCCACGTCGACCTTCACGTCGCCGTAGGCGACGGGAATTCCAACCTGCCGCTCGACCCTCAGCCCTCTCCCGCGCAACTCCTCCGCCAGACACGCCTCATAGACCGACTCCAGCAGCCCGGGCCCGAGCGCGCGATGCACGGTGAAGGCTGAGTCCACCACGGCCCGTCCCACACGCTCCACGCCTGCGGACACGGGCTCGGTCCCTTCGTGTCCTTCGTGCATCCTTCGTGTCCTTCGTGATGAACCAGCAATGGCCGCCCCAGCACCAACCTTGACCGCAGCCTACGCCCCGGCCGCTCCATCACAACCCGTTGCCGCCTCCGGGCGGGCTGTATGCAGCCGCCCCGGCTGTGCTAAAGCGCTCGCAACCGGTCGGGGTGAGTCTTCGTTGAAGGCTTGCGCCGCCGTCGCCGTCGTCATACGGCAGGACTTGAGACAACCGCCGGCACAACGGCATCAGAAGGCAGACACAACATGTCCGACACCCTGGAACGCGTCCGCAAGATCGTGATCGACCACCTGGACGCCGATCCGGACAAGGTCACCGAAAAGGCCAGCTTCATCGACGACCTGGGCGCTGACTCGCTCGACAACGTCGAACTGGTCATGGCCTTCGAAGAAGAGTTCGACATCGAGATCCCGGACGACGCCGCTGAACACATTCAGACCGTCGGCGACGCGGTGAAGTTCATCAATGAGAAGACTGCGGCTTAATCGCTCGCTTCACTCATCGGCATTCAATGGCCGCCCGGCGCTCCTAGCGGAGACGCCCGGCGGCCATTATTGTTTCTGAATCAGGATTCTGGAGTGGAGCGCGAAAGCATGCGTCGCGTCGTCGTAACGGGCCTCGGCCTGGTCACGCCCCTGGGCAACGGGGTCGAGCATAGCTGGCAGGGCATCGTCGAAGGACGCTCGGGCATTCGCCAGATCACCGCCTTCGATACCGAGGGCTATGGCTGCACCATCGCGGGCGAAGTGCCGAGCG
>JAFAEC010000168.1 GCA_023424215.1 Pseudomonadota bacterium
GCCCGGTGGCGCTGGCCGGCGCCACGGTGACGCGCGCAGGGCTGGTCTGGGCCGCCGCGCGCGGCGTGCGGCGCTTCGGCGGCGACGAACCGGTCACCGTCGAGGATCGCTGGCATCTCGGCTCCAACACCAAGGCCATGACCGCGGCCGTCTTCGCGCGACTGGTGCAGCGCGGGCTCGCCCGCTGGGACATGCCGCTGGCGGAGGTCTTTCCGGCGGTCGACATCCATCCGACCTGGCGGGCGGTGACGCTGACCGACTTCATGCACCACCGCGCCGGCCTGCTGGACGAGCCGGCGATGGGCCGGAACTGGCTGATGACGGCGCGCGCCGACCCGCGCAGGCTGCCGGAGCAGAGGGCCGCCATCGCCGCCCGGGCGCTGGGCGCGCCACCCGGCGGAACGCAGGGAGCCTTCGTCTACGGCAACGCCAACTACGTCGTGCTCGGGGCCGCCATCGAGGCGATCACGGGCGGGGCGTGGGAAGACGCCATGCGCACCGAACTGTTCGCGCCCCTCGGGCTGACCTCCGCCGGCTTCGGGGCGCCGGGCGGAGAAGTCGGCGGGAACGCCTGGGGGCACCGGCGCGCCGGCGAGCAGCGGACGCCGATGCCGCCCGACCAACCCGGCGCCGACAACCCCGCCGCGCTCGGACCGGCGGGGACGGCCCACATGGATCTCGCCGACTACGGCCGCTTTCTGGCGGCCATGATGGGCGCGCGACCCGACTGGCTGGCCCCTCAGGCCCTGGTCCATCTCACCAGTCCGCCCGAAGGCGACCCGCCCGCCTATGCCTGCGGCTGGGCCGTCGGGACCCGACCGTGGCGAGGGAGCAAGGATCCGGTCCGGGTGCTGGGGCACGACGGCTCCAACACCATGTGGTACTGCAGCGTGGTCGCGGCTCCCGAACCCGGCGTCGCCTATGTGGCCGTGTCCAACGAGGGGGCGGCCGGCGAACGGGCCTGCCAGACGCTGATTCAAGCCTTGGCCGCGCCACGGCCCGGCGGCTAGACCCTTCGGGTGGATCGCGACTTCGCCGACTTCTGGAACCTGATGTGGGAGTTGGCGCTCGGCCTGTGCGCGGGCTTCGCCCTGCTCAACGTCTTCGCGCCGCCGCAGGACCTTCCCTGGAAGCCGCTCGACCTGAACCGGCCGATCGGCGCGGCGACAGCGGCGAAGGTGGCGGACTTCGAGCTCGCCCGGACGGCCGCGCCCGAGGAGGTCCACGCCGTCACCGAAGCCTGCATGCAGGTGCTGCGCGAGGCCGGGGTGCAGGTCGAGCGGGCCGACGACCGCGACGACGGCGGGTTCTGCGTCGTTCGCGGAGCGGTGCGGATCACCGGCGGCGCCGTGACGCCGCTGAGCCCCGGCGGCCTCGTCATGCAGTGCCCGCTGGCGGTGCGCTACCTGATCTGGGACCGGCAGGTGCTGCAGCCCACGGCGGAAGACGTGTTCGGGGTCGGGGTCAGCCGGGTCGAGACCTACGGCTCCTACGCCTGCCGCCGCATCTATAACTCCACCGACGTCGCCAGCCGGCCCAGCGAGCATGCGCGGGCCAACGCCCTCGATATCGCGTCGGTGCGGCTCGAGGACGGGCGCACGGTGTCGGTGGCCGGCGACTGGAACGGCGAGGGCCGGACAGGGCCGGAGGGGGCTGCCTTCCTGCGCCGCGTCCGCGACGGAGCCTGCCGGGTGTTCGCCACCGTTCTGACGCCGGACTACAACGCCGCCCACCGCGATCACCTGCATCTGGACGGGGCGCCGCGAGGCCTGTGCGCCTGAGGCCGTAACCATGTTCGCCCGGACGGGGAATCGGTTTGCGGTTGACGCGGCCCGGCTTTGCGGGAGAGAACTTGCCCCGCAGTCCGGATTTGGCGCGGCTTCCACCCCCGTGCAGCGCTCCTTCGCCTGAA
Source organism: Pseudomonadota bacterium (assembly GCA_023424215.1). Taxonomy (GTDB): domain Bacteria; phylum Pseudomonadota; class Alphaproteobacteria; order Caulobacterales; family Caulobacteraceae; genus Brevundimonas. The sequence continues at coordinate 1,913 of JAFAEC010000168.1, forward strand.
CGAGCTTGTCCAGATGGGCTGACGGGCGACCCCGCAGGGGCGCCTGCCTGGAAAAGCGCGTTTACGGAGACGCACAATGGCGACCGGCACGGTCAAGTGGTTCAACCCGACCAAGGGCTACGGCTTCATCCAGCCGGATGGCGGCGGACAGGACGTGTTCGTCCACGTCACCGCCGTCCAGAAGGCGGGTCTGCAGGGCCTCGATGAGAACGCCAAGGTCGAATACGAGCTGGAATCCCAGCGCGGCAAGACCTCGGCGGTGAACCTCAAGGTCCTCTGAGGGCACACCACAATCTACGGAACGGGCGCGGCGGCTTCGGCTTCCGCGCCCTTTCTTTTGGGCCCGCCCGACGAGATCTGCGCCAGCACCACCCCGGCCAGCACCGCCGCGCCGCCGAGCACCTGCGCCGCCGTCATGGTCTCGGCGAACAGGAGCCAGCCCAGGATCGCCGCCACCACCGGCTGGATCAGCACGGTCACCGCGGTCAGGGCGGCCGGCAGCCGGCCCAGCGCCCAGGCCACCCCGCCCTGCCCCGCCACGTGCACCAGCCCGAGCCCGGCGCAGGCGGCCCAGCCCGCGGCCGAGGCCGGCGTGAGGTCCTCGCCGAGGATCAGCGCCAGCCCCAGCAGCAGCGGCGCGCCCAGCGCCGTCGACCACAGCATGATCCGCGCGGCCGCGTGCCGCCCGCGCAGGGTCTTCACGGTCAGGAAGTAGCCGGCGTACCAGAGCGCCGTCACCGCCGCGAACAGGTCGCCCAGACGCGGGTTCGAGCCCTGCCGCCCGTCGGCGCCGGCCGACATCGTCCACGCCCCGGCGAGGGCCACGGCCAGGGCCAGGAGGAACAGGGCGCGGGGGCGGTCGCGGAACACGATCCAGGCCACCGCCGTGACGATCACCGGCGTCAGGTTGGTCAGGGTGGTGGCGTTGGCCACCGAGGTGAAGGCGATCGAATAGTGCCAGAAGCCGAGGTCCAGCACGAAGAACAGGGCCGCCAGCGCCATCAGGGCCGTCGGCCGGCCGGGGCCCCGCTCCGCCGCCGGGGCGCCGGGGCGGTGCACCAGCAGGAGCAGCCACGGCAGGGCGAAGGCGAAGCGCCAGAAGCCGGCCGCCGCCGGCCCCGCCTCGGCCAGCCGCACGAGGATCGGGGCCAGGCCGAGCACCGCCGCCGAGGCGACGAGGACGGTCAGGGCGGCGGCGCGGCTCGAGGGCATCCGCCGATATAGGACGGCGGCGCCGCCCGCGTCTCCTCCCTCGTCAGCGCCGCCGGAGGCGGGCGAGCGGATGCGCCCGGCGCAGCCGGCGGGCCGCCATCAGGGTCAGGCCGGCGCCGACCAGCAGGCTGCCGGCGGCGACGCCCATGGCCATCAGCGGAGCCCGCGCCAGCCGGGCGCGCAGCGACGGATCGTTGGCCGTGGTCAGCCCCTCCGGCGGCGGCCGCGAGCCCTCCGGCTCGACCCACGGCTCGGCCTGGTAGCTCTTCGGCTCGGCCGGCGCCGGCGAGGGCGCCGCGAGGTCGGCGCCGGCGGCGACGGTGGCGGCGGCCTCCTCTTCCTCGAGCGGGGTCTGGGTCATCACAGTCTTCCCTCAGATCGCCGCGCCCGGGGCGGCGGCCTCGTCGCCGCGCGCGCCGGAGCCGGCCGCGGTCGAGCCGCCGCCGCAATAGCGTTCGAACTCCTCGCGGAAGCGCTCGGCGAGGTCCTCCTGGTGCTCGCCCTTCTCCTTGAGGCGCAGGAACCAGTTCGACTCCTCCTCGTAGATGTGGGTCAGCACCGCCCCCTCGATGTGCTTCAGCTTGTCCATCCATTCGGGGGTGGAGGCGGGGATGTTCTCCAGCTCGGCCATCTGCATCTTGGCCGTGGTCTGCTCGGTGTAGGCGTGGCCGGCGTGCAGCTTCTCGCCGGCCTGGGCGAGGCCGGGATACAGCACCACCTCCTCGGCCAGGGCGTGGCCGTTCAGCACGAGGGCCAGCTCCTTCATAGCCACCATGCGCGCCTCGGCGGTCTCGGCCCGGCGGCAGGCGGCGAAGGCGGCGCGGATGCGGTCGTGCTGGTCCAGCGCCATCGACAGCCAGTCGCCCGGCTGGCTGCGGGCGCGGGCCTCGGCGGTGGCCTCGGCGCGCTTCTCCTCGGAGGGAAGCGGGGTGACCTTGGAGAGGATCTTGTCGACGACGGACATGGCGAAACTCCGGGGTTCGGGGGTTGGCGGGGCTTGTCTGAACAAGCGGGCGCCGCGCGGCGAGGTTCCCGGGCCGGCCGGGGTCGAATGTCTCGCTCCGGCGGAAATTCGCGAAAAGCTGGATTGTGGAGACATTGTCCTCATCCCCCGGCCGCCTCCGTTTCGGCGCGCATCGCCTCCAGCCGGGCCAGCTCGGCCTTCACCACCTCGAACTCGGGCGGCAACTCGCGGCCGGCGAGGATGTCGGCGGCGAGGCTGAGGGCCCGCTCGCGCAGGAAGAACTGCATCTGCGCCAGCCAGGCCTCGCTCTCGGCCTCCTGCTCGGCGACATCGACCTCGGCGTAGTCGAGGCGGTCGTCGAGACGAGCGATCTCGGCGGCGGAGCGGGCCAGCCGCAGGGCCTCCAGCCCCTTGCCGGACTTCAGCGCCGCCACCGCCCCGGCCAGACCCTTGCGGGCCACGTTGGCGGCGCGGAAGCGCGGCGGCTGGCGCCAGGCCTCGAGCAGTTCGGCCTCGGCCCGGGCGGCGGCGTCGGGCGGCTCCTCCGGCGG
>JAFAEC010000171.1 GCA_023424215.1 Pseudomonadota bacterium
CCGCCGGAGCAGGCGGCGAGCGCGAGGGCGCCGGCGGCGGCCAGGCTGAGTGGGATCAGTCGCATCGAGGTTCCTCCGACGATCGCGCGGACGAACCGCTCCGCCCGCTTCATCGAACCGTCGGCAGGTCAACCGGCGGCGCGGCGGCGTGTTCCCGCGCGCGTGATCACGTTTGAAACGCCGTGAGCGCTCCGTGAGATCAGGCCTCGGCGGGGGCGCCGGACAGGGCTTCCTCGAGCTCCGCGAACGAGGGCTGGGCGGTCGACGGAACATCGCCGCGGCCGATCTCGACCGAGATCTGGGCGGCGTTGCCGTGCAGGTGGGCGACCAGCACGGACTGGATGATCTTGTAGAAGGCGTGGTCGCCGTCGACGATGTCCTTCAGACGTACGGCCATCGGTCCCACCAGCCCGTAGGCCAGGAACACCCCGAGGAAGGTGCCGACGAGGGCGCCGCCGATCATGCCGCCGAGAATCTCCGGCGGCTCTGTGATCGAACCCATGGTCTTGATGACCCCCAGCACGGCGGCGACGATGCCCAGCGCCGGCAGGCCGTCGGCCATGGTCTGCAGCGCGTGGGCGCCGGCGAGGCCCTCGTGGTGGTGCTTCTCCAGCTGCTTCTCCATGGCGTCCTCGATCTGGTGCGGATCCTCGAGGTTCATGGTCATCATGCGCAGGGTGTCGCAGATGAAGTCGGTGGCGAAGTGGTCCTTCAGGATCTTCGGGTACTTCTGGAAGATCGGGGATTCGGCCGGCTTCTCGATATGGCTCTCGAGGGCGATGACGCCCTTGGACTTCATCGTCTTGGTGAGCTGGAACAGCAGCGACAGCAGGTCCTTGTAGTCGCCCTTCTTCCACTTGTTGCCGGCGAAGACCTTGCCGAAGCCGCTGAGGGTGGACTTGATCGTCGGCACGCTGTTGCCGATCAGGAAGGCGGCCACGCCGGCTCCGAGGATGGCCATCAGCTCGTAGGGCAGGGAGTGGAGGATGACCTCCATCTTGCCGCCCGCGAGGATGTAGCTGCCGAACACCATGGCGAACAGCAGGACGATGCCGATGATCTGGAACATGAAGGGCCGGAATCCTGCGCGCGCGAGAGACGCCGACCATCGCCGTTAATGATTAAGGCCCGGTTGCGAACGCCGGTCGTCAGAGACGCGTGTCGCCGCTCAGTATGGCGGTCCGGGCGGCCTCGCTCAGCTTGGTGTAACCGCTCTTGCCGCCTCGCACGTACAGCGGACCGTCGACCTGCTCGGGGTCGAAGCCCTGGGCGACGAGATCGACCTTGCGGTACTTGAAGGTTCCGGTGGTCTCCGCCGCCCTGGTCAGGCGCACGAAGACCGGCCGGGCGTAGACCGGCAGCTCCTGGTCGACCCAGTCGGCGAAGGCGCGGGCCCCGAATTTGCCGTCCACGACCAGGGCGACCATGCCGGCCTTGCCGTCCTGTCCGGGCACCGGCACGCCGTAGGCGATGACCTCCTTCACGCCCGGAGCGTCGGCCAGCCGCTGCTCGACCTCGGCGGTGGAGACGTTCTCGCCCTTCCAGCGGAAGGTGTCGCCGATCCGGTCGATGAAATAGACGTAGCCCTCGGAATCCTGCCGCATCAGGTCGCCGGTGCGGAACCAGCGGTCGCCGCGGACGAAGACGTCGCGCAGGATCTTCTTCTCCGAGGAGGCCTTGTCGGCGTAGCCGGAGAAGGCGTGCCGGGTGTCGTCGCTGATCTGTCCGATCGCCTCCCCGATCTCGCCGGGCCGCACCAGCTGACACAGACCGTCGGGGCCGCGCGCCGGCGCCTCGGTGTCGAGGTCGAAGCGCACCAGCCGGAAGTTGATCTGCTTCTTCAGGAAGCCCGGCGCACGGCCGATGGCGCCCGGCTTGCCGTCGAAGTTGAACAGCGAGACGTTGCCCTCGGTGGAGCCGTAGAACTCGAGAATGTCCGGGATGGCGAAGCGCTTCTGGAACTCGGCCCAGACGTCGGGACGGAGGCCGTTGCCGAACGCCAGCCGCAGCTTGTGGGCGCGCTCGTCCGGGTTTTCCGGGCAGTTGACCAGATAGCGGCACAGCTCGCCGATGTAGACGAACAGGGTGGCGCCGACGGCCTTGGCGTCGGGCCAGAAATTGGTCGCGGAGAAGCGCTTGCGCAGCACGAGCCGGCCGCCGTTGAGCAGGGCCGGACCGATCCCGACCAGTCCGCCGGTGGAGTGGTAGAGCGGCAGGACGTTGTAGGTGACGTCCTTCTCCGTGGCGGCCGTCGCGCCGGCGAAGGCGCGCATGTAGGTGCGGGCGCGGGCGTGGGTGACCTTGGCCGCCTTGGGCAGGCCGGTCGTGCCCGAAGTGTAGATGTAGAGGGCGGTGTCGCGGTTGGTCAGACCGGCCCGGGCGGAGCGCGCGGGCCGCACCGAGGAGCCGCTGCGCACCGGCTTGTCGAGGCCGCGACGCTCGTCCGCCTCGTCGGCGTCGTCGAGGCCGAGCACCCAGAGCATCAGGTTGCGCCCGATCAGCGGCCTAGCTTCCTCGACCCTGCGCCAGCAGTCCTCGTCGGTGACCACCTGGGAGGCGTTGGAGATGCTCAGGCAGTGGGCGAGGGCGTGGCCGGTGAGGTTGGTGTTGATCAGGGCCGCGCCGACCCCGACCTTGGCGAAGCCCATCCAGGCGGCGATGTACTCGGCGCGGTTCAGCATCATCAGGGCGACCGTGTCGCCCCGCTTCAGCCGCCGGCTCTGGGCCCAGTGCCCGAAGCGGTTGGCCATGGCGTCCAGCTCGCGATAGCTGATCGCCCGCCGGTCGTCCTCGATGGCGATATGGTCCGGGAACCGGTCGACCGCCTCTTCCCAGTCGTCACAGACGAGAACGGGGCTGTCGAGATCGATCGGCTTGATGCGGTTCAGCAGGCGGCGCAGGCCCTTCACGAAGCGCAGGTCGCGCCGGATGTTCGCCACCAGACCCATGTCCACGTCACTCCGTGTCTGAACGCCGCCGCCTCCGGTGATGAACAAGCGGGTTCCCCCGGTCAACCGCTCGGGGAATTCGCCGGTCGTTCCGCGGCGCTTTGTGGCGAGGCGTGGCGCCGATGCGGCGGTGACGTAACCGTAATCCTTCGCGATGCGAACGGGTGTGAAGCGCCGGGAAAAGAACAGACAAGAAGCCGGAAGCTGTACGATTCAGGCCTCATCTGTGTCAGCAAAGGTGTTTCTTGGAGGCTTTCCAGACTTTCGCGGAACCGTGGTCGGTCCGGCCGGTTTCGCTGCTCCGAAGATCTGGAGGAACGCTGAATGTCCCTGACCTATACTGACGATACGGCCCGCACCTATACCGAGACGCCCGCGCCGCACACGGAGGACGCCTATGTCCCGGTCTATGCGCGAAGCCGCACCCGTAGCCGCAAGGCCCGGAAGAGCGGCATCCGCAGCTGGATGATCCTCGCCCCGGTCGGCGTCCTGGTCCTGGGCGGCGCCGCCGCGATGATGCTGATGGACGGCGGACGCGAGACCTCGGCCCTCGCCGAGC
>JAFAEC010000195.1 GCA_023424215.1 Pseudomonadota bacterium
GTCCCCCTCCCCCTGTGGGGGAGGAACATTACAGCCCTTCCAGCCGCGCCAGCGCCGCCTGCAGCTTGGCCTTGCCGGCCTCCGCCGCAGCCAGCTTCTCGCGCTGCTCCTCGACCACCTCGGGGGCGGCGCGGGCGACGAAGTTGGGATTGCCCAGCTTCTTGCCGAAATGACCGATGTCGCTGTCGAGAGCGGCGATCTCCTTCTCCAGCCGGGCGCGTTCGGCGGCGAGGTCGATGATCCCGGCCAGCGACAGGGCCGCCGTGGCCCCGCCGGAGACGAAGGTGACCGCGCCCTCCGGGGCGGCCTCGACACGCGACAGTTCGGACACCCGGCCCAGGGTGAGGATCAGGTCGCGGTGGCGGTCGATCCGCTCCGCCGTGGCCGCGTCGGGGGCGACGAAGGCCAGCGGCGGCTTGGCCGACGGCGACACGTTCATCTCGGCGCGCAGCTGGCGGATCTCGGTGACCAGATCGACGAGCCAGCCGATCTCCGCCTCGGCGTTCGCGTCGACGAAGGCGTCGGGCAGGTCCGGCCACGCGGCGCCGATCAGCAGGCCCTCGGTGCGGGGCGCGCCGTCGCCGGCGGTCTGGGCCCACAGCTCCTCGGTGATGAAGGGCATCACCGGGTGCATCAGCTTCAGGGTCTGGTCCAGCGTCCAGGCCGTCATGGCCCGGGTCTCGGCCTTCGCCGCCTCGTCGGCGCCCTGGAACACCGGCTTGGCAAGTTCGAGATACCAGTCGCAGAACACGTTCCAGACGAAGCGGTACAGGGCCGAGGCGGCGTCGTCGAAGCGGCCGCCTTCCAGCGCCGATGACACCTGGCGCTCGGCCTTCGTCAGCTCGCCGCGAATCCAGCGGTTGATGGTCTGCTCGACGCCGGCCGGGTCGAAGCCCTCCACGCGGACCGCCTCGTTCATCTGGGCGAAGCGGGCGGCGTTCCACAGCTTGGTGCCGAAGTTCCGATAGCCTTCAATGCGTTGCTTCGACAACTTGATGTCGCGTGTGCCCGACAGGATGGCCATGGTGAAGCGCAGCGGGTCGGCGCCCAGCTCGTCGATGATGCCGAGCGGGTCGATAACGTTGCCCTTCGACTTCGACATCTTCTGGCCCTTCTCGTCGCGGACCAGGCCGTTGATGATCACCCGCCGGAACGGCACTTCATCCATGAAGTGAAGTCCCATCATCATCATCCGGGCGACCCAGAAGAAGATGATGTCGGCGGCCGTCACCAGATCGGATGTCGGATAGAAGCGTTCGAGGTCCTCGGTCTTCTCCGGCCAGCCCATGGTCGAGAACGGCCACAGGGCCGAGCTGAACCAGGTATCGAGCACGTCCTCGTCCTGGCGCAGGTCGCGGTCGCCGGCCTCGGCGCGGACCTCTTCCTCGCTCTCGCCGACGTAGATGTTGCCCTCGGCGTCGTACCAGGCCGGGATGCGGTGGCCCCACCACAGCTGGCGGCTGATGCACCACGGCTCGATGTTGCGGAGCCATTCGAAGTAGATCTTCTCGTAGCTCTTCGGCTCGAAGACGGTGTCGCCCTGTTCCACCGCCTTGATGGCCGGCTGGGCCAGGGTGTGGGCGTCGACGTACCACTGGTCGGTCAGCCACGGTTCGATGACCACGCCCGAGCGGTCGCCGTGCGGGACGACGTGGCGGGTCTTCTCGATCTCCTTCAGCCAGCCCTCGGCCTCGGCGCGGGCGACGATGGCCTTGCGCGCCTCGAAGCGATCCATGCCGCAGTACTCAGCCGGCACGTCGGGCGTCTCGGCGTTGGTGATGCGGGCGAAGGCATCCAGCACGTTCAGCGCCTCGAGGCCGGTGCGCTTGCCGACGCCAAAGTCGTTGAAGTCGTGGGCCGGCGTGATCTTCACCGCGCCCGAGCCCTTGGTCGGATCGGCGTAGTCGTCGGCGACGATGCGGATGCGGCGGCCGGTGATCGGATGGTCGATCCACTTGCCCACCAGACCGGAGTATCGCTCGTCGTCCGGATGCACCGCCACGCCGGTGTCGCCCAGCATGGTCTCCGGCCGGGTGGTGGCGACGACGATGTAGTCGCGCGTCTCGAATTCAGTCGCCCGGCCCTCTTCGTCGAAGGCGACCGGGTGCTCGTAGGTGACGCCGTCGGCCAGCGGATAGGCGAAGTGCCAGTAGTGCCCGTCGACCTCGCGCTGCTCGACCTCGAGGTCCGAGATGGCGGTCTGGAAATGCGGGTCCCAGTTCACCAGTCGCTTGTCGCGGTAGATCAGGCCTTCCCTGTAGAGCTGGACGAAGACCTTGCGGACGGCGATCTGCAGGGCCGGGTCGAGGGTGAAGCGCTCGCGGCTCCAGTCGCACGAGGAGCCCAGCCGGCGCAGCTGGTTCTGGATCGAGCCGGCGCTGGTCGCCTTCCACTCCCACACCTTCTCGACGAAGGCGTCGCGGCCCATGTCGCGGCGGCCGACATTGCCCTCGGCGGCCAGCTGGCGCTCGACGACCATCTGGGTGGCGATGCCGGCGTGGTCGGTGCCGGGCAGCCACAGCACCGCCTTGCCCTTCATCCGCTGATAGCGGGCGAGGATGTCCTGCAGGGTGTTGTTCAGCGCGTGGCCGATGTGCAGCGAGCCGGTCACGTTCGGCGGCGGGATGACGATCGAATAGGCCTCGGCGGAGGTATCCTGCCGCGGGGCGAACTGGCCGCTGGCCTCCCACTGGGCATAGAGGCGCGGTTCGGCGGCTTTGGGATCGAAGGTCTTGTCGAGCATGGGTGTCGTTTCGGGGATGACGGCGCCGCTGTCCAGCGCCGCAAAGGAAAAGGGCGGCCCCGCCTTGCGGAGCCGCCCCGTGATGTCGTCGATCAGGGAGGGTCAGCCGGCCGAGCGGGCGATGCGTTCGACTTCCTTGCGTACCTCGCGCTCGACGATGCCGGGCAGGTTGGCGTCGAGCCATTCCTTGAGCATCGGGCGCAGCATTTCGGCGACCATGGCCTCGATGGTCGAGCCGCTGGCGAAGCTGAGGTCGGGCCCGCGCGGCGCCTCGGCCGCCTGCGGCTGGCGCAGCGAGGAGGCCAGGCCGGCGAAGGCCGACGCGGCGCTGGCCGCGGCGCTCTCTCCGACCAGGGAATCATAGCCGGCCGACGGGACGGAAGGGGGTTCGGGCGTGTGGACCTCGGCCGGCGCGTCGAAGAACGATTCGCTGCGCGGGGCCTCCGCCGCCGGGAACGGCTCCGGCTCGGCCGGCGACACGTCCAGATCGCCGATGGTTTCCCCCGCGGGGGCCTCGTAGGTGTCGGTCAGCTCGAGCACGTCCTCCTCGGAGGCGGCGGGCTCCTGCATCGACGGCGTCTCGTCCATCATGGCCGGCGAGACGTCCGCGGGCTCCGCTTCGGGCTCAGGCTCAGGCTCCGGCTGGGCGGCGGCGCCCGGCGCGGTCTCGGCCGGGGCGTCGTCTTCGGAGATGATCCGGCGGATCGACGCCAGGATCTCCTCCATCGTCGGTTCCTGGGCGGGCTGGTCGGTCATGGCGAATCCCCGGGAGCACGCATCCGCGCACGGACAAGTCGATCTGGCCGGGGTGGAGCGGCGCCCCTCCCCCGCAGCCTGTCGTCGCATCTACGCCCCTTGGAATCAACGGGCGTTTTCGCCTGGCGAGCGAGCGACGCCTCAGTCCTGCGGCGCGGTCCGCACCACCTCGGACTTCAGCTGTGCGTCGATCGGCGCGTCGGCCTGGTCGGCGGCCGGGGTCACCGGCGGCGCCACGACGCGGTCCAGCGCCTCCAGCGCCCCGTCCCACGGCAGGGCCCCGCGATTGCGCACCCGCTCGTAGTTGGCGGCCGGATCGTAGCGTTCGAGGGTCGGGTCGAGGTCGGGCCCTTCCAGCCGCCCCATGGCCGCCAGCAGATTGGCCTGGGCGACGTATTCGTTGCGTCGGGCGCTGGCGAGGGTGATCTCGGCGTTGCGGAGCTCAAGCTCCTGGTTGAGCACGTCCAGGGTGGTGCGCAGGCCGACCTGGGCCTCCTGACGTACGCCTTCGGCGGCGACGCTGGCGGCGCGCACGGCCTCCTCGCCGGCCTGCAGGGAGGCGCGGGCGGAGATCGACTGGGCGTAGGCCGAGCTGACGTCCTGCAAGGTGTTGCGGCGCTCGCCCTCGACATTGATCTGGGCGGCATTGGCGCGCTCCAGGGCTGCGGCGACGCGCGACGCGTTCAGGCCGCCGGTGAACAGCGGGATCGACAGGGTCGCTCCGGCCGTCAGCCGGGTGTTGTCGGCGATGTCGCCGAAGCGGTCGAAGTCCCGATTGGAGCCGCCGTAGCTGGCCGAGGCGCGCACCGACGGCATGTACTCGGCGCGGGCGGCGGCCACGTTGGCCTCGGCGGCCGCGAGGCTGTAGGCGGCGGCGCGGATGGCGGGGTTGTCGGCCAGGGCCACATCGAGGGCGCTGTCGAAATCGGCGGGCACGCCGGGCAGGACCGGCATCGGCGCCAGATCGCCGGGCGCCTGGCCGACCACGGCGGCGTAGACGGCGCGCGAGGTCGACAGCTGGGCCTGGGCGTTGGCCAGGTCGGCCTCGGACTGGGCGAGGCGGGCCTCGGACTGGGCGACGTCGGTGCGGGTGATCTCCCCGACCTCGAAGCGCGCCGAGGATTCCTCCAGCTGCCGCTGCAGGACGGCCAGGTTGGCCTGACGGATGCGCAGCACCTCCATGTCGCGGATCACGTCGGCGTAGGCCTGGATCACCGAGGCGAGCACCGACTGTTCGATCCCGCGCAGGTTCTCGCGGCCGGCGAAGATGTCAGCCTCGGCGGCGGTGATGCCGTGACCGATCCGGCCGCCCGACCACAGCGTCTGGGACAGGCCGATGCTGGCCGAGGCGCCGTCGCTGTCCGGGTCGAGGGCCGCGTCGCTGTAGTCGCGGCTGTAGTCGCCGCTGATGGTGACATCGAGGGTGGGTCGCAGACCGGCGCGCGCCTGCACGATCGATTCGTCCAGCGCCCGCTGGTTGGCCCGCTGGGCCAGCAGCGACGGATTGGTGCGGTAGGCCAGGGCGATCGCTTCCTGGAGCGTCTCCGCCCAGGCAGGCGCACCCATGCCGCCGATTACGGCGATGACAGCCACCGAGGCGAGCGCACGCGAACGTTTCAGCATATCGATTCCTGCCCGGCGCAAAGATCCGCGCCCTTCGTATCCCTTACGCCTGATGCGGGAGGCTTTGCGCCTCCGCCAGTTAAGTTTTTTTCACGCCGGAGATTCGGCCGCGGCCCTACAGGGCGAAGGTGGGCTCCGGGGCCAGTTCCGCAAGAACCGGCGGAGCCGCGTCGAAGAGCTCGCGGCGGGACACGCCCTGGGCGCCGCGCACATAGAGCACGGCCTTGCCGGTCGGGCCCGAACGCTCGACCACGGCCAGCCGCCCGCCGACCTTCAGCTTCGCGATCCACCCGTCCGGACGCGCCGGAACCGCCGCCTCCGACACGATGACGTCCCAGCCCTCGCCGGTCGGCTCGGACAGCGGCGCGACGACGGCGGCGACGCCTTCCTCGGCGAGCGCCGCCCCGGCGACGTCGAACACCGCCGAATCGGCCTCCTGCGCGGTCGTCTCAAGTCCCATCCGGGCCAGCACGACGGCTGCGTAGGGTCCGGCGACGGCCAGGGCGCGCTCGCCCGGCTGGGCGGCCACGGCCATCAGCAGCTTGGAGATGTCGCGCGGCAACATCAGCCGGCGGCCGGCGGCGACCTCGGGTTCGATCTCGGCGTAGGCGGCGAAGGTCCGGTCGCCCGGCAGCAGCCGCTCGCGCGGCGCCTCGAGCAGGGCGGCCTGCAGGGCGCGGTCGGTGACGTCGTTCACCCGCACCTGGCTGTCGACCATGAGTTTGCGGGCCGCGGCGTAATCCATGGGAAGCTGTCCTGCTGAAATCTCGCGCGCTTATAGGTCTGCGCGTTGCGGCGGACAATCCGATCTGATAGCGAACGCGCCTCGCGATGGCGCGGCCGTTTCACGCGGCTCGCGGCCTGATGGCGGAGTGGTTACGCAGCGGACTGCAAATCCGTGTACGCCGGTTCGATTCCGGCTCAGGCCTCCATCGCGAGTTTCCCCGCTTCAGCCCTTTTGCGCCCGCGCGGTCAGGAGACCGGCGCGGTCATCCAGCCCACGGCGCTCGCGGCACCCACCGCGGCCGTGACCACGGCGACGGCCAGCGCGACCCGCGCGTTGCGATGGATGAAATCGAAGACTCCGCCGAACATGGCTCAACTCCCCCGGACGCCCGGACGACGCCACAAGCGGGGCCGTTCATCAAGGTATACGAAGGGTTAATCGCGATCTGGTGATCGATTACGCCAACCGCGCGAAATGATGCAGGGCGATCGCCCCCGCCGTTCCCACATTAAGCGAATCGAAGCCGCCGGACATGCGGATGCCCACCGGCGTGCAGCGCGCGATCAGCTCCGGCCGCAGCCCCGGCCCCTCGGAACCGAGGACCACGGCGATTCTCGGCGACGGCGGAATCTGGTCCAGGGTCCGGTCCGCCGACGGCGTCATGGCCAGCACGGCGAAGCCCGCCGCCTTCAGGGCCTCCACCGTCGCCACGGCGTCCAGCCCGACCGCCATCGGCGTGCGCAGCACCGCCCCCACCGAGACGCGGATGGCCTTGCGGTAGAAGGGATCGCAGCAGGCCCGGTCCAGCAGCACCGCGTCGGCCCGGAAGGCGGCGGCGTTGCGGAACACGCCGCCCATGTTGTCGTGATTGCCGATGCCGCAGGCGAGAACCGTCAGCGCCCGCTCCGGCATCCCCTCCAGCACCTCCGCCAGGCCGGTTTCGCGCGGCTTCTCTCCGATGGCGAGGATGCCGCGATGCAGGTGGAAGCCGGCGATGCCGTCGAGCACCGGCTGCGGAGCCACATGGACCGGCGTCTCCGGCGGCAGGGCGGCCAGCACGTCGGTCAGGGAGGTCAAACGGTTCTCCGCCAGCAGCACGGCGCGCGTCCGGCAGCGCGAGGCCGGCGAGGCCAGCACACGCAGCACCACCTCCCCTTCCGCCACGAAAAGCCCCTGCCGCCCGGTCAGGTCGCGTTCGCGAATGTCCCGGAAGGCCGCGGTGCGCGGGTCGTCGGGGTTCTCGATGCGGATGATGTTCAAGTTCGGATATTTCCCGTTGCGCGACGCTGACTCGCGCTGCTATAGCGCCCGCCTTCCCGAGCGAAACCTGTTCCGCGGTAGCTCAGTGGTAGAGCAGCCGACTGTTAATCGGCTGGTCGTAGGTTCGAATCCTACCCGCGGAGCCACTCGGTCCTTTCCCCGAATAGTCGAACCCCCGACGGCCCGAGGCCGACGACGGCGCGCGCCGGTCGTTTGCCGGACGCCGCCCAAGAAAAAAGCCCGACGCGAACGCCGGGCTGGAAAGTCGGTGATGGTGGGTGTCCCCGAAGAAGGAAGACGATCCGTGGTTGGGCCGAATTGGTTAACCGGCCGTAAATCATGACGCGGCGGCGGCCGGAAGCCATGTCCATTGCCGCGCGCCCCCGGGGCCTGTCCATCCCACGCCCCAGCCCCCGGCGTCGCGTTCGACCTGCAGATCGCCGGGCGCGGCGGCGGCCGACCCCGGCCAGACGAAGTCGCGGCCGTTCACCCGGATGACCTCTCCGGGGGTCGCGGCGACCAGCAGGCTCCAGCGCCCCCCCGGCCCCGGCTGCAGCCGCGTCGTCGCGCCGTCGGCGACCACGGTGACCGGGTCGTCTCCCACCGCCCGCCCCGAGACCACGGTCGAGCGACCATCGCTGTCGACGGCTCCCAGCGCGGGCGCCGCGTCCAGACGGATCGCCGCCCGCCCCACGCCCAGCACGGCCACCGGGCCGCGGCCGCGATCCAGAATCAGCAGACGGTCCGGCGACGCCGCGGCGTCTTCCCCGACCTGGATCTCCGGCCGCAACAGCAGCGCCGGCTCGGCGGTCGCGATCCGGATCTCGAAGGCGCCCGTGGCGTCGGCCGCCGCGGCGTAGGCGGCCCCGGCGGAGTTCCTCAGCACCACGCGCCCGCCCGGCTGCGCCCGGCCGGCGACTACGAGACCGCCTTCGGCAGGACGAATCGCAAGGATCGCCGGCGTGCGGGTCCAGCCGCCGTCCTCGGGCGGCGCGGGCTCGGCCGCCGTCTGGCCGGGCGGCCCCGAACAGGCCGACGTCGCGAGGAAAAACCCGCCCGCAATGACGATCTGCGCCCACCAGGCCCGTTTCATCCCGCCTCTCAGACCGCTAGGAGTGTCGCCCCAGATAGCGCGGTCGACCCCGCCCTGTCTCCCACACCCTCGCAGAGGCCCCATGCCGCCCGCCATCCAGCCGTTCGACGGAAAGTCCGTCTGCCTCTTCTGCGGCTCCTCCGACCGCTCCGACCCCGCCTACACCGTCGCGGCCCGCGCGTTCGGCGAGCAGGCGGCCGCGGCCGGCTGGCGCCTGGTCTACGGCGGGGGCGGAGTCGGCCTCATGGGCGCGGCGGCCCGCGCGGCCCACGAAGCGGGCGGCCGGGTGCTCGGCGTCATGCCCGGCTTCCTGCGCAGCCGCGAGCGTCTCTACGACGAGGTCGAGACCCTGGTCGTCACCTCGATGCACGAGCGCAAGACCATCATGTACGACCAGTCCGACGCCTTCGTGGTCGCGCCCGGCGGCGTCGGAACCCTCGAGGAGGTCATCGAGGTGCTGTCGTGGAAGCGGCTGGACCTTCACGCCAAGCCGGTGATCTTCCTGAACATCAATGGCTTCTGGGACACGCTTCTGGCCGTGCTCGAACACAGCATCGCCGAGGAAATGACCCCCGCCGGCTTCCGTGACGCGTGGAGCGTCGTGGACACGGTCGAGGCCGCGATCGCCCTGATGCAGGCGGCGGACGACATGCCTCACTTGAAACATGATCAGCGATAAGTAATCGTCGTTCAGTCGCATCGCCGTCCGCTGGACGGCGGGCGGATTCGAGTTCGAAGCAACGTCCACAGCCGCCGACGGCGTCCAACGCCCGAGGCACGGAGACCTCCCCATGCGCGCCCTGATCGTCGCCGCGGCCCTGTTCGCCGCCGCCCCTGCCCTCGCCCAGTCGAACGCCTCCAGCGCCACGCTCGTCGACGCCTCCAAGGCTCCGGCCGGACGCACCATCATCGATGGCGCCGCTTGGCGCTGCGAGAGCGCGACCTGCACCGCCACCGGCGGTGCCAGCCAGACGGCCGTGCGCGCCTGCCGCCGCGTCGTCGCCCGCCTCGGCCAGGTCTCGGCCTTCACCTACAAGGGCGTCGCCCTGACCGCCGAGGAGGTGGCGGCCTGCAACGCCTGATCGGGCCACGCCTGACATGAAGAAGGGGCCGCTCCAGCCGGGGCGGCCCCTTTTTCATGCGTCCTGCTGTCTCAGGCGGTCTCGCCGCGCAGCCGCCGCACGATCCGCTCGCGCCCGATCATCGGCGCGACCGCGGCCATGTCCGGTCCGTGGGGCTGTCCGGTCAGGATCAGGCGCAGCGGCATGAACAGGGCCTTGCCCTTGGCGCCGGTGGCCTCCTTCACGGCCGCGGTCCACGTCGGCCACAGGCTTTCGTCGACCGTGTCCGGCAGCACCTCGAGGGCGGCCGCGGCGAAGGACGGATCCTCGACCACCGGCGTCACCGGCCCCCGCACGATCCGGGCAAGATCCACGACGTCCGCGAACTTCTGCAGATTCGGCCGCACCGCGTTCCAGAACGCCTCGCCGAGATCGGCGTCCAGCTTCTCAAGGCGCGGCCGGGCCGTCGCATGGTCCATGGCGTGCAGCGCCTGGGCGTTCAGCCGGTCCAGATCGGCGGTATCGTAGCGGGCGGGCGAGCGGCCCATCTTGGAGAAGGCGAAGCTCTCCCCCAGCGCCTGCACGGACTCGGCCACCTCCAGCGGGTCGGAGGTGCCGATGCGGCCGAGGTGGCTGGTGATGGCGATCGGCTCGTAGCCCTGGCCGCGCATCTCGGAAATCGACAGGGAGCCCAGCCGCTTGGACAGGGCCTGGCCGTCCGCGCCGACCAGCAGCGGCATGTGGGCGAAGGCGGGAACCGGCCCGCCCAGCGCCTCGAAAATCTCGATCTGGGCGCCGGTGTTGGTGACGTGGTCCTCGCCGCGGATCACATGGGTGATGTCCATCTCGATGTCGTCAACCACGGACGGCAAGGTGTAGAGGAACAGCCCGTCCTCCCGGATCAGCACGGGATCGGACATCGAGGCGGTGTCGACCTCCGCGTGACCGCGCGACAGGTCCTCCCAGGCGACCCGCTTGCCGTCCAGCCGGAAGCGCCAGTGCGGCCGCCGGCCCTCGGCCTCGTAGGCGGCCTTCTCGGCCTCGGTCAGGTTCAGGGCGGCGCGGTCGTAAACCGGCGGCAGACCCCGCGACAGCTGCACCTTGCGGCGACGGTCCAGCTCCTCGGCGGTTTCGTAGCAGGCGTAGAGCCGGCCCATCGCCTTCAGCCGCGCGGCCGCGGCCTCGTAGCGGTCGAACCGCTTCGACTGGTTGTGCCGCTCGTCCCAGTCCAGCCCGAGCCAGCGGAGGTCCAGCTCGATGCCCTGTTCGAACTCGGCCGTGGAGCGGGCCAGATCGGTGTCGTCGATGCGCAGCACGAACTGGCCGCCCTGGCCTTTCGCGAACAGCCAGTTCACGAGCGCGGTACGGACGTTGCCGACGTGCAGCTTCCCCGTCGGCGACGGGGCGAAACGAACCTTGATGGACATGCGGGGACCTTCAGACGCGAGGGCGCGACAGGTCGCGCCACGGGGCCGGCAAGTCAAGGCGCGGCTTGGGCGCTGTTGGCGATCATGATAGGATCTCGCCCGTCATGAACGCGCCCGTGCAAATCCGGAAGGCCGACACGGTCGAGCGGCTACGTCGGCTGGCGGCGCTCGAGGGCAAGTCCATCACCGAACTCGTGGATGAAATGGTGCGCGAGCGCGATGAGCGGCTGACCGCGACGAGCGAGGCGGAGGTTCAGAGAAAGCTCGCTGCAGCGCGTGAGATTGTCGCGCACTTCAATAGCCTTCCCGTGGTCGGTCCGCTGCTGACGGACGACGACTTCTATGACGAACACGGGCTCCCGAAGTGATCGCCGTCGATGCATCCGCCATCGTCGCGATTTTGATGAGGGAACCAGAGGCGGAGGCCTTTCTCCAGGTCCTCGCGCGCTCGCCTTGCCGCCTCTCCCCGGTCGGCTACTGGGAGGCGGCCACGACGGTGGAGCGCTATCGTGGGCAGACCGGGCTGGAAGACCTCGACCGGCTGCTCGACAACTTCGACATCAGGATCGCGCCCGCGGATGAGTGGACAGCGCGCGAGGCGGCGGACGCCCAGCGCCGCTATGGCAAGCGAACGCCCGCTAGGCTCAATCTCGGCGACTGCTTCGCCTATGCGCTGGCGAGGCAGCTGGATGCGCCGCTGCTGTTCAAGGGCGATGATTTCGCCCTGACGGATATCAGGTCGGCTGTCCCCGCCTGAGCCCGGCTCAGTCGTCGCGGTGAACCCGCTCGCGGCGCTCGTGCCGCTCCTGGGCCTCGACCGACAGGGTGGCGGTCGGACGGGCCTCGAGCCGCCCGAGGCTGATCGGCTCGCCGGTCTCCTCGCAGTAGCCGTAGGAGCCGTCCTCGATGCGGCGCAGCGCCTCGTCGATCTTGGCGATCAGCTTGCGCTGGCGGTCGCGGGTGCGGAGCTCCAGCGCCCGGTCCGACTCCGAGGACGCGCGGTCGACGAGGTCGGGGTGGTTCTCGGTTTCGGCCTTGAGGTTGATCACCGTGCCCTTGGATTCGCGAAGGATGTCCTCCTTCCACTCCAGGAGCTTGGCCTTGAAATAGGCCAGCTGCCGTTCGTTCATGAACGGCTCGTCGTCACTGGGACGATAGGTGTTCGCTTCGACAACGGACGCCAATGCGTTCATCGCACTCACGCTCTCAATCACGCCCCCTCTGGCGCACGTTGCGTATAGGCAGGTCCGGGAGTCGCGGCAACAACGCTCGCGCGAGCGTTACCGACGCGAGGGTCCGTTAACGCCGACCGTGACATTTCTTCATCACCACCCAGCCGGCGGCCCGTCATTCGTGAACGTTTTCGCCGATTTATGCTGCATTGCGGCGAAGATCGGCCTTAGCCAGCTCAACCGCAGCGCGTAGATCGATCTGTTCGAGCAAGCCGTTCAACCCCGGATCGGCGTCCACCGGCCGCTCTTCGCGCAACGCCCGCGACAGCCGCTCCAGCGCTCCCTCGCCCGCCTCCCCGGACAACAGCGCCAGCTTCAGCTCGTCCAGGCGATCCAGCAGCCCGCCGCCCCGGCGGATCGCCCGGCGCCGCCGCTCGGTCGCGTCCTCGACCCCCTGCAGGGCCATCAGCGCGGAGACCCCCGCCACGCCCGCGAC
>JAFAEC010000022.1 GCA_023424215.1 Pseudomonadota bacterium
TGACGGCCCGGCCCACGCCGCGCGCCTCGGCGGTCTCGACCGCCGCCGGGTCGTCCTGTCGGGCGGTGGCCTGGCCGCCGCCGAGGGTGACGGCGGCGGTCGCCCCGAGGACGGTCAGAAGGCGAAAGGCCGATCGCATCCGGTCACCTGCAGCCAAGCGGAAAACGCAAGGCTTGCACTGTCGCCGCAGCGCTTCAAGACGCCAGTGACGGAAGCTGATCAGTCGGACGTGCGAACGGCCCCGTTGAGGATGCGACGATCGGCGCGGGTCTGGACCAGCACGGCGATGGCCTCGTCCTCGGACACGTCGGTGGGCAGGCGGTAGAGGCCGGGACGACCGGTCCAGCCGCCCAGCACCTCGACGGCGCGAACCACGTTGACCTGACGCACCGTCCGGCCCCGGTTGTCGCCGGCGCCGATCTCCACCGACTGCGGGCCGGGCTTGTAGATCACCGCCACCACCTCGGCCCCGCCGGCCGGGGCGCGGCCGGAGCCGACGCCGACCCGGTCGCCGGTCTCGCGGAACTCGATCTCGGGAGGGAACACCCGGCGCGCGGCCTCTTCCGCGACCACGGCCTGCAGGGCCTCGGCCACGGCCACGGGAGCGGTGCGCCGCCCGTCGATGACCACCTGCGGGGTGGAGACGGCGCGCAGGCGCAACGGCCGGCGGTAGCCCCGCTGGCGCTCGGCGAATTCGGGCCGGGCGAAGGTGTCCGGCCAGCCGAGGTAGTCCCAGTAGTCGACGGCGTAGGTCAGGGCGATGACGCCGGGCTCGGCCGCCAGCGCCTCGACCCGGGCGTTGACCTCCGGACAGCCGGCGCAGCCCTGGGCGGTGAACAGCTCGACCACGACCGGTTCGGCCGGAGTTTCCCGCGTCGCCGCGCGCGGGGCCGCCGGCTGGGCCGACGAGGCCGCCGCGAACAGGGCGGCCAGACCGGCCGCCGCAGGGAAGATCCAGCCCCGGAAGCGCATGGCGCGCACCTTAATCACGGGGTCGCGGCGGGCGCGCCTCATTTTCGCGTGAGGGGTCAGACGCGGATGTCGAGGAGAGCCCCGGGGCGGCCCGGCCTTTCCGGCGCGGCGGCGGCGGCGGGGGCGGGCAGGGCGCCGGCGGCCAGCGGGGCGACCTCCGCCGGGGGCGCCGTCATCAGACCGTCGAGGGCCGCCTGGAAGAAGGAGGCGCGACCCGCGCGGACGGGCGGGGCCGGCGTCTGCGTCGGGAACAGGGGCGAGGGCACAGGCGGGCGAATCGCGCTCATGCCCGCAGGGTTAACGAAGCTGGTCTATGAAAGGTTAATCCCGCGAGGTCGCGGTCGGCAGGGGGCGCGGCGGGGCCTGCATGGCCGAGACCAGCCGCTCGACCTCGGCGTCGTCGACCAGGGGGCCGGCGAACTTGGCGACCACCTGGCCCATGGCGTCGACCGCGAAGGTCTCCGGCGCGCCGGTGATGCCGAGGTCCAGCCCGGCGCGGCCGTCGCGGTCGACCAGCACCATGGAATAGGGGTCGCCCAGTTCGTCGAGGAAGGCGCGGGTGTCGGCCGGATCGTCCTTCCAGGCGACGCCGACGACGGCCACGCCGCGCTCCTTCAGCGCCATCAGCCGCGGATGCTCGACCCGGCAGGGGGCGCACCAGCTGGCGAAGACGTTGATCAGCATCGGCTTGCCGACGCCGGCGGTCTTCAGGTCGAGGTGACCCGGTCCCGCCTCGGCGCCGGTCAGCATCGGCAGCACCGTCTGCGGGACCGCCTGCCCGACGAGGGCGTCCGGCTTGATCGCCGGGTCGCGCTTCAGGGACCAGCCGATGAACAGGGCGGCGAGCGCGACCAGGACGACCAGAGGAACGATGGCCAGCCAGCGGTTCACGTGCGCTCTCCCGGATCCGCCTCGAGCCGCTTCAGTTCGGCGGACCAGCGCCGCGCGGCGACGAGGGCGCGCGCGGCCAGGGCCCCCAGCACGAGGGCGGCGATCGCCCAGGCCGGCCACACGAAGGCGGCGTACTTGCCCATGTCGAGGTCGAGCATCGTCGGGGCTTCCGTCTCAGGCTTCCAGGGCGCGGCGGGTGCGGATGGCCAGCACCCGGCGTCGCACGATCTCGGTGCGGATGGCGGTCAGCCAGAGGGCGAGGAACAGGGCGGCCCAGGCCGCCATCATGGTCAGCAGGGGAGTCAGGAACTCGCCGCTGAGCGAGGGGCCGCCCACGCGCAGAAGCGAGGCGGGCTGGTGCAGGGTGTTCCACCAGTCGACCGAGAACTTCACGATCGGCAGGTTGACGAGGCCGACGAGACCCAGAACGGCGGCGGCCCGCGCGGCCTTCTGCTCGTCGTCGATCGAGGCGCGCAGCGCCATGTAGCCCAGGTAGAAGAGGAACAGGATCAGCACCGACATCAGCCGGGCGTCGCCCCAGGCCCACCAGGCGCCCCACATCGGCTTGCCCCACAGGCTGCCGGTGACCAGGGCCAGAAAGGTGAAGGCCGCGCCCGGCAGGGCGGCGGCGCGGGCGGCCGCGTCGGCGAGGGCGTGGCGGAACACCAGGGCGAAGAAGCTCGACACTCCGAGGGCCGCATAGGCCATCAGGCCCAGCGAGGCGGCGGGCACGTGCACGAACATGATCCGCACCGTATCGCCCTGCTGGTAGTCCTCGGGCGCGGCGAAGGCCAGCCAGGTCGCCACGGCCAGCAGGACCACGGCCGCGATCCACAGCACCGGCGTCAGCGGACGGGTGAAGCGCAGGAAGCGGTCGGGGTTGGCGAGGCCGAACATCGGCCTGCGATTACGCGTCGGGGCTCGCCCCGGCAAGCGGGCGGCGCGTCGCATTACCAAGGCTTAAGTGGCGTGCCGGCCCCCCGCGGCCTAGGGCGGAAGGATCGCAACCTTGGCCGTATCGCTCATGTCCCCCATCCTCCGGCTCGCCTTGCCCGCCCTCGCCGCGCTCGCGGCCCATCCCGCCGCCGCCCAGGACGCGCCGGTCGCCGCGCCCCCCCAATGGGGCGCGGCCCTCGCGGAGGACGCTCGCGCCTTTCACGACACCATCGCCGACAGCCATCCCGGACCGGTCGACAGCGAGAACCCGGGATTCAACGCGCATCTCGCCTCGGGACTGGAACAGGCGCTGGAGCGCGCGCGTGCCGCCGACAGCTACGAGCACTGGTATTTCGCCCTGCAGGCCTACGCCGCCTCCTTCGACGACGGCCACTTGGGCCTTACGGACTGGGCCCCGATGGGGCATGCCTGGACCGCCGGTTGGCCCGGGTTCCTGACCGGGCTGCGTTCGGGCCCCGAGGGCGAACGCCACGAGGTGGTGTTCCGCCGCGACGAGACCGCGCCGCCGCTCGGAGCGGTGCTGGTCGGCTGCGATGGTCGATCCGCCGACGCGCTGGCGGCCGAGGTGATCGGCCGCGGGGCCGGGCGCTGGAACATGGCGTCGCGGCGCGCCGCTTTCGCCGCCACCCTGTTCGTGGATCAGCACAATCCCTGGGTCCGGCGTGCCGGGCAGTGCGACTTCCGCGTGGACGGCGAGACCCGCGCCTTCCGGCTGTCGTGGCGCAACCTGCCGGACGCGGTGCGCGACGAGGGCTTCGCCGCCGCGCGCAGCCCGCGCTTCACCGCGCCGATCGAGTTACGGTCGTGGGCCGGGGGCCAGTGGATCGGCCTCGGCGGCTTCAACGGCGACCCGGCCAGCCCCGACGGCGTCGCCCTTACGGCGCTGCAGGCGACGGTCGCCGAGCAGACCGCCTCGATCCGGACCGCGCCGGCGGTGGTGTTCGACCTGCGCGGCAACAACGGCGGTTCGTCAGCGTGGATCTACGCCCTTGCCCGCAGCCTGTGGGGCGAGGACCACGTGACCTTCCGCCAGCCGAAATCGACCGCCGTCGACTGGCGCGCCTCGGAAGCGAACCTGGCGACGATCGAAAGCTACAAATCCATGTTCGCCGACAATGCGGAGGCGATGGCCTGGCTGAACGAAATCTCGGCCGGACTGACCGCCGCCCGCGCCGCCGGCGAGCCGCTGTGGCGACAGGGCGATGCCGATGAGGCTCCGCCGGCGGAGCCGGCTGCGCCCTCGCCGATGCGGGCGCGGACCTGGGTGCTGACCGACTCGGGCTGCGCCTCGGCCTGCCTCGACGCGGTGGACCTGCTCAAGGCGCTGGGCGCGACCCACGTCGGCCTCGAGACCTCGGGCGACACCGTCTACATGGAGGTGCGCGAGGAGGTCCTGCCGGGCGGCCGGGTCGCCGCGCGCGTTCCGATGAAGGTCTATCGCGGCCGGGCCCGCGGCAACAACGAGACCTGGGTCCCGGCGCATGCGTGGACGGGCGACCTGTCCGACACGGCGGGCATCGAGGCCTGGCTCGCGGAACTCGACGCCGCGGCCGCGGCGCGCTAGGGGCGATCCATGAGCGAAGACATCGTCAAGGACGCCAACGGCAACCGCCTGTCGGACGGCGACAGCGTCACCCTGATCAAGGATCTCAAGGTCAAGGGATCGGGCGGGGTGACCCTGAAGCGCGGCACGCTGGTCAAGAACATCCGGCTGACCCGCGACCCCGACGAGATCGAGGCCAATGTGGAGAAGGTCCGCGGCCTCGTCCTCAGGACCGAGTTCGTCAAGAAGGCCTGAGGCGCCGCTGACCCCGGCCCGCTATTTGAGCGCAGGCCTCACCCCTGGGCGTTGCGGATGGCGGCGGCGCCGGCGAAGGGCGTAATCACGGCGGCGAACAGGACGTAGGCGGCGAGGAAGGCGAGGGCCGGGGTCGGCGACAGGCCGTTGGCGGCGCGTTCGAGGGCCCCGGCCCCGAACACCACCGGCGGGATGAACAGCGGCAGGACCACGACGGCGATCAGCAGGCCGCCGCGCTTCGCGCCGAGCGCCAGCGCCGCGCCCAGCGCCCCGGTCAGGGCGAAGCCGAGTCCGCCGATGAGGGCCGAGAGCGCGACCAGCGGCGCATGCGCCGGCGGCAGGCCGAGGGTGATGGCGGCGAGCGGGGCGGTCACCGCCAGCGGTCCGCCGACGGCCAGCCACTGGGCGAGCGCCTTGACGACCACCGCCACCTCCAGCGCCGCCGGACCGAGCGTGATCAGATCCAGCGCCCCGTCCTCAAAGTCGCGCTCGAACAGCCGCTCCAGCGACAGGATCGACGACAGCGCCAGCGCCAGCCAGGCGATGCCGCCGGCCACCGGGCGCAGGCCCGCCGGATCCCCGCCCGCCGCCAGCGGCACCAGGGAGGTGAGGCAGAGGAAGAAGCCGCAGGCCAGCAAGGGTCCGCCGCCGCCGCCCCAGGCCAGGGCCAGCTCGCGCCGCCACAGGATCCACAACGCCCTCACCGGCCGATCTCCACCGCCCGCGCGGGCACGGGCAGGGGATCGTGGACGGCCGCGAGGATGCCGCCGCCCTTGTCGAGGTGGGCCTGCATGATCAGGCCCAGCGCCGCCCGCCAGCGGGCGTCGAGCGGGGCGAAGGGTTCGTCCAGAAGCCAGAGCGGGCGGGGGGCGGCGACCAGCCGGGCGAAGGCGAGGCGGCGGCGCTGGCCCGCCGACAGCTTGCGCACCTCGAGGTCGAGCAGCGGCTCGAGGGCCAGCACGTCGACGGCGGCGGCGATCCCGGCCGCATCGGCGCCCAGCCATTCCGCCTGGAAAGTCAGCTCCTCGCGGGCGCGGCGCGCGCCCTTGAGGCCGTCGAGATGGCCCAGCCAGTGCAGGTGCTTCGCGCGCGCCTCGGTCGGGTCGACGTCGGCGAAGGCGATTGCGCCGGTCTCCGGGCGCAGGAACCCGGCCAGGGCGCGCAGCAGGCTGGTCTTTCCGGCCCCGTTGGCCCCGGTCAGGGCGACCGCCTCGCCCGAGGCCAAGGCGAGGTCGAGGTCGCGGAACAGAACCCGCTCGCCGCGGGTCAGGGTCAGGCCGCTGACGGTCAGCATGCGCGGATCCAGATGAGAGTTGATCGCAAAGACCCTGTCGCCATCGTGGATACATGGACGGGACCGAACGGCGTCGTTATATCCGGCGCGGCCGCAGCAGGCGTTCGCCGCGCGCGTCGGGGACCTGTGCGCCCCGCCGACGATCGCGCGAACGTGCAACCGGATTGTCGGGCGGCTTTGACCAGAGGAACCCTCTCCATGCCGTCGATCGACAGCCTCAAGACCCGCCAGGATCTCTCCGTCGGGCGCAAGAAGTACGCCTATTACAGCCTTCCGGCCGCCGAGGAAGCGGGCCTGGCCGGCATTTCGCGCCTGCCGCGCTCGATGAAGGTGCTGCTGGAGAACCTGCTGCGCAACGAGGACGGCGTCTCGGTGACCGAGGACGACCTGCGCGCCATGGCCGCCTGGCTGGAGAACAAGGGCGCCGTCGAGCACGAGATCGCCTTCCGCCCGGCCCGCGTGCTGATGCAGGACTTCACCGGCGTGCCGGCGGTGGTCGACCTGGCCGCCATGCGCGACGCCATGGCCAGCCTCGGCGCCGACCCTTCGAAGATCAACCCGCTGAACCCGGTGGACCTGGTCATCGACCACTCGGTGATGGTCGACCACTTCGGCGACCCCAAGGCCTTCGAACGCAACGTCGAGCGCGAGTACGAGCGCAACATCGAGCGCTACAACTTCCTGCGCTGGGGCTCGTCGGCCTTCAACAACTTCCGCGTCGTGCCGCCGGGCACCGGCATCTGCCACCAGGTCAACCTGGAGCACCTCGCCCAGACCGTGTGGACGCTCGAGGAGGGCAAGAAGACCGTCGCCTATCCCGACACCGTGGTCGGCACCGACAGCCACACGACCATGGTCAACGGGCTGTCCGTACTGGGCTGGGGCGTCGGCGGCATCGAGGCCGAGGCGGCCATGCTCGGCCAGCCGATCCCGATGCTGATCCCCGAGGTCATCGGCTTCCGCCTGACCGGCCGCCTGCCGGAAGGCGCGACCGCCACCGACCTGGTGCTGACCGTCACCCAGATGCTGCGCAAGAAGGGCGTGGTCGGCAAGTTCGTCGAGTTCTTCGGCGACGCCCTGACCTCGATGACCATCGAGGACCAGGCCACCATCGCCAACATGGCTCCGGAATACGGCGCCACCTGCGGCTTCTTCCCGGTCAGCCGCGCCACCATCGACTATCTGACCGCCACCGGCCGCGACAAGGCGCGCGTTGCCCTGGTCGAGGCCTACGCCAAGGCCCAGGGCCTGTGGGTCGACGAGACCTCGGAAGACCCGGTGTTCACCGACACCCTGGAGCTGGACCTGTCGACGGTGGTTCCGTCGCTGGCCGGGCCGAAGCGGCCGCAGGACCGGGTCGAGCTGACCGCCGCCGCGCCGTCGTTCGAGACCGCCCTGACCGAGGTATTCAACCGTCCGGCCGATGCGCCGCGCGTGCCGGTCGAGAACGAGAAGTTCGATCTCGGCGACGGCGACGTGGTCATCGCCGCCATCACCTCCTGCACCAACACCTCCAACCCGTCGGTGCTGATCGCCGCCGGCCTGGTGGCGCGTAAGGCCCATGCGCTGGGCCTGAAGCCCAAGCCGTGGGTCAAGACCTCGCTGGCCCCCGGCTCGCAGGTGGTCACCGACTACCTGACCGACTCCGGCCTGCAGAAGGACCTCGACGCGCTGGGCTTCAATCTGGTCGGCTACGGCTGCACCACCTGCATCGGCAACTCGGGCCCGCTGGACGCCGACATCTCCAAGGCGATCAACGACAACGGCCTGGTCGCCACCTCGGTGCTGTCGGGCAACCGGAACTTCGAGGGCCGGGTGAACCCGGACGTGCAGGCCAACTACCTGGCCTCGCCGCCGCTGGTCGTCGCCTACGCCCTGGCCGGGTCGATGCGCATCGACATCGCCACGCAGCCGATCGGCCAGGACAAGAAGGGCAAGGACGTCTTCCTGAAGGACATCTGGCCGACCGCGGCCGAGATCGCCGCCATCCAGAAGAAGTCGGTCACGTCCAAGATGTTCGCCAAGCGCTACGCCGACGTCTTCAAGGGCGACCGGCACTGGCAGGGCATCAAGATCGAGGGCGGCCAGACCTACGCCTGGGACGACAGCTCGACCTATGTGCAGAACCCGCCGTACTTCGCGGGCCTGACCATGGAGCCGGCGCCGGTCAAGGACATCGTCGAGGCCCGGGTGCTGGCCATCTTCGGCGACTCCATCACCACCGACCACATCTCTCCGGCCGGCTCGATCAAGAAGACCTCGCCGGCCGGCGCCTACCTGACCGCCCACGGCGTCGACGCCCTGGACTTCAACAGCTACGGCGCCCGCCGCGGCAACCACGAAGTCATGATGCGCGGCACCTTCGCCAACATCCGGATCCGCAACAAGATCACCCCGGACATCGAAGGCGGCGTGACGAAGCACTTCCCGTCGGGCGAGGTGATGTCGATCTACGACGCCGCCATGCGCTACCAGTCGGAAGGGCGGCCGCTGGTCGTCTTCGCCGGCAAGGAATACGGCACCGGCTCGTCGCGCGACTGGGCGGCCAAGGGCACCAACCTGCTGGGCGTGCGCGCGGTCATCGCCGAGAGCTATGAGCGCATCCACCGCTCGAACCTGGTCGGCATGGGCGTCGTCCCGCTGCAGTTCAAGCAGGAAGGCTGGCAAAAGCTGAACCTGACCGGCGAGGAGATCGTCACCATCCGCGGCCTGTCCGACGTCAACATCGGCAAGCTGAAGCCGCGCCAGGACCTGTGGGTCGAGCTGTTCCGCCCGTCGGACGGCAAGATGGCGCGCTTCCCGGTGCGCTGCCGCATCGATAACCAGACCGAGCTGGACTACTTCAAGGCCGGCGGGGTCATGCCCTACGTGTTGCGCAACCTGGCCCGCGGGCCGGAGGCGGTCGCGGCGGAGTAGGCCGCGGCACGGAGGCCGGCGTGCAGATCCAGCTCGTCCGCAGCGCCACGATCCGCGTTTCGATGGCGGGGGTCGTCCTGCTGATCGATCCGTGGCTGGCGGCGAAGGGCGAGGGGCGGAGCTATGCGGGCGAGGTCCGCTCGCCCCTCGTCGATCTGCCCATGCCGGTCGAGGCCGTGGTCGAGGGAATCGACGCCGTCCTGGTTTCGCACCTGCACTCCGACCATTTCGACGCGGCGGCGGCGGCGGCGATTCCGCCGGGAACGCCGGTGCTCGCCCCCGCGCGGGACGTCGCGGGCCTGCAGGCCCTTGGGGTCCGTGACGTTGCGCCGTTGACGGAGACCGCGACCGTCGGCCCGGTCGGGATCGTGCTCACGCCCGGCCGGCATGGTCCGGACGCGGTTCTGCCGGCCATGGGCGAGGTGTCGGGCTTCCTGCTGCGCGCGCCGGGCGAGCCGGCGCTGTACTGGGTCGGCGACAGCATTCTGTGCGACGAGGTGCGCGAGGTCATCCGGCGGGAGCGGCCGGACGTGATCGTGGTCCATGCCTGCGGCGCGGACTGGGAGGGTTCGGCCCCGCTGGTGATGGACGCCGACATGGTCCTTGAAACCGTGCGCTCGGCGCCGTTCGCAGTGGTGGTGGCCACGCATCTGGACGCGGTCGATCACGCCACCGTTTCGCGGGCCGATCTCGAACGGGCCGCGGCGGGTCTTGACCCGCTGGAGCGTCGACGCCTCCGCGTCCCGGCCGACGGGGAGACCCTGGCCTTTCCCGCTGTTGAGAACCGGACCTGAGCCAGCCGCTCGCCCGCTTCGCCCTTCGCCCTAGCCGCCCGTCGCGTTGTGCGGGCCGCGCGTACGCGGATTGCGGCCGAAGGCGGTGTCGCAGACGGCCCGGCCGAACTCTTCGGAGACCATCATCTGCCGGTCGCCGAGCAGGCCGCCGATACGTCCCCGGGCGCTGGTCGCCACCTCGACCGGGAAGCGGCCGACGACCCGCCGGTCCGGTCCCGGCAGGACGAATTCGACCGTCCCGCTGAGGGTGTGGACGCCGTCGCCGCGGAGCAGCGTCTCCAGCCGCCCGGCGCGATCCAGCCGGTCGAGATGGATGCGGACGTCGACCGGGGCCGTGCCGTGCATGCATCGGGCCAGCTCCTCGCCGACCTCGTCGGAGAAGGTGCCGGAGAAGTCCTCTTCCGCTTCCAGCCACTCGCTGGAGACGATCACCGAGCCGAGCTGCGCCGTCTCCTGCAGGCCCGGCGGCAGCTCCATCGGCGGCCCGCCCTCGATGACTGGGGCGCAGGCGGCGGCGGCGAGCAGGCCGATAGCGGCGATGGCGATTCTGGCGTTCATGGCGAGCCCTCTTTCCCGCAAAGCTTAAGCCCGGCGGCCGGTGAACGCTGGATGAACCGCGCTCGGCGAAAGATGAAATCGCCGTAACGGTGGGCCGGGCTCAGCGCCCGAACACCTCGACGCCGATCTCGCCGCCGGGGGTGAGCCAGGCCCGCTTCATACCCTGGCTGTTGTAGGGCTGGGCGAGGTTGCCGTCGCGATCGAGGGCGATCAGGCCGCCGTCGCCGCCGAGGCCGCCGATGTCGTCGATCGTCGCCTGCGCGGCCGCGGCCAGCGACTGGCCGCCGGCCACGCGCCAGGCCGTCTGCACGCAGGCGGCGGTGCGGATGAAATATTCGCCCACGCCGGTGGCCGAGACGGCGACGCGGTCGTCGGCCCAGGAACCCGCCCCCGGCAGGGGGGTGTCGCCGACCCGGCCCGGCATCTTGCCGAACACGCCGGCGGTCGAGGTGGCCGCCGCCAGCCGGCCGTCGCGGTCCAGCGCGCAGCAGCCGACGGTGCCGTGGCTCATCGCCTTCGGCGGATGGTTGTCGTCGCCCTGGCCCGCGTGGGTGAACCAGGCCGGCTCGTCCCCGATCGGCTCCAGTCCCTGCTCGGCGGCGAACAGGGCGGCGCCCTCGCCGGCCAGCATGACGTGCGGGGTGCGGTCCATCACGGCGCGGGCGACCCGGACCGGATTGCGGAAGCCCTGCAGGGCGGCGACGGCCCCGGCCCGGCGCGTCGGCCCGTCCATCAGACTGGCGTCCAGCTCATAGGCTCCGGCGAGGTTGGGCGAGGCCCCCCGGCCGGCGACATAGAGCCCGGAGTCCTCGAGCATGACCACCGCCTCGACCGCGACATCGAGCGCCGCTGCGCCCGCGTCGAGACGCGCCTTCATCGCCTCCACCACCTGCCGCATGTGCACGACCTCGCGGTCGTAGTTCACGCCGCGCCGGGCGCCGGCCCCGCCGTGGAGGATCAATGCGGTTCGGGTGGTCATGCGGCTCTTTCCTGGACCGGGCGGCGTGCTAGCGTCGCGCCGACGCGACTGTGCGGCGTCAATGCGCGACAAGGGGTGCAGGGTGCAAGCTTCCTCAGAAGCGGGGTCGGTCCCACCGGTGGTCGCCATCGACCCGGGTCTCGAGGCGGCGCCCCTGCGCGAGGCCTTCGCCCGGTTCGGCCGCATCCACATCCCCGGCTTCCTCGCCGAACCTTCGGCCCGGACGCTGCACGCGGCGCTGAGCGCGGAGCGGGAGTGGATGTGCTCGACGATGGGGGGCGGGCAGAGCATCGACATCCCGGTCGAACAGCTGGAGGCGCTGCCCGCGGATCAGGCCGCGCGCCTGATCTCCCTGGCCCATGCCGAGGCGCGGGACGGGTTCCACTACATGTTCGACAACCTGCGGATCAGCGACCGGATCGGGAAGTCGGAACCCCTGAATCCGGTCTATCGCGCGGCCTTCGATTTTCTGAACGGCCCGGACTTTCTCGGCTTCGTTCGCGATCTCACCGGCGACGCCCGGCCCGCGCGGGCGGATGCGCAGGCGACCCGGTACGAAGCCGGCCACTACCTGACGGACCACGACGACAAGAAGCCCGAGGCCGGCCGGCTCTACGCCTATGTCCTGAACCTGACGCCGCGCTGGCGGACGGACTGGGGCGGGCTCCTGACCTTCATCGACGACGACGGTCATGTGGCGGAAGCCTATACGCCGGCATGGAACGCCCTGAACCTGTTCCGCGTCCCCCAGTTGCACGCGGTCTCGTTCGTGGCGCCGTTCGCCGGGGCGCCGCGGCTGTCGATCACCGGCTGGGTGCGCAGCGCCGCCCCCTCCCGCTGACAATCACGAAAGGGCCGACCATGCGCGCCATCCTGTCCACC
Source organism: Pseudomonadota bacterium (assembly GCA_023424215.1). Lineage (GTDB taxonomy): Bacteria > Pseudomonadota > Alphaproteobacteria > Caulobacterales > Caulobacteraceae > Brevundimonas. The sequence continues at coordinate 12,042 of JAFAEC010000022.1, forward strand.
GCCCCCGGCGGGCCCGAGACCCTGACCCTGCAGGCGGCGCCGGATCCGGTCCCCGGTCGCGGCGAAGCGCTTGTCGCGGTCAAGGCCGTGGGGGTGAATTTCCCCGACACCCTGATCATCGAGGACCGTTACCAGTTCAAGCCGCAGCGGCCGTTCTCGCCGGGCGGCGAGTTGGCCGGGGTGGTCGAGGCGCTGGGGGAAGGAGCGACCGGCGTGCAGGTCGGCGACCGGGTCATCGCGGTCCCGGGCTGGGGCGGCATGGTGGAGAAGCTGGCGGTCCCCGCCGCCTCGCTGATGAAGATCCCCGACCGGATGGATTTCGCCACGGCCGCGGCCCTGACCATGACCTACGGCACGAGCTACTACGCCCTCAAGGACCGGGCACGGATGAAGCCGGGCGAGACCCTGCTGGTGCTCGGGGCGGCCGGCGGGGTCGGCATCGCCGCCGTGGAGCTGGGCAAGGCGATGGGGGCTCGCGTGGTCGCCGGCGTCTCGAGCGTGGACAAGGCCGCCTTCGCCCGGGCGGCCGGGGCGGACGAAGCGGTGATCTATCCGCGCGGGCCGCTGCACCGCGACCAGCAGAAGGCCCTGTCCGTCGACCTGAAACGGGCCCTGGGCGGCGACGGCGCCGACGTGGTCTACGACGCGGTGGGCGGCACCTATTGCGAGCCGGCGCTCAGGGCCATGAACTGGGACGGTCGCTATCTGGTGGTCGGCTTCCCGGCCGGCATTCCGGCGCCGCCGCTGAACCTGACCCTGCTGAAGTCGGTCTCCATCGTCGGGGTCTTCTGGGGTGCGGCGGTGATGCGCGATCCGGCCGCCCACGCCGCCAACATGGCGGACCTGTTCCGCCTGTGGGCCGAGGGGCGCATCCGCCCCCGGATCAGCCGGCGCTATCCGCTCGAGCACGCCGGCGAGGCGATCCGGGCGCTGGGCGAGCGCAACGCCATGGGCAAGATCGTGGTGACGGTGGCCGACTGACCGGCCTCAGCCGCCGTCCGCCTTCAGCCGCTCCAGCGCCGCCTGGGCCGCGTCTCGGTGCCGGCGCTTCACATGCGCCCCGAGGGTGGCCAGCAGGGCGGCGATCACGGCCGCGTCGTCGGTAAAGCCGATGCCGGCGAAGACGTCCGGAATGGCGTCGGTGGGCAGGACGAAATAGGCCAGGGCGCCGAGCATGATCCCCTTGGCGGTGGTCGGGGTCTGCGGATCCCGCGCGGCGTACCATACCGACAGCAGCTGGTCGGCGAAGGGAATGCGCGCGGCGGTTCGCCGCACCTTCGGCCAGAAGCCGCGCGCGACCCGCACTTCGTTGACCTGCTGCACGGACGGCGTCAGGGCCCGTGACGGGTCGATCGCCTCCTCCGGCGAGACAGGTTTGGTTTTGGCGGCCATGGCGGCTAAACCCCGCGACACTCTCAAGGTTCTGACAACATAGGGGCTGAGGCCATGAAACTCGACGGGTCGATCGCGGCGGTGGTGACGGGCGGGGCCTCCGGGCTCGGCGAGGGCACGGCCCGGGCGCTGGCGGCGCAGGGCGTCAAGGTCGCCCTGTTCGATCTCAACGAGGAGGCCGGGGAGCGCATCGCCGCCGAGATCGGCGGCGTCTTCTGCAAGGTCGACGTCACCGACGACGCCTCGGTCGCCGCCGCCTTCGAAAAGGCGCGCGCCGCCCACGGCCAGGAGCGCCTGACCGTCAACTGCGCCGGCATCGCCACCGGCATGAAGACCGTCTCGCGCAAGAAGGACACCGGCGAGATCAAGGCCCACGACATGGCCCAGTTCGAGCGCACCGTGCGGGTCAACCTGTTCGGCACCTTCCGCGTCCTGTCGCAGTCCGCCGCCGGCATGGTCACGCTTGACCGGATGGAGGACGGCGAGCGCGGCCTGATCGTCAACACCGCCTCGGTGGCGGCCCAGGACGGCCAGATCGGCCAGGCGGCCTATTCGGCCTCCAAGGGCGGCGTCTACGCCATGACCCTGCCGGTCGCCCGCGACCTCGCCCAGGAAGGCGTCCGCTGCAACACCATCCTGCCGGGCATCATGTGGACGCCGATGATGGCCGGCATGGACCAGAAGATCCAGGACGCCCTGGCCGCCGCCATCCCCTTCCCCAGCCGCCTGGGCACGCCGGCGGACTACGCCTCGCTGGTGCTGGAGCTGGCCCGTAACGTCTACATCAACGGCGAATGCATCCGGTTGGACGGAGCCATCCGTCTGGCCCCCCGCTAAATTCTCCGAAGGGGGCTTGCGGGCGCCGTGGCGGGTCCGCTATACGCCCGCCCTCGACTGAAGCGCGGGCGTAGCTCAGGGGTAGAGCATCACCTTGCCAAGGTGAGGGTCGGGCGTTCGAATCGCCTCGCCCGCTCCAGTCGGAACTGCAAAGAGCCCGGTCCTCGGACCGGGCTTTCTTGTTTTCGGCGCGATGGGCCGCCGCCAGATTGCCAAGGTGAGGGTCGGGCGTTCGAATCGCCTCGCTCGCTCCAGTCGGAACTGCAAAGAGCCCGGTCCTCGGACCGGGCTTTCTTGTTTTCGGCGCCAGGTGGGATCAGCCCCGCTCGCCAGGCTCCTGACGATACTCCTGCCGCGGCGGATGGCTGCGACGCGGGCGGTGCGAACGCGGACGCTCGTGGCGGGGCGGCTCGTAGCGCGGGGGCTCGGGCAGGTAGGGCGGAGGATACGGAGCCGGCGGCCGGTCGCCGCGGCAGTCGCAATCGCGGCGCCAGCCGTCGTCGCGGATCAGGTAGCCCTCCTCCCACGCGCCGTGCGCCTCCCAGGATTCCCGGACCTCCCACGACTCCCGGGCGCGGGACTCGTGACGGCGGCTGTAGCCGTAGCGACCGCCCCGGTCGTAACCGTCCTGGCGATAGCCGCACCACGACGGGCGGAGGTCGTCGCGGCCGAAACCGGTGGCGACGTAGCCGAAGGGAGCGGACGGGCAGGCGGGCCCCGCAGTCTCCGCATAGCCGTAGGGAACCGGCCGTCCGGTGTAGCCGCGGTAGTCCGCGTAGTAGCCGTCGAGGTAGACCGCCTGGCCGCCGTGGCAGCAGGGCGGCGGGGGCGGCGGCGGATAGTCGCATCTGGCGCAGCCGGGGCCGCCGCCGTGGTCGCCGGCCATGGCGGGGCCAGCCGTCAGGACGAGAAGGGCGGCGCCGGCCGCCGCGGCAAGCATGCGCATGATGCGGACTCCGTTTCAGGAGCGTTATCCGCCTTTCACGCCAGAAGTTGCAGCCTTGCGCCTCTGGCGGGAGTTCTCGGGCGAGTGTTTCTCCTTAAACGGGAAAGACTCAGGCGTGGCCGGGGCGTCGTCAGAAGTCGACGGCCAGTCCCTTCTTCTCCCAGTCGCCGTAGCGGGTCGGCTCCGGGCCACGCGGGCCGCCGTGCTCGACCGGCAGGGGTCCGTCCTGGGCCGCGAAGCCCCGCTCGGCGGCTTCCAGCAGGGCGCGTCGGGCCGCTTCGGTCAACGGCCGCTCGGGCGTGGCGTGCGGCACGTCGGCGTTGAAGGCCTCCGCGGACGGCTCGGTCGGGGTGGGATGATCGGTCACAGCGTCCTCTGCTTGAGCGCGGCGTTGTGATCCACAAATTGGGCGTCCGCCAGCCCGGCGCCAGTGCTATCGACCCGAGCGACGATGAACCACCTCAAGACCTTCGCCCTTCTCGCCGTCCTGACCGCCCTGTTCATGGGCATCGGCTACATGATCGGGCGTGTGCCGGGCATGCTGATCGCCCTGCTGTTCGCGGGCGGCATGAACCTGTTCAGCTACTGGAACGCCGACAAGATCGTGCTGCGCATGTACCGGGCCCAGCCGGTCGATGAGAACCACCCCAACGCCGTGGTCCGCACCTACGTCGCCGATGTTCTGCAGATGGCCCGCGACGCCGGCCTGCCGCGGCCGAAGATCGCCATCATCCCCAACGACCAGCCCAACGCCTTCGCCACCGGCCGCAACCCGGAGAACGCCGCCGTCTGCGCCACCACCGGCCTGCTCGACATGCTGACGCGCGAGGAGATCCGCGGGGTGATGGCGCATGAGCTGGCCCACGTGAAGAACCGCGACACCCTGACCATGACGGTGACGGCGACCATCGCGGGCGCCATCGCGGCCCTGGCCAACTTCGCCCTGTTCTTTGGCGGCGGCGACGATCGCGAGCGGCCGGGCGGGCTGATCGGAACGCTGGCGCTGATGATCCTCGCGCCGATGGCGGCCGGCCTGGTGCAGATGGCGATCAGCCGCACGCGGGAGTACGACGCCGACCGCGTCGGGGCCGAGATCGCGCGCGATCCGCACGCCCTCGCGTCCGCCCTGCAGAAGATCGAGGCCTATGCGAAGCGGATCCACAACCCGACCGCCGAGCGCAATCCGGCCTCGGGCCAGTTGTTCATCATCAACCCGCTGGCGGGACGCGGCGCCGACAACCTGTTCTCGACCCACCCGAACACCGGCAACCGGGTGCGGGCGCTGACGGAGCTGGCGATGAAGATGGGCGGCGGCCGGCGTTCCGCTCCCGCGCCGGCGGCCCCGTCCTTCACCGCCGCCACCTCGGTCCCCAGCGCCGGCCACCCCCGCGGCCCCTGGGGCTAGGCGGCGGTGGACAGCGCGCCGAGAACGGCCTTGCCGTAGCGGTCGAGCTTGGTCTGGCCGACGCCGGGGATGTGGCCGAGCGCGTCGAGCGTGCCGGGCTCGGCCATCGCGATCTCCAGCAAGGTCCGGTCCTGGAAGATGACGTAGGGCGGCACGCGCTGTTCGACCGCCCGCTCGCGACGCCAGCCGCGCAGCGCCTCGAAGCGGGCGCGGACGTCGGCGTCGAGGGTCTCCAGCGCGGCGTTGCGGCCGGTGCGGGCGCGCGGGGCCGAGACCCGCGCCGGCGTCAGGCGCACCTCCACGGCCCGCTCGCCGCGATAGACGGCGCGCACCGCGGACGGGTCGCCCAGCCTCACCAGCGGCTTGCCCTCGTTCGGGTCCTCGACCAGCAGCCCCTCGAACATCAGGTGGTCGAGCACGTCGCGCCAGGTGTGCAGCGGGGCCTCGGCGCCGATCCCCCAGGTCGACAGCGCCGTCTCCCACGGCTGGACGTCCCTGGTCTTGCCCAGCAGGTGATCGATCACCCGACCACGGCCGAAGCGTTCGCCCAGCCGCTGCACCGCGGCCAGCGCCTTCTGGGCGTGGACGGTGGCGTCGAACATCGCCGGCGGGTCCTGGCAGACGTCGCAGACGCCGCACGGTTGCGCCTCCGCCTCGCCGAAGTAGCGCCGGACCGCCTGCGGGCGGCAGACGGCCCCGTCCAGCATGGCGAACAGCTGGCGCACCTTGCGCACCTGCACCGCCTTCACCTCCTCGGCCATCGGCCGCCCCTCGAGCCGGCGCAGGCTCCAGGCGATGTCCGACGGGCCGTAGAGGGTGATCCCTTCGGCCGGCTCGCCGTCGCGGCCGGCGCGGCCGATCTCCTGCCAGTAGGCTTCCAGCGAGCCGGGCGGGTCGGCGTGAATGACGAAGCGCACGTCGGCCTTGTCGACCCCCATGCCGAAGGCGATGGTCGCCACCATCACGGCCCCGTCCTCGGCGAGGAAACGCTCCAGCCGCCGGTCGCGCTCGCGGGCGTCCATGCCGGCGTGGTAGGCGATGGCGTTGGTTCCGGCGTCCCGCAGCGCCTGCGCCACCCGCTCGCAGCCGTCGCGGCTGCCGCAGTAGACCACGCCGGACTTGCCGCGCCGCTCACGCACCAGGGCGATCACCGCCGCGTCGGTCTTCGCGCGCGAGCCGCTCTCCTTGCGCACCGCCGAGAGCTGCAGGTTCGGCCGGGCGAAGCTGTCGACCAGCACCTCCGCCCCCTCCAGCCGCAGCGAGCGGACGATGTCCTCGCGCGTGCGGGCGTCGGCGGTGGCTGTGACGGCGATGCGCGGCGTGCCCGGAAAGACCTCGGCCAGCCGGCCGAGGGTGCGGTAGTCGGGGCGGAAATCGTGGCCCCACTGGCTGACGCAGTGGGCCTCGTCGATGGCGATGAGGCTGAGCGGCAGCTCGGCCAGCCGATCCAGCATGGCTCCGGAGGCGAGGCCTTCCGGCGAGACGTAGAGCAGGTCCAGTTCCCCGGCCCGGGCGGCGCGCCAGATCGCCGAGCGATCGTCGAGCGAGACGCCGGAGTCGAGCCTCGCCGCCCGGACGCCCTGCTGCTTCAGCGCCTCGACCTGGTCGGTCATCAGGGCGATCAGCGGCGAGATCACCAGGCCGAGGCCCGGCCGGAGGAGGGCGGGGACCTGGTAGCAGACCGACTTGCCGCCGCCGGTGGGCAGCACGGCCAGCACGTCGCGGCCGGCCAGAACCTCGGCCACGACCGCCGCCTGCAGGCCGCGGAAGTCGGGGTGGCCCCAGACCCGCTCCAGCGTCGCCCGCGCCTCGGCCAGGGTCGGCGGCGGCGGGGCGAGGGTCGAGTCGGCGAGCATCCGCGCCTTGTGCCTCATTTGTTCCCGGGTGTCAGCCGCTGGCCGGTTGTCCCCTTCCGCGGCGGGCACTAGGAACGGGACGAACTCCGGAAACCCCCATGCCCGACATCACCGACAAGCAGACCTTCTCCGACGACGACGCCCGCGACTTCCACCGCGTGCCGACGCCGGGAAAGATCTCCATGGCCCCGACCAAGCCGATGGCGACCCAGCGCGACCTGTCGCTGGCCTATTCGCCGGGGGTGGCGGTGCCGGTGCTCGACATCGCGGCGGACCCGGACAAGGCCTACGACTTCACCTCCAAGGGCAACCTGGTGGCGGTGATCTCAAACGGCACCGCCATCCTCGGGCTGGGCAACCTCGGCCACATGGCCTCCAAGCCGGTGATGGAAGGCAAGTCGGTGCTGTTCAAGCGCTTCGCCGACGTGGACAGCTTCGACATCGAGGTGAAGACCACCGATCCGGCCGAGTTCATCACCGTGGTGAAGAACATCGGCGACACCTGGGGCGGCATCAATCTGGAGGACATCAAGTCCCCGGAATGCTTCGAGATCGAGAGCCAGCTGCAGGACCTGCTCGACATCCCGGTGTTCCACGACGACCAGCACGGCACCGCGATCATCTCCACCGCGGGGCTGATCAACGCCTGCGCGATCGCCGGCAAGAAGCTCGAGGACATCAAGGTCGGGCTCAGCGGCGCGGGCGCGGCCGGGCTGTCGTCGATCGGCCTGATGAAGGCCGCCGGGGTGCGCCACGAGAACACGGTCATCGTCGACCGCGACGGGGTCGTCTATCGGGGCCGGCCGGGCGTCGACCAGTGGAAGGCGGCGCATGCCACCGACACGCCGCACCGGACCCTGGCCGAGGCCATGGTCGGCGCCGACGTGGTCATCGGCCTGTCGGCCAAGGGCGCGATCACGAAGGAGATGGTCGCCTCCATGGCGCCGAAGCCGATCATCTTCGCCATGGCCAATCCGGATCCGGAGATCACCCCGGAGGATGTGCTGTCGGTGCGGTCGGACGCCATCATCGCCACCGGCCGCTCCGACTATCCGTACCAGGTCAACAATGTGCTGGCCTTTCCCTACCTGTTCCGCGGCGCGCTCGACGTGCGGGCGCGGCAGGTCAATCACGAGATGAAGGTCGCCTGCGCCCAGGCGCTGGCCGCCCTGGCCCGCGAGGACGTGCCGGACGAGGTGGCCGCGGCCTATCGCGGCCGCAAGCTCAAGTTCGGCCCCGACTACATCATCCCCACGCCCTTCGACCCGCGGCTGATCTGGTACATCCCGCCCTTCGTGGCCAAAGCCGCCATGGACT
>JAFAEC010000038.1 GCA_023424215.1 Pseudomonadota bacterium
ATCCGGACGGCCAGCACGGCCGGATCGAAACCGGGGTCGGCCGCCAGCACCAGCGCGCGGCGGACCAGATGTGCGTCGCGCTCCGGAATCTTCCACGCCCGCGCCAGGCGCTGGTGCAGGAACAGGCGTGGGCCGGGCCCGGCGACGGCGTCGACGGCCTCGTCCAGCACGCGGGCGCATTCGACGCGCAGGGCCTCGGCGTCGCCGAGGGCGGCGTCCGCCTCCTCCTCGGCCCGCCGGGCGAGGGCGGCGTAGAGCCGGGCGCGGGGCGAACCGCCCGGCGTGACTCCGACGCGCGGCCGCAGGGCGGCGAAGGGATTGGCCGCGCGCGCGCCCCAGAGCACCCGCGCGGCGTCCTCGAGGGTGGCTGTCTCCGCCAGCTGGACCGCGTCCAACCCGCGATAGAAAAGCCGCTCGCCAGCGACCACGCTGACCGAGGAGAAGAGCTCGGCCTCGCCGCGACCGGCGGCGCTCCGGGCTGAGGGCGGCGGCGCCTGGTCGCTGTCCGCCGCGTCTCCGCTCAGGCGGGCGATGTCGCGGGCGGCGTAGAGGCTGCGGCGGGGATCGTCCGGGTCCGGCCGGGCGGCGATCCGTCCCCGGCTGACATAGGCGTAGAGGGTCTGGGCCTTGACCCCCAGTCGCCCCAGCGCCTCGCCGCGTCCGATCCAGCGGGCTTCCTCCGCCATCCGTCGCCTCCTCCGGCCCCGGGGCCGACAGGTCCATTCCGCGGCGAGCATGGGGCCGTTTCGTGACGATAGGCCTAACCGCCGGTCGCGGCCTTGGCACGACCGGCGCTTTCCGCGACAAGACCAGCGATGACCAGCGCCTCCCTGGACGACGTTCGCGCCGCGACCTACAGCGCCACCCGCCTGTCGGTGGGCGTCGCGGTGACGCTGATCCTGCTCAAGGCCTTCGCGCTGGGCGCCTCCGGTTCGGTGTCCATGCTGGCCTCGCTGACCGACTCCGCGCTCGATCTGGTGGCCTCGCTGGCGACCTTCTTCGCCGTGCGCTGGGCCGCCGCCCCGCCGGACGAGTCGCATCGCTTCGGGCGCGGCAAGGGCGAGGCGATGGCGGCGCTGGTGCAGGCGGGCCTGGTGTTCGCCTCGGCCGTCTTCATCGGCTGGGAGGCGGTGCAGCGCATGTTCGATCCGCGCCCGGTGACCGCGGGCCACTGGGGCGTGGCCGTGGTGCTGGTCTCGATCGCCCTCACCGGCTGGCTGGTCTGGCGCCAGGGGCGGGCGATCCGGGCCAGCGGCTCGGTGGCGATCGAGGCCGACCGGGCCCACTACACCGCCGACCTCGCCGCCAATGTGGTGGTGCTGATCGGGGTCGTCTCCGGCGCATATCTCTCGGCGCCGGGGCTGGACGCCGCCGCGGGCCTGGTGGTCGCGGTCTGGCTGTTCTGGGGCGCGACCGGGGTGCTGCGCGGCGCGGCCGACCAGTTGCTGGACCGGACGACGCCCGAGTCCGATCGGGTGGCGATCACCACCGCCATGCTTTCGGACCCGCGCATCTCCGGCGTGCATCGCCTGCGCACCCGTCAGTCCGGGCCGGTGCTGACCATCCAGATGCACGTCGACATGGACCCGGCCCTGACGCTGGGCGAGGCCCACGACATCCTCGTCGAGGCCGAGAACCGCCTGCTGGAGCGCTGGCCCGGGGCCGACATCCTGATCCATCCGGATCCCCGGCCCGCGCCCTCGGCCAAGGGGCCGTGGAGCTGACCCCCGCCCCCATGGCTAACGCCCGCTTAACGGCCACGGGCGCATGGACAGTCTGATGTCCGCCGTCCTGTACCATTTCGCCTTCGATCCCGGCTCCCGGACCGCGCGCCTGGCGCTGGGCGAGGCGAAGCTCCCGTTCGAGGAGGCGCCCGTCCGGCCGTGGGAGGACGACTGCCCGATCGCCGGGCTGAACCCCTCGGGCATGCCGCCGGTGCTGCAGGTCGCCGAGACCGGGCGGCCGCTGACCCTGTGCGAGCCCGCCGCCATCCTCGGCTGGCTGGAGGACCGGTCGCGCGAGCCCTTCCTGATGCCTGCGGACGCCGGGGAGCGCGCCGAGACGCGGCGGCTGACCACCTGGTTCGACCGCCGCTTCACCGACGAGGTCGACGCCGTCCTGCTGCACGAGCGGATGGAGAAGCCCCTGCTGCGCCTCGGCCCGCCGGAGGCGCGGGCGCTCCGCGCCGGCCGCGAGGCGCTGCGCGCCCACCTCGGCCAGTTCGAGGGCCTGCTGGCCGAGCGCGACTGGCTGGCCGGGCGGCGGCTGGGACAGGCCGACATCGTCGCCGCGGCGCACCTGTCGGTGCTCGACTATTTCGGCGAGGTGGCCTGGGCCAACTGGCCGGCGCTGAAGACCTGGTACATGAAGCTGAAGTCCCGGCCCTGCTTCCGGCCGCTGCTGGCCGATCGCTTCCCGGGCGTGCAGCCCTCGGCCTGGTACACCGACCTCGACTTCTAGCCCGACTTTCGCCGGCATCGGCGCTATGAAGGCGACCGGACATGGCCCGGGACCCCCGCATCTTCATCCGCGAACGCGCCGCCGCCCTGGGCTTCGACGTGTGCCGCTTCGCCTCGGCCTCGGAGCCGTGGAGCGCGGGCGAGCGGCTGGCGCATTTCGTCGAGGCGGGCCGCCACGGCGACATGGGCTGGATGGAGACGACGCTGGAGCGCCGCGCCCACCCCACCTCCATGTGGGAAGGAGCCCGCACCGCCATCGTGCTCGGCCTCAACTACGGCCCCGGCCATGACCCGCTGCCGGAGCTGGCCGACCGCTCGGCGGGCTACCTGTCGGTCTACGCCCGTGGCGACGACTATCACGAGCTGATCAAGGGCCGCCTGAAGACGCTGGCCGGCCAGATCGCCGCCCGCACCGGCGAGGAGGTCAAGGTCTTCGTCGACACGGCCCCGCTGATGGAGAAGCCGCTGGCCCAGCGGGCCGGCGTGGGCTGGCAGGGCAAACACACCAACCTGCTGGGTCGCGATCATGGCAACTGGCTGTTCCTCGGGGTCATCCTCAGCGCCGCGGTCTTCGAGCCCGACAAGCCGGAGACCCAGCACTGCGGCAGCTGCGCCGCCTGCCTCGACGCCTGCCCCACCAACGCCTTCCCCGCCCCGTTCCAGCTGGATGCCCGGCGCTGCCTGTCCTACCTGACCATCGAGTTCGCCGGGCCCTGGCCGGAGGAGTTCCGCGTGGCGACGGGCAGCCGCATCTACGGCTGCGACGACTGCCTGGCGGTCTGCCCGTGGAACAAGTTCGCGGCGGAGTCGCGCGAGGGCCGGCTGCAGGCGCGCGAGGCACTGGTCTCGCCGCGGCTGGCCGATCTGGCGGCCCTCGACGACGCCGCCTTCCGCGCCCTGTTCTCTAAAAGCCCGGTCAAGCGGATCGGACGGGACCGCTTCGTCCGCAATGTGCTCTACGCCATAGGCAACAGCGGCGACGCGGCGCTGATCCCCGCGGCCGAGTCCCTGCGGACCGACCCCGACCCGGTGGTGCGCGACGCCGCCGAGTGGGCCGTGGCGCGCCTCACCTCCCGCTGAGGGAGAGCAGGCGCGGCGTCTCAGCCCGCCGCCACGCCCACGCCGCGGTTCCCGCCGGGGGCGCGGGCGATGTCGAGCAGCTTGACGCGGAACACCAGCACGCTGTTCGGCGGAATGCCGGGACGGCCTTGCTCGCCATAGGCCTGCTCGGGCGGCAGGTAGACGATCCACTCGTCGCCCACCCTCATGTGCTGCAGCGCCTCGGTCCATCCCTCGACCACCTCGCCGAGGGTGAACACCGCCGGCTGGCCGCGCTGGAAGGAGCTGTCGAACACCGTGCCGTCGGTCAGCGTCCCCTCGTAGTCGACCCGGACGAGGTCGTTGTTGTCCGGGCTCTCGCCGCCGGGCGGGCCCGACTGGACGACCTTGTACTGCACCCCGGACGGCAGGGACTGCACGCCCTCGGCGCGCGCATTGGACTTGAGGAAGAACTCGGCGGCGCGCGCATTCTCCGCCGCCGCATCATCCGTCGCCGCCCCTCGATCGCAGGCGGCCAGCGACGCCGCCATGACCAGCGCCGCGGCGCCCCTAGCCCATCCGGAGGTCATATCCCGCCTCTTCCAACGCCTGTCTGATGTCGTGCGCGTGCGTTTCGCCGCGCGTCTCGACCATGATGTCGAACTCGGCGCCCTTGGCCGGCACGTCGAGCGCCAGCCGGTTGTGCACCACGTCGATGATGTTGCCGCCGAGGCCGCCGATGACGGCGCTCATCTTCGCCAGCATGCCCGGCCGGTCGTCGCCGAGGATGCGGTAGACGATGAGCCGCTTCTCGCGAACCAGTTCCCGGTTCAACACCACGGCCAGCATGCGCGAGTCGATGTTGCCGCCGGTCAGCTCCAGTCCGACCTTCATACCCCTGAACCGGTCCGGATAGGCCAGCAGGGCGGCGAGGCCGCCGGCCCCGGCGCCCTCCGCCACCGTCTTCTCGAGGGTGGCGAGGAAGGCGACGCCCTTTTCGAAGTCGGCCTCCCCGCAGACCATCACGTCCTCGACCAGCGGGTCGGCCAGGGCGAACGGGATCTCCCCGACCGCCTTGATGGCGATGCCCTCGGCGATGGTCTGGCCGCCGCACTTCGGCGGCTCGCCCCGGCGGCGGGCGGTGAACGACGGGTACATGGCCGCCTCCACCCCGAATATCCGCACCGACGGCTTCAGCCCCTTGGCGGCAATGGCGGAGCCGGCGATCAGGCCGCCGCCGCCGATCGGGATGATCAGCGCCTCGAGATCGGGCGCGTCCTCCATGAATTCCAGCCCGCAGACGCCCTGCCCGGCCACGATGCCCGCGTCGTCGAAGGCGGAGACGAAGACGAAGCCCTCCTCGTCGCGGAGCCGGTGGGCCTCCTCGGTCGAGCCGGTGAAATCCAGCCCCTTGATGACGACGTTCGCGCCGTGGGCGCGGGTGCCGTCGATCTTCACGAAGGGCGTGCCCTCCGGCATGACGATCGTCACCGGCACGCCGAGACGCCCGCCATGATAGGCCAGGGCCTGGGCATGGTTGCCGGCGCTGGCGGCCACCACCCCGCGCCGACGCTCGTCCGGGCTCAGCTGCAGCAGCCGGTTCAGGGCGCCGCGCTCCTTGAAGCTTCCGGTGAAGTGCAGGTTGTCGAACTTGATCCAAACCTCGGCGCCGGTCAGCTGCGACAGGCGGCGGGAGTGACGGACCGGCGTGCGGTCGACCTGTCCCGCGATGCGGTCCCGGGCCGCCAGGATGTCGTCGAAGGTCACTGTCATGGCGCGCTCCCGGCCCGGTCTGGCGCCGGGTTGTCGCGGCTGCTTGTGGACCAGCGCCGGACGCCTCGCAACCTTGACCTTGGGCGGGCGTTCATCGTCTGATCCGGGGTTCCAACCGCACGTCTGCCGGAGACAGCCATGCCCGCCGCGAAGCCCGTCCTGTCGCTCCTCGCCATCGCCGCCGCCGGGGTGCTGGCGACGGCCTGCGAGACGGTCCCCATGGGCCGTGGTTTCGGTCCGCCCCCCGGCCCTGCCCCGTTCCGCGCCGACGACTTCGCCTGGTCGATGCGGTCCGGCCCCGCCGCCATCGACGGCCGCATCGACTACCGGCGCGAGGGCCAGTCCTACGCCTGCACCGGCTCGGTCGCCCTGACGCCGGACACGCCCTACACCCGCGCCCGCTTCCGCACCCTGTACGGCTCGACCGACCGCGCCGCGGTTCCGGAAGCGATCGTGCGCGCCCGCACCGTGGCGGATCCGAACGCGGACTACCGCTCCTATGTCCGCTCGGCCACCTGCCGGAACAACCGATTCGAGTTCACCGGCCTGCCCTCGGGCGGCTGGTTCATCATCGTGCCGGTCACCGCCGGCGGGGACGACCGCGTGGTCCTGATGCGTCATGTGGCCACCCGCAGCGGAAGGGTGTCCGTCGTCCTCTGAGTGATCCTGCTTCCGGCCGCGTATCGGGCCGCTCCGGAGAGTTGACCATGCCTCATCTCGTCCCGATCACCCTCGCCGGCCTCTGCCTCGCCGTCGCCGGATCCGCCGCCGCCCAGAGCCCGGGCGGCTACAGCCACTACCGCTATGGCGACGCCTACCGCCACGACGGCTACGGTGAAGCCCGGTACCGGGACGACTGGCGCGGCGACCGTTATCGGCGAGACTGGAACGCGGTGCCGTCCTCCTTCGACTGGCGCGGTCAGCTCGACCGGCCGGGCGACTACCGGTGCGACGCCTACTGGGACGCTGGCCGCACCGATTGCGGCGCCCGCTGGCGGGACCAGCGCCACCGCGCCAGCCCGCAGACGCGGCGCGACTACCGCGATCTCGGCGGCTACGGATACGAGGGCTACGGCCGGTATCCGGATTACGGCTATCGGTACGACGGGTACGCCTACGACGGCTACGGCTACGCCCCCTACCGCTACCACGGCTACGACCGGTACGGCTCCTACCGGCGGGGCTACGGCTCCGCCTACAGGTACGGCCACGGAGCCGGCGGCGCGACCTACCCTAGCGCCTACGGCCGGCCGGATCACATCTTCCCCGGCGGCGGCCATGGCTACAACGGCCGCGATCCGGGACGGATCGCCTGGTGCCGGTCGACCTATCGGTCCTACGATCCGGGCAGCGGCTACTATCGGGCCTGGAGCGGCCGTCGGGTCTGGTGCGGCTGAAGAGCCGCCCGAACCCTGTTCACCCGATCACAGACGCGTTGACGAGCGCCGTTCGCCATCGTTTCGCCTCGACCGGACCGCTTCGCTGGCCCTTCGCCCGCGGGGCGCAGTCGAGGGGAAGCGTAAATGTCCCAGCACAACATCTCCGGGTCCGAAGTGTTCGGGCCCAAGCCGTTCGTCATCCTGCGCTCGGTGAAGACCGGAGGCCTGCGTCGCCAGCGCAAGGCGCGCACGCTGCTGGCCTTCATGGCCGGGGCGGTCGTCGCCTTGGTGGCCGGGGCGGCGGCGGTGGCGGCGGCGTTCGGGCCAGGCCTGACGCTCTAGACGGCCTCAGGCCAGCCAGATCATCCGTCGCGTCCGCGCGTCGGAGCCCCGCGCGCGGCTGAAGCCGGCGCGGACCTCGCCCGTGTACAGGAAGCCGGCCTTCTCCAGCACGCGGCCGGAGGCCGGATTGTCCTCGAAATGGCCGGCCACCAGGGCGCGGCGCCGCCACTTGCGGCTGGCCCAGACCAGCCCCGCCTGCAGCGCCTCGGTGGCGTAGCCCCGCCCCCAGAACGGACGGCCGATCCAGTAACCGACCTCCGGCCCCATCTCTCCGGCCTCGAACAGGCCGAGCACGCCCACGGGCCCCTGGTCCTCGTGTTCGATCAGGAAGGTGCGGGCGCGCTCGGGATCCTGTCCGGCCACCTGCAGCACGAAGTCCTCCGCGTCCTGCACCGAGAACGGGTGGGGCATGCGCAGGGTCATGCGGGCGATGTCGTAGTCGTCGGCCAGGGCGGCGAGGCGGGTGACGTCCTGCGCCTGCGGGCTGCGCAGGGCCAGCCGCCGCGTCTCGATGACGGGAGAGGGTTCGATCACGCACATGGCACGCCTCATTCGGTCTCGCCGCCTCCTTGAAGGGCTCGGGCGGCGTTTCGAGGCGGGGAACGAAAACGGGGAGCCTGGTGATCCAGACTCCCCGCGGAATAATTCCCTTGGTCCGGATCGCGGCCCTTTCGGCCTTGCGCGATCCGGTCTGTCTTCCGTCTCGCGCTATTCGGCGGCCATGGCCGGCATGTCGTTGGCGGCGAGAATCGACACGTAACAACGGCCGCCACGCTTTTTGGTGAACTGCACGGAGCCGTTGGTAAGGGCGAACAGGGTGTGGTCACGGCCCATGCCGATGTTGTCACCCGGGTGGAAGGTGGTGCCGCGCTGACGCACGATGATGTTGCCGGCCAGCACGCGCTCGCCGCCGAACTTCTTCACGCCGAGGCGCTTCGACTCGGAGTCGCGCCCGTTACGCGACGAACCACCGGACTTTTTGTGAGCCATGAGTCTGCTCCTACTCTCGTATCGTTCTTACGCTTCGTCGGACGAGGCGGCGGTTTCGGTCTTCTTGGCGGCGGCCTTCTTCGGCGCAGCCTTCTTGGCGGGGGCCTTGGCCTCGCCCTCGTCGGCCTTGGCGGCCTTCGGAGCGGCGGCCTTCTTCGCCGGCTTGGCCTCGACCTCGGCGGTCTCGATGCGCGGGGCCAGGCCGCGGGCGCGGGCGTTGATCTCGGCCTTGGTCAGCAGGGCGACTTCGCCGTCCCACTTGGCCTTCTCACCGGCGCCTTCGATGCCGGTGATGCGCAGGACCGACTCCATCTGGCGATGGCCGTTAGTGCGGCGATAGCCCTGACGACGGATCTTCTTGAAGATCTTGATCTTCTCGCCCTTGCGTGTCTCGACCAGGGTGGCCGCGACCGAGGCGCCGTCGATCATCGGCGCGCCGACGGTGACGCCCTTGTCGCCGCCCAGCATCAGCACTTCGCCGAACTTGACGTTCGAGCCGGCCTCGCCGTCGAGCTTCTCGACCACGATCACGTCGCCCGGTTGGACCCGGTACTGCTTGCCGCCGGTCTTGATCACCGCGTACATGTTGAAGCCTCAGCGAAACGCAAAAAGAATAGCGCCCGTCGGGGACCCCCGCGGGCGAAGAGCGGCGACATATACGGACGAGGGACGCGGAGTCAACGCGGACGGGGCGAAAAAGCCCGCGACGCAGCCGTTCGCCGGCGCCTGCGGCGTCCCGACCACGCCAGCCCTCTCGACCGTTATAAAGTAACAGGCTAAGGGGGTGTCGATGACGCCCCCCGACCTGCAGCAACCCGTGGTGCTCTCCGTCCTGGGAGCGGGGTTCGCCACCGCCTTCCTTCACGCCGCCCTGCCGACGCACTGGCTCCCGTTCGTGCTGGTCGGCCGCGGGCAGCGCTGGAGCCTGTCGCAGGTCCTGGGCGCCGTGACCGCCGCCGGCCTCGCCCACATCGCCACCACCGCCGCCGCCGGCGGCCTGATCGTCGCCGCCGGCCTGGCCATGGATCAATGGATCTCCGGCCTGTTGCCCAACCTGTCCGCGGCCCTGCTGTTCCTGTTCGGGGCCTTCTATCTCGGCCGCGCCCTGCTGCGGCAGCCGGTGATGGGCGGCGGCCCGGCGCTGGAGCTGTCGGAGCCTACGGTGTCCCACGCCGCCGCCTTCTGGGGGCTGGTGGCCCTGATGGCGGTGTCGCCGGGCGAGGTGCTGCTGCCGATCTATCTGTCGCAGGCGACCCAGGGCCTGCTGGTGCTGGGCGGCCTCACCCTGGCCTTCGCGGCGGGCACGGTGCTGGGCATGGCCCTGTTCACCGGGCTGGCCCGGGCCGGCTGGTCGGTGCTCAGGCTGGAGCGCTGGGCGCGCTACGAGGGGGTGATCCTGGGTCTCGCCCTGATCCTGATCGGGCTTCTCGTCGTCCTGCGCCAGCACTAGGAAGGGCTCATGGCGCACGCCCACGATCATCACGACCACGACCACGGCCACGATCACGGTCATTCCCACGGCCACGGCGGCCACCACCACGGCCCGGTCGACACCGGCGACTGGCGCTACGCCGTCGGCCTGGTCGTCAACCTCGCCTTCGTCGCCATCGAGTTCGGGGCCGGGGTGTTCAGCGGCTCGACGGCCCTGATGGCCGACGCCGGGCACAACCTGTCCGACGTGCTGGGCCTGGCCATGGCCGGCGGCGCGGCCTGGCTGGCGCGGCGCGCGGCGGGCCCGGGCAAGACCTACGGCTACGGCAAGGCCACGGTGCTGGCCGCCCTGGCCAACGCCATCCTGCTGATCTTCGCCTGCGGGGCCATCGCCTTCGAGGCGGTGGACCGCTTCTCCGACCCCGCCCCCGTCGGTTCGGTGACCATAATGGTCGTGGCCGGGGGAATGACCGTGATCGTGGCCGTGGTCGTGGTC
>JAFAEC010000070.1 GCA_023424215.1 Pseudomonadota bacterium
TTCCGGACCAGGGCGGTCAGCCGGCTCCGGCCGCGTTCGCCTATCCAGCCCCGTCCGCGCCGGCCCCGGCCGAGCCGCCGCCGGTTGCGGACCCCATGGCCCCACGCCGCGACGCGCCGATCTTCCGCCTCGCACCCCGACCCCCCGCGCCCGTCCCGGCGACGGAGCCGGAGCCGTCAGACGATCGAGGCGCGGACCAGACGCCCCCTGCGCCGCGCCCTGTCGCCGCCGTCGCCGCCAATCCCGCTGACCGGCCGCAGCCGCAGGGGGCCCGCTACTATTCCGTGCACCGCCAGAACGGCCGCGAGCCGGACGCGGTCGCCCTGCCGGAGCCCAGCTACATCGACGCCCTGGCGATCACCATGACCGAGGCGCCGACCACGCCGGACCTCGCGGCTCCGGATCCCGGACCGACGCTGATCCGCGACGTCCAGGGACGGGTTCGCGCCCAGCCGGCGGCGCCCGAGGGAGACTACCGGTGACGGATACGACCGTGTCCCGCCTGCCTGACCTGATCGCCCTCGCCGAGGAAAGCTCCAGCGAGAAGCGGCGCGCCCTGCTGCGCGAACTCACCGACCACTTCTTCGGGTCGACCACCCGCACCGACGCCGAGGACGGCCTGTACGGCGCGGTTCTCGCGCGGCTGGCCGACGACATGGAAACGGCGGTCCGCGCCGAGCTGGCCGCCCGCTTCGCCGATACGCCCGACGCCCCGCACACCCTGATCCGCCGCCTGGCCAACGACGAGGCGTCCGTCGCCGCCCCGGTGCTGTCCAACTCGCCGGTGCTCACCGACGAGGACCTGCTCGGAGTCGTGCGCCGGCATGGCCAGGATCACCTCCGCGCCGTCTCGATCCGCGCCTCGGTGTCCGAGGCCGTCTCCGACGTGATCGTCGAGCGTGGCGACGATGAAACGCTGGGGACCCTGCTCCGCAACGACGGCGCCCGCCTCTCCCGCAAGGCGTCGGAGACGGCGGTCGAGCGCGCCCGCTCAAACCCGGCGCTGCACGAGGCGACGGTGTCCCGCGCAAGCCTTCCGCCGGACCTGCTCAACGACATGTATTTCGTGGTCGAGGCGCGGCTGCGCACCCGCATCCTCGAGCAGAACGCCCGCATGGACCCCGCCCTGCTCGAGACCGCCCTCGCCGCCGGGCGCACGCGCGTGGCCAGCGACGACGGCGCCCTTCCCGCCGACTATTCGGAATGCCTCGCCTATGTTGAGGAACTGCGCGCGGCCGGCCAGCTCACGCCCCAGATGCTGGCCCGCTTCCTTCGTTCCGGCGGGCGCACATCCTTCCTTATCGCGCTGGCGCAACTGTCGGACATCGACTTCCACACCGCGCGGCAGATCGTCGAACGGCGCGAGCTCGACGCCCTCGCGGTGGTCTGCAAGGCCGCCGACCTCGATCGCGCCCTGTTCCTCACCTACGCCGTGGTGCTGCTCAACGACGACGGCGACGCCATGGCCAAGGCTCACGCCTACGCCCGGATGTACGCCGACCTGTCGCGCGAGGCGGCGCTGCGCACCCTTCGCTTCTGGCGCATGCGCCGCGGCGCCCAGGCCGCCGCCTGACGCAATTGAAGACGCCCGCCGGAACGATCCGACGGGCGCTTCGGGACCAGTTCCCTGGGCCGCTTACTTCTTGGCGCGGGTGCGGGCCGGCTTCCGGCCGCCCTGGCCGAGTCCCATCTGCTTGGCCAGTTCCGAACGCGCCTTGGCGTAGTTCGGCGCGACCATCGGGTAATCCTTGGGCAGTCCCCACTTGGACCGGTATTCTTCGGGGCTCATGTTGTACTTGGTGCGCAGGTGCCGCTTCAGCGACTTGAACTTACGGCCGTCCTCGAGGCAGATCAGATAATCCGGCGTGATGGACTTGCGGATCGGCACCGCGGGCTCCCGCGGTTCCGGCTCGGGCTCGGCCGCGCCGGTGGAGACCTGTGACAGGGCCGCATGAATGCTCGAGATCAGGCCCGGCACTTCCGACGCCTGCACGTTGTTGTTGCCGACGTAGGCCGAGACGATGTCCGCGGTCATCTCCAGCAGCTGCGAATTCTCTTCCATTGATGTCCCACCTGGTTAATGCCCCGGATCGACTGATCAGCCCCGAGCCGCCGGTGGCGCTTTGAATAAAGACGTTCGGAATTGAAAGCAATGCGAACACGGAGCGCCGTGTCGCGAGATCAGCGGACCTCGACTTCACGCCCCGATTCAGCGCCCGAAGTTTTCCGCCAGCGCCAGCATCGCCGCGCGCTCAGGCGCCGAATAGTCGTCGAGGGCCTCTTCCTCCCCGTCGCGGATCGCACGCAATAGAGCGGGGCTAAGGGCCGACGACAATGACCAATTCCAGTAACGCAAAACCGTCTGCGCCCGGTCCACGGCAAGCATTTCGTACGTGATCTGCACACGCTCCCAGGTTGAATCCTGGGTGCCCTCCGCATTCGTCTCCGGTCGTCGCATCGACCGCCAGAGCGCATGCAGGTCCTCCCGCCCAAGCCCGGTCGCCTTGCACAGGATCGCCAGCGGTTCCCCGCCCGGATCGCCCAGAATCTTGGCTCCAGTGATCGGTTTGATGCCCGACAGGTAGGCGATCTCGCTCGCGAGCTCACGCGTCAGGCCGCCCTGCCCGGCCGCCGCTACGGCCTGCTCCAGGCCGCCGTACGGACTCTTCTCGATCGCGGCCCGGTTGCGCTGCCGGCGCTCGATGAACTGCAGCGCCTTCCGCGAGACCGGGTCCTGCCAGTTCTCTGCGGCGGCCATGGCGAAGACGTCCTCGGCCACCTCCTGCATCACTTCCCGCGACACGGCGAAACGCTGCAGGATGGTCCGGCGATCGTCCGGTCCGCACCACCAGAACATCACATAGGCGCCGGACGGTCTCAGCTCCGGCCGCTTCAGCAGATGCGGACACAGCCCGCGCTCAGTCCGGCTCAGGCTGACGATGCCCTCGATCGCCACCTGCCCGAGTCGCGCGGAGCTGTTGCGCAGCACCGCCTCGATGACGGGGGTCTCGCCGAAACTCATCAGGGTCTCGGTCAGCACCTCCGACAGCCCCCGCCGGCTCGCCATCAGGAAGCGATGGTCCATCGTGGTATCCCGGGCGCAGGCGACCAGGTCGGCGTCCGACAGCGAGGCGCACTGTTCGATCAGCAGACCGGCGATGGACGGCTCGTCGCGCAGCAGCATCCGCGCGAGCGCATTCGGCAGTTCGGCCAGCGGCGCCAGTCGCGCCGCCACTCGCCGTCGATCCTCGGGCGCGGCCAGCCGCAGCATCTCGACCAGCAGGTCACCCGTCACCGACCGTTCGAAGGCGTTGATCCGGCTGGTCGGCAGCGACACCACGTCGGCCAGCCGCTTCAGCAGCGCGTGCCGCGCGCGGAAGCCGGCGGCGGGCGCGTCCTCCTCGGGCATGGCGGCAGGCTCTGACATGGCCCGCAACGCTACGGCGAATGCGGTTAACCGGGCGTGACGGCGGCCCTACAGCCCCTCGAACAGCGCCGTCGACAGATAGCGTTCCGCGAAGCTCGGAATGATGGCCACGATGGTCTGGCCGGCGTTCTCGTCCAGCGCCGCCTGCCGGAAGGCTGCGACCAGCGCCGCGCCCGAGGAGATGCCCACGGGTATGCCCTCGACCCGCGCCGCCCGGCGGGCCATGTCGAAGGCGTCCTCGTTGGAGACCTGCTCAACCCCGTCGATGACCGACCGGTCCACATTGGCCGGAATGAAGCCGGCGCCGATGCCCTGGATCTTGTGCGGTCCCGGCTCGCCGCCCGACAGCACCGGGCTGGCCGTCGGCTCCACGGCGATCATCCGCACCGAGGGCTTGCGCGCCTTCAGCACCTGCCCGACGCCGGTGATGGTGCCGCCCGTGCCGACCCCCGAGATCACGATGTCGACCTCCCCGACGGTGTCCGCCCAAATCTCCTCCGCCGTCGTCGAGCGGTGGATGGCCGGATTGGCGGGGTTCTCGAACTGCGACGGCATCACCGCGCCCGGCGTCTTCTCAAGCAGTTCATGGGCGGTGGCGATCGCCCCCTTCATGCCCTTCTCGGCCGGCGTCAGCACCAGTTCTGCTCCCAGCAGCGCCAGCATCCGCCGCCGCTCCATCGACATGCTTTCCGGCATCACCAGGATCAGGCGATAGCCCTTCGCCGCCGCCACGAAGGCCAGGGCGATGCCCGTGTTGCCGCTGGTCGGCTCGACCAGAACGCCGCCGGGCCGAAGCCGGCCGGCCTGCTCCAGCGCCTCGATCATCGCCACCCCGATGCGGTCCTTCACCGAGGCCAACGGATTGAAGAACTCCAGCTTCGCCAGCACCCGCGCCTTCGGCTTCAACTCCGCCGACAGCCGCGGCAGCGCCACCAGGGGCGTATCGCCGATGGTGTCGACGATGGACTCATAAACCTTCCCCCGACCCGACTTCAGGTGGCGGGAGGCGTCGTAGGCGGCGTCGGTCATCTTCGGGTGCTCTGCTGGCGGCGTTGCGGATGATCCCGAAAGATAGGCGAGCATGCGCCGGGGCAAAGAGCCGCCGGAGATTTCATTTCTCGTTAACCATGTCGGCCCATCCCTGAACCGCTGTTCCAGGGGTCCCGCTTGCGCAATCTCGTCGCCGCCGTCGAAGCCGTCGACCCGCTGGTCGTCACCGGCAAGGTCGCGGGGGTGAACGGCCTGCTGATCGAGTCGCGCGGTGGCCTCAGCCGTCTCGCCGTTGGCGCGCGCGCCGAGATCGAGCGCGCGCGCGGTCAACATCCCCTGCCAGCCGAGGTGGTCGGCTTCCGCGACGCCAAGGCCCTCCTGATGCCGTTCGGCCCGGTCGAGGGTGTGGCCCCCGGAGCCGACATCCGCATCATCGACGCCGCCGCCACCGTGCGTCCCACCACGGCCTGGCTGGGCCGCATTATCGACGCCTTCGGAAATCCCATCGACGGCAAGGGGCCGCTGCCGACCGGTCCCGCCGCCTATCCGCTGCGGGCGCCGCCCCCGCCGGCCCACTCCCGCGGGCGCGTCGGCGAGCGTCTCGACCTCGGCGTCCGCGCCATGGACGTCTTCACCACCACCTGCCGCGGCCAGCGCCTCGGCATCTTCGCCGGCTCCGGCGTCGGCAAGTCGGTGTTGCTGTCTATGCTGGCGCGTCAGGCTACCTGCGACGCCGTCGTCGTCGGCCTGATCGGCGAACGGGGCCGGGAGGTGCGCGAATTCATCGAGGAGACCTTGGGCGAGGAAGGTTTGCGCCGGGCCATCGTCGTGGTCGCCACCTCCGACGAACCCGCCCTGAAGCGCCGTCAGGCCGCCTACATGACCATGGCCTGCGCCGAATTCCTGCGCGACCAGGACCTTGAGGTCCTGTGCCTGATGGACTCGGTCACCCGTTTCGCCATGGCCCAGCGCGAGATCGGCCTCGCCGCCGGCGAGCCGCCGACGACCAAGGGTTACACGCCCACGGTGTTCACCGAGCTTCCCAAGCTGCTTGAGCGCGCCGGTCCCGGCCCGATCCGCCCCGACGGCACCACTGCGGCGCCGATCACCGCCCTGTTCACCGTGCTCGTCGACGGCGGCGACCATGACGAGCCCATCGCCGACGCCGTGCGCGGCATTCTCGACGGCCACATCGTCATGGATCGCAAGATCGCCGAGCGCGG
Source organism: Pseudomonadota bacterium (assembly GCA_023424215.1). Lineage (GTDB taxonomy): Bacteria > Pseudomonadota > Alphaproteobacteria > Caulobacterales > Caulobacteraceae > Brevundimonas. Next base: position 5,641 of record JAFAEC010000070.1, read on the forward strand.
CCGCTTCCCGGCCATCGACGTGCTGAAGTCGGTCAGCCGCACCCTGCCCGGCTGCCAGACCCCGCCCGAGCGCGAGCTGAACCGCCGCGCCCGCCAGTGCCTGTCGGCCTATGCCAACATGGAGGAGCTGATCAAGATCGGCGCCTACCGCACCGGCGCCGACCCGATCGTGGATCGCGCCATCGCCCTTAACCCCGCGCTGGAGGCCTTCCTGGGCCAGGACAAGGACGACGCCACACGTCTTACCGATTCCTTTACCCGGCTCGAGGCAATCCTGAATCAGGGCATGATCCCGCAGTGACCGGAGAGTTCGCATGACCGCCTGGGCCCAGTCGTTGATCCGGATCTCCAACTACGAGGTCGAAACGCTGCAGAAGCGGCTCGCCGAGATCACCGCCCGCCGTGTCTCCGCCGAAATGCGCATCGCCGTCCTCGAGGCCGAGGCCCAGGTCGAGCAGGAGCGCGCCCGCCAGGACGCCGAGGCCGGCCTTCTGCTGCAGGCCTATCTGAACGGCTGGAAGGTGCGGAAGTCGGCGGCCGAGACCGACGTCGCCGACATCGAGGCCGAGGAGGCGGGGGCCCGCGACGCCCTCACGGGGGCCTTCGAGGAGCTGAAGAAGTTCGAGCACGTCGCGGAGACCACCCGCCTCAATCGCCTGATCGCCGCGGGCAAGCGCGAAACCGCCGCCTTCGACGAACTCGGCCTCCGCCGTCGTGCGGTCTAGGGTCCGCCCGACCCGACGCCTGATCCTCGGCTCCGGCCTGGCGCTCGCCGCCTGCGGCCGCCCGGCCGCCCAGACACCGGAAGCGCCCACCGCGCCGCTCAAGGACCTCGTGCCGGCCCCCTTCGGCGCGACCGGGATGTCCGGCCAGCTCGACGATCCGGCCTGGCGCGACGCCGTCCTCCGCCACTGCTCGCAGCTCACCCCCGAGTGGGAGCAGAAGATGGAGCGCACCCTTGGCCCCGGTTTTGTCCACGACTTCTCGGCCTCGGACCGCGTCGTCGACTTCGCCCGCGACCACGGCCTGCGCGTCCACGGCCATACGGTGATCTGGTACTCGCAGGGGTCGGAGGTCTTCACCGACGACCTCCCCCGCCCCCGCTTCGCCGCCGAGTACGACCGCTACATCCAGGCGCTCGTCGGCCGATATCGCGGCCGCATGGCCGGCTGGGACGTGGTCAACGAGCCAGTGGCCGAGGACGGGAACGGCCTGCGCGACTGCCACTGGAGCCGGGCGCTGGGCCAGGAAGGCTATATGGTCCGGGCCTTCGAACAGGCGAAATCCGCCGATCCCGACGCCGTCCTGTTTCTCAACGAGTACAATCTCGAGAACATCCCGGCCAAGGGCGCGACCTTCCTCCGTCTGGTCGAGCGGCTCCTCACCCTGGGCGCCCCGATCGGCGGCATCGGGACCCAGTCCCACCTCAACATCGAGATCCCGGCCGGCCGCATCCGCGACTTCTTCCGCGACGCCGCCTCCCTCGGCCTGCCGATCCACGTCTCGGAGCTCGACTTCCCGATGCAGCGCGACGGCGGCCATCTGCCCGACCTTCGCCCCATGGCCGAGCGCCGCGCCCAGCAGGTCGCCCGCGTCGGCGAACTGGCCGAGGCCTTCGCCGCCCTGCCCGAACGCCAGCGCTACGCCTTCACCACCTGGGGCCTGCGCGATCCCGACAGCTGGCTTGTCCGCGCCGAAGGCAAGAACCGCCCCGACGAAAGCGCCCTGCTCCTCGACGCCGCGGCCCGGCCCAACCCGGCCTATCAGGCCCTCGTCGACGCTTTCACCGGCCGCGCCGGGGCCTGAGAGAGTCGGCGCTCACGCCCGCTCCGCCGCGATCCCGGCCGCCGTCAGGTCCGCCAGAAGTTCCTCGACCGCCGCTTCCACCGCCGCCACGTCCCGACCTCGCACGACAAGGTTGGTGCCGATCTCTCCCACCGACCCGTGTCCGAACGGATAGCTGCCGAAGCTGATCTCCCGCCTCGCCCGCGCTGCCGCGGCGAGGATGTCGGCCACGCTGCCCTCGCCCACGCCGGTCACCCGCACGGTCCGGGTATGCACCACCGCCCCCGCGCGCAGCCGCGGGGCCACGTCCTCCAGCATGGCCGTCATGATCTTCGGCACACCGGCCATGACGAAGACGTTGCCGATCTGGAATCCCGGCGCATCGGTCACCGGATTGGCGATCAGGGTCCCGCCCGCCGGAATCCGCGCCATCCGCCGCCGCGCCGCGTTGAACTCGGCGCCGTAGCGCCGTTCCAGGATCGCCAGCGCCTCCGGATGCTCGGCGATCCCCACCCCGAACGCCGCTGCGACCGCATCCGCCGTGATGTCGTCGTGGGTCGGCCCGATGCCCCCGGTGGTGAAGACATAGTCATGCCCCGCCCTCAATGCGTTCAGCGCCTCGATGATCTGCGCCTGCCGGTCGCCGACCGTCCGCGCCTCCCGCAGCTCGATCCCCAAGGCCCCGAGGAACCGCGCGAGGGTGTTCAGATTGGTGTCCTGCGTGCGGCCGGACAGGATCTCGTCGCCGATGATCAGCACGGCCGCGGTGGGGGATGCGTCGCTCATCCGCTCAGGCTAGAGCCTCCCCGATGCGCTTCAAGTCGCCCCTCGAACGCGGAACCCTGATCCGCCGCTACAAGCGCTTCCTCGCCGACGTCAGGCTCGCCGACGGGAGCGAGACCACCGTCCACGTGCCCAATCCGGGCGCCATGCTCGGCCTGACCGCCCCGGACCTGCCGGTGTGGCTGTCGCGCTCGGCCGATCCGAAGCGCAAGCTCCCGCTGACCCTGGAGGCGGTCGAGCTCCCCGACGCCGGCCCCGTGGGCGTCAACACCCTCAATCCGAACCGCATCGCCGAGGCCGCCATTCCGCGCGGCGACCTCCCCGAACTGGCCGGCTACCCGATCCTGCGCCGCGAGGTCCGCTACGATGTCGACAGCCGCATCGACTTTCTGCTGCAGTCCGACCCCGACGCCCTGCGGCGTCCGTCCTGCTGGGTCGAGATCAAGAACTGCCATTTCAGCCGCGCTCCCGGCCTCGCCGAGTTCCCGGACTGCAACACCGTTCGCGGCGTGAAGCACCTGAAGGCGCTGGAGCGGGTGGTCGAGGCCGGCGGCCGGGCCGTCATGCTTTTCATCGTCCAGCGCATGGACTGCGAGACGTTCACTACCGCCGACGACATCGACCGCGCCTATGGCCCTGCCCTGCGGGAAGCCGCCTCCCGCGGGGTTGAGGTTCTGTGCTACAGTTGCCACCTGACGCCCGAAGCGATCCGCCTGGACCGCGCCCTGCCCTGGCGGCCCTGAAATGAACACGGGCCCCGCCGAAAGACGACCGATGTACGAGACCCCCGAGCTGGACACCGACCACTTCGTCCGCACGCACGAAATCCGCGTCCACCAGGACGAGGAGGCCTGGGAGGGCATGCGCAAGGCCGGCCGCCTGGTGGCCGAGGCGCTCGACATGATTACTGAATACGTCAGGCCGGGTGTCACCACCGGCGAGATCGACGACCGCATCCGCGAGTTCACCCTCGACCATGGCGCCCTGCCGGCCTGCCTCGGCTACAAGGGCTACGAGAAGACCGTCTGCACCTCGATCAACCATGTCGTCTGCCATGGCATTCCGGGCGACAAGGTCCTGAAGGACGGCGATATCGTCAACGTCGACCACACCGTCATCGTCGACGGCTGGCACGGCGACTCCAGCCGCATGTACCCGGTCGGGAACGTCAACGCGCGCGCCCGCAAGCTGATCGACGTCACCTATGACTCGCTGGAAGCCGGCCTCGCCGTCGTCAAGCCCGGTGCGACCTTCGGCGACATCGGCTACGCCATCCAGCAGGTGGTGGAGGCCAACCGCATGTCGGTGGTGCGCGACTTCTGCGGCCACGGCATCGGCCGTCTGTTCCACGACAGCCCCAACGTCCTGCACTACGGTCGCCGTGGCGAGGGCGCCACCCTGAAGAAGGGGATGTTCTTCACCGTCGAGCCGATGGTGAACCTGGGCAAGCCGCACGTGAAGGTGCTCTCCGACGGCTGGACCGCCGTCACCCGCGACAAGTCCCTGTCGTCCCAGTGCGAGCACACCATCGGGGTGACCGACGACGGCGTCGAGCTCTTCACCGCCAGCCCCGCCGGCCTGTTCCGCCCGAAATTCTGACGACGCTGGACGTTCACCGTCTGTTCTGACATCGTGCCGGCCCCGGTGAACCGGAGGCCGCCATGTCCTCAGTGCTGCCGTTTCCAGCCCCCGAACGCCGCGCGGAGCCCTCGCCTCCGGCGCGACGCTCCCCAACGGTCTCGCCGGGACTTTCCGGCCACCGGGAGCGGTTGCGCCAGCGCGCCCGCGGGGCCGGTCTGCACCACCTCCCGGACTACGAACTCCTCGAACTCTTCCTGTTCCGCAGCCAGCCGCAGGGCGACGTCAAGCCGATCGCCAAGGCCCTGCTGGCGCGCTTCGGCTCGCTGGCCGCGGTGCTCGCCGCCCCGGTCGAGGATCTGCTCACCGTCCGGGCCGAGGACGCCCGCGGCCGGGTAAAGGGCATCGGCGCCGAAACCGCCCTCGATCTCGCCGCCCTGCACGAGGTCGCCCGCCGGGTCCTGCGCGAGGAGGCGGCCAACCGCCCCGTCATCGCCTCGTGGACGGCGTTGGTTTCCTATGTCCGCATCGCCCTCCAGCATGAACCGCGCGAGCAGTTCCGGGTGCTGTTCCTCGACAACCACAACAAGCTGATCCTCGACGAGGTGCAGAATCGCGGCACCGTCGACCATGCGCCGGTCTATCCGCGCGAGGTGGTCCGCCGCGCCCTCGAACTCTCGGCCAAGAATCTGATCATCGTGCACAATCATCCCTCCGGCGACCCGAGGCCGTCCCGCGCCGACATCCACATGACCCGTCAGGTCATCGACGCGGCCCGCGCGCTGGAGATCGCCGTGCACGACCACCTCGTCGTCGGCCGCGAGGGCGTCGCCAGCTTCAAACAACTGGGGCTGATGTGACCCGCCTCTCCCGTCGGTCCGTGCTGGCCGCGGCTCCGGTCGCCGCCCTGGCGGATGCGGCCGTCCCGCGGACCGCTGCTCCGGTCGTCATGGTCTCCACCTGGGATTTCGGAGCCGCCGCCAACGCCGCCGGCTGGGCCGCGCGTCGCTCCGGCGGTTCGGCCCTCGACATGGTGGAGGCCGGCGGACGGGTGGCCGAAGCCGACGAGAGCAACAGCTCCGTGGGCCTCGGCGGCCTTCCGGACCGCGACGGCCGCGTCACTCTCGACGCCTGCGTCATGACGTGGGCTGGCGACATCGGCGCGGTTTGCGCGCTCGAGGACGTGGTCCACGCCGTCTCCGTCGCCCGGGCGGTGATGGAGCGCACGCCGCACGTCATGCTGGTCGGTCACGGCGCGCGGGCTTTCGCCGTGGAGCAGGGCTTTCCGACGCAGAACCTGCTCACCCCCAGGGCCGAGGCGGCCTGGCGCGACTGGCTGCGCACCGCCCAGTACGCCCCGCGCGTCAACAGCGAGAACAGCGATTGGGGCGGCGCGCCCGGCGGTCCCGGGAACCACGACACCATCGGCCTGCTCGCCATTGACGGGCAAGGCCGCATGGCCGGCGCCTGCACCACCTCGGGCATGGCCTTCAAGATGCGCGGCCGGGTCGGCGACAGCCCGATCATCGGGGCCGGCCTCTATGTCGACGACGAGGTCGGCGGCTGCACCGCCACCGGCGTCGGCGAGGACATCGTGCGGGTCACCGGCTCGCACGCGGTGGTCGAGGCCATGCGGGCGGGCCTCGACCCGACCGCCGCCTGCCGCCGCGTCATCGAACGCCTCGCGCGCCTGCGCGGGTCGAAGGTCGCAGCCTCCCAGGTCGCCCTGCTGGCGCTGGACAAGCAGGGCCGGGCCGGCGCCTTCGCGCTTCAGCCCGGCTTCACCTATGCTGTGACCGACGCGGCCGGCGACGTCCGTGTCGAGCGCGCCGCCGCCCTCTTCGAGGCTTCATGACCACCACCCTGATCACCGACCGACTGACCCTGAGCCCTGTCGGCGTCGCCGACTTCGACGATCTGGTGAAGCTCTGGGGCGATCCCGTCTTCGCCACCTCGATCTTCCCCGCGCCGCTGACCTCCGAGGACGTCTGGTTCCGGCTCCTGCGCGACATCGGCCACTGGGAGGCGCTCGGCCACGGCAACTGGTCCATCCGCGACACGGCCACCGGCGACTACGTCGGCAGCGTGGGCGTCCTCGACTACCGCCGCCTGCTCGATCCGCCGTTCGACGCACCGGAACTGGGCTGGGGCGTCGCCCCCCGCTTCCAGGGGCGGGGCATGGCCTTCGAGGCCCTCTCCGCCGCCCTCGCCTGGTGCGACGACACCCTGAACGCCCCGCGCACCGTCTGCATGATCTCGCCGGACAACGCGCCCTCGCACGCGCTCGCCGCCCGCGCCGGCTACGTCCGTTACGCCGACGCCCTCTACAAGGGCGAGCCTGTGGTGCTGCTGGAGCGCCGCGCCGCGTAGCCTGACATTAAGGTTTACGGACCTATTCTCCGGCCGAATCCGGAGCCCGCCTGACCCATGCCCATGCCTGTCGAAGAGCTTCGCCGGTATCTCGTCGAAGCCTTTCCCGACGCCGAGATCGCCATCGAGGATCTGGCCGGCGACGGCGACCATTATCGCGCGCGGATCGTGTCGACGGCGTTCGCGGGCCTGCCGCGTGTGCGTCAGCACCAGATGGTCTATTCCGCGCTGAAGGGCCGGATGGGCGGAGAGCTGCACGCCCTGGCGCTCGAGACCTCGGCCCCGGCGGGAGATTGATCATGCGCTATCGCCCCTTCGGCTCGGCCGGTCAGGCCGTCTCCGCCCTCACCCTCAGCCTCGGCGCCCGCGACATCGCCAAGGGCCCTGAAGCGGGCCGCGAGCTGGTCTATTCGGCTCTGGAAGCCGGGATCAACAGCTACCGCCTCTGCTCCGCCGACCCGGTTCTGGCCGAGGTGCTGGGCGACGCCCTGCAGCATGTCGACCGCAAGCTGGTCCAGGTCGCCCTCACCCTGGGCGCCGGCGACGGCCGGCGCGGCTCGGATCGCGACTTCTCGGCCGAGGGCATGACCGCCGCCATCGACCGGACCCTTCACGCCTCGCGGCTGGGATGGTTCGACCTCGCCATCCTGCACGAGCCGGCCGAGCACGAGCTGCCCCAGACCTCGCTCAACGCCCTCAAGGCCCTGCGCGCGACCGAGCGGGTCCGCCTGCTGGGCGTCTCGGGCGACGGCGAGGTGATGGACGCCTACGTCTCCACCGGGGCCTTCGACGTCCTCGCGACCCCCTACCATGTCAACTCACCGTGGCAGATCCGCCACCGCCTGCGCGTGGCCCGCGAGCAGGACATGGCCATCTTCGTCTACGACTACTTCCCGGATAGCCTCGACACCGCGAAAAAGGCAGCCTCGGTCCATGTCGAGAAGAAGGGCTTCCTCGGCTTCGGCCGGCCGAAAGGGCGCTCGAAGAATGACCCCCTCGCCGGGGTCGGCACCTTCGCCTTCCTGCACCAGACTAACGCCTGGTCGGCGGAAGCCATCTGCCTCGCCTACGCCCTGACCGACCCCGCCGTGTCCAGCGTCCTGATCGAAGCCCCTGATGTCGAACGGCTAAACGCTCTCGCCCTCGTTCCGGACCGCGACATGCCACCAGGGCTGGCGGCCCAGATCGAGATGGCCCGCATCGCCGGGATCAAGGCCGCCTGAGTCCCTGCGTCGCCCGGCCGCCCTTGACCCTGCGGGACGCGCCCCCTAGCTGACGGCCTTCATCGAAAGGCCAGTTCCGTGACCGATCAAGCCGTCGCCGACCCCGTCCGCACCTTCATCGACGATACAGTGAAGTCCCACGACGTCGTGCTGTTCATGAAGGGCACCCCGGATGCGCCGCGCTGCGGCTTCTCCTCTCTGGCGGTTCAGATCCTCGACCACATCGGCGCGCCCTTCGTCGGAGTCGACGTGCTCCAGGACGAGGCCCTGCGCGAAGGCATCAAGGCCTACACCGACTGGCCGACCATCCCCCAGCTGTACGTCAAGGGCGAGTTCGTCGGCGGATCGGACATCGTCCGCGAGATGTTCAACGCCGGTGAACTGCAGACGCTGATGGCCGACAAGGGCGTGTCCCTGGGCGGCGCCGACGCCTGATGGCCCGGCCCCAGCTGGAGCCCCGTCCGGACCGCGAGATCTTCGAATTGCCGCTCGAGGTCCGGCCCGAGCACATCGACGAGAACGGCCACGTCAACAACGTCGTCTATGTCGGCTGGCTCCAGGACGCTGGCACGGCGCACTGGAACGCCCGCTTCGGCCCGGACGTCCGCGCGAAATGGTCGTGGGTCGGGACCCGGCACGAGATCGACTACTTCCGCCCGCTGATGCCGGACGCCAAGGGCGTGAAGGCGCGCACCTGGGTGGGCGACCCGCAGGGGCCGCGATTCAATCGCTATGTTCGCATTGAGGACGGCGACGGCCGCCTGTGCGCCCAGGGCGTCACCGAATGGGTGCTTGTCGACGCCGCGACGATGCGGCCGCACCGGATCCCGGCCGATATCCTGCCCGCCTTCGAACGTCGATGACCGCCGCGGTCAGGTCCGCGGCAGCTGGTAGGGGTTCTCCACGGTCACCCTCGCCCCGGGCCTCAGGCCCAGCTCCCGGAAGGACCAGCTGACCTCCACGCCCTGGGGCAGCGGCTCGCCGCAGCGATCTTCCTTGAGGCGCCGCAGGGTGATCACCGCCCCGTCGCGGGCCGAGCGCACCACCGGCGTCAGATCGGCCTTCTGTGTGCAACCGTTGGAGCTGACCCAGAACACCGCCTGGTCGTCGGCGATCGCGGCGGCGTGGATCGCTTCCACCTGGCCGGGCATGACCGCGACCTCGGCCGTTTCGGCGGGGCGCATGCGGTCGAATACGGCGCAGCCGGTAAGCAGAGGCGTCGCCACAAGGACGACGGCGAGGGCGGTGGGCGATCTCATCCCGGCCTCCTGCGCCCGGATTTCCTGAACGCCGTGATTTTGCCCCGTTTCGCGATCGAAGGAAACCACCGTTGTCCTTGTCCGGACGCAAAAAGGCCCCGGATTTCTCCGGGGCCTCTTCACATTCCGTATCGTGGGGCTCGGCTTACGACGAGTAGTATTCCACGACCAGGTTCGGCTCCATCTTCACCGGGAACGGCACGTCGGCCAGTTCCGGGACGCGGACGTAGCGGACCGAGAAGCCGCGATCGCCGATCTCGAGGTAGTCGGGGATGTCGCGCTCCGACGACTGCTGGGCTTCCAGCACCAGCGCCATCGAACGGCTCTTCTCCTTGACCTCGATCACCTGACCCGGCTTCACCCGGTACGAACCGATGTCGACCTTCTTGCCGTCGACGGTCACGTGGCCGTGGCTGACGAACTGGCGCGCGGCCCACACGGTCGGCACGAACTTGGCGCGATAGACGATGGCGTCCAGGCGCGATTCCAGCAGGCCGATCAGGTTCTCCGAGCTATTGCCCTTGCGGCGGGTCGCTTCGGCGTAGATCGACGAGAACTGCTTCTCTGTGATGTTGCCGTAGTAGCCCTTCAGCTTCTGCTTGGCCTTCAGCTGCAGGCCGAAGTCAGAGACCTTGGACTTGCGGCGCTGGCCATGCTGGCCGGGGCCGTAGGACCGCTTGTTGACCGGGGACTTCGAGCGGCCCCACAGGTTTTCACCCATGGCCCGGTCGAGCTTGTACTTGGCGCTGTGGCGCTTGGACATAAGTCACTCTCTATGTTGATGCGGCCCGGTCCCTCCCCAACTGGAGGGACGATCTCAACGGCGGTCCACGCATCGTCCGTCATGCGACACACCCCGGACCGAGGCCCGGGGCGTGAAGGCGGGGCTTATGGCCGCCGCCCCCTTCGGAGTCAAGGCGCGCTCAGTCCGCGGCGACAGGACCGGCCGGCGCGGCTTCGCCGCCCTCCGCAACCCAGCTGAAGCCGTCGGGCCCCCGCTCGAACCGCCCGACTCCCGGGAACGGGAGGTGGACGCCATAGATGCGCAGGCCGTCGCGCGCCCCGCGGTCCAGCAGGCCGGCCCGCGTGCGGATCGCCAGGGCGCTGTCGGCGTCCCAGGCGTTGCGCAGCTCCGGCGCGCGGACCGAGACGATCGAGCTGTGCAGGGCGTCGCCGATGTACAGCAGCCGCTCATCGCCGGAGGCGATCTCGAAGCCGCTATGCCCCGCGGTGTGCCCCGGCAAGGCCACGGCCGTGATCGACGGCGTGATCGCCGCGCCGGCCTCGAACGTCTGCACTTTCGGCGTGATCAGGCGCGTGAGATCGGCCAGGCGCGGCTCTTCCCGGATCTCTTCCCAGGTCGCCGCGTCCATCCGGATCGTGGCGTGGGGAAAGGCCAGCGCCCCATCGGCCGTCAGACCGCCGATATGGTCGCCATGGGCGTGGGAGATCAGCACGTCGGTGACCTGTCCGGGCTCCACGCCCGCCGCGCCGAGCGACGCCGGCAGCCGGTTCTCGGTGCCCATCTGACCGCCTGCGCCGGCGTCGATCAGCACCGTCCGCTCGCCGTCGCGAACCAGCAGCGGCTGGAGCGACAGATGGATGGTCCCGTCCTGCACGCCGGCCGTGGTCAGCAGGACGGCGGTCTGAGCGGGCGGCCACGGGCTCATTTCCGGGTCGTTCGCGGGCAGGGCGAGGGCGCCGTCCCGCAGCGCCGCGGCCTGCAGCGCGCCGATGCGAAAGGCGTGAACATCGGCGGATGCGGCGATGGGCTCCGCGCCGGCCGCCTCCCCCTCGGCGGTCCGACCGCCCTCCGGCGAACAGGCTCCCGCGCCGAGGGCGGCGAGCATCAGGCCGGCGGCGGCGAGGCGGGCGTGAAAGGTCATGGCGGGCTCCGGGATTGAATGGCCCCGCTTACTTGGGAGCCCGGCCGCGCGGCGCCAGACCGCCGGGCGCGAAACCCGGCGGCCTGACGGAGGCTCAGGCCGTCGCGGCCGCGTACAGCTCGTTGGCCTTGTTCCAGTTCACCACCGTCCAGAAGGCCTTCAGATAGTCGGCCCGGCGGTTCTGGTACTTCAGGTAATAGGCGTGCTCCCACACGTCGGCGGCCAGCACCACCGCGCCCTTCTCGTCGGCCACGTCCATCAGCGGATTGTCCTGGTTCGGCGTCGAGGTGACCTTGAGCTTGCCGTCTTGGACGATCAGCCAGGCCCAGCCCGAGCCGAACTGGCCGGCGCCGGCGGCGTTGAACGCCTCCTTGAACTTGTCCATGCCGCCGAGGTCGCGGTCAATGGCCGCGGCCAGCTCCGCCGACGGCTGCCCGGCCTTGTCCGCGGGGGCCAGCAGCTCCCAGAACAGGCTGTGGTTCCAGTGCCCGCCGCCGTTGTTGCGCACCGCCTTGGGCAGTTTCGACATGTTGGCGAACATCTCCTCCAGCGACTGGCCCTGCAGGCTGCTGTCGGCATCCACCGCCTTGTTCAGGTTGTCGACATAGGTCTGGTGGTGCTTGTCGTGGTGGAAGGTCATCGTCTCCTTGTCGATCGCCGGCTCCAGGGCGTCGTAGGCGTACGGCAGGGGCGGAAGGGTGAAGGCCATGGGGAGGCTCCTGTTTCGACAAAAGGTACGGCGCGGGTTGTCGGCGGCCGGACGGCCGCGCCCAAGGCGCGGGGCGACGATTCCGTCAGGTTTCGAACGGTTGCCGCACGGCGCCGGTTGCCCGACGGTCCTCGAGGGACAGGATCGGAGGATGGGCATGGCCGGATGGAAGAAGATCGCCGCGGTCGCGGGACTGGGCCTTGGTCTCTCCGGCTGCGCCAGCGACCCGGAGTTCTGGGACAACCTCGCCTACGGCCTCGACACGCTCGCCTACGAACTGGAGAACCAGCCGGTCTGCAGCTGGTACACCGACGCCTACGGCATGGCGCGCCAGTACTGCGAGCCGGCCTGGATGGCGAACCAGCCAGTCTACGTCGCCCCTGTCTACGTGCCGCCCGTCTATACGCCGCCGCCGCGAGCACACCGCGACAGGCATGATCGTCGCGACCGCCGCGACCACCGTGGCCGACGCGACGACCGGGGGCATGACCGGGATGGCGACCGCGGAGGTCGCCGGGGCCGCAAGGGCTAGCCGCCCGACCCGCTCAGCCAGTGCATCACGTTCAGTCCGAAGCGGGCGTTGCCCGGCGCGACGTTCATCCCGAACCTGAGATCCGGCCGGCCGTCCGGGAAACGCACCAGCTGGGCCGACAGCATGCCGGCCTCGCCCAGCACCACCACCCGTCCCTCTCCATGCGTGAAGGCCAGGGCCTGCGCCGGCAGAGCGGGCGCCGACAGCTCCGCCGTCACCGTCTCTGCGGCCTCGCCGGCCTCGATGCGCGCCACGAGGCGCTGCAGCGTCGGCAGGTTGGCCGCCTCCCGCGCGCCGACGGTCAGCGGCAACAGAACGGTCGCTCCCGGCGGCCCGGCCAGCGACTGCCCGGTGAAGGCGGTCACGCTCTCCACCCGCTCGTCCGCCCCGCTCCCGGTCATGATCGGGTGCGCCCCGAAGGCCTCGGGCGGATAGACCAGGTTGGTCGTCACACTCCTGCCGGTGGCGACGGCAAAGGCGTAGCCTTTGCCCATCCGCACGCCGAAGGCCGCCGCCAGCGGCTCGGCCGCCGCCCCGAACGGGGCATGGTCGGCGATCAGCAGCAGCCGCCCGCCATCCCGCACCCAGGCCTCCACCGCCGCGATCTCCGCCCCGGTGAAGATCGGCCCCGCCGGCTCGTGCACGGCGCCGGCGTTGGCGATCACCAGCACATCGACCTCGTCCAGCCCGCCGGCGTCGAACGCCGCCGTCCCGGCCCGCACCTCGTAGCCGTCGGCCCGGAGCAGCGCCGCGAACGGGGCGTACTGCCCCGCGACCGTGTGGAAGTTGTGGTGCGCCCCGTCGATCACCACGGTCGGCCCGTCGGACGCATAGGCGGGGCGCGCGACGGCGGGCCTGAAGTCGGGGTCGACCATCTGCTGTTGCGCTGCGGCCGACGCGGCCGTCAGGACGGCGGCGAGCGCAAGGATCAGGGCGGACGGTCTCATCGGAAGCCTCCTGCGACGCTTCCCCATACCACGAAGCGCCTTCAGCCCTTGCCCACGTGCGCCTTCAGGCAATCCCGGATCGCCCGCTTCAGGTCGCCGGAGGCAGACGGCTCGTCGACGCCCTCGGCTTCCAGCACCGCCCGCACTCCAGCGTCCAGCCCCTTCGGCAGGGCCGCGATCACCCGCGCCTCCCCCTTGGGATGCAGACAGAAACCCACCTGGCGGCACAGGTCGGCGAAGATCGCCTCGTAGTTCGTCTCGCTCATGGTCAGCCCTTAAGCCGCTCGGCGTGAAACGCCACATGATCGTCGATGAAGCTGGCCATGAAGAAGTACGAGTGATCGCAGCCCTTCTGCATCCGCAAGGTCAGCTTCTGTCCCGCCGTCTCCGCCGCGGCCGTCAGCAGCTCCGGCTTCAGCTGTTCGGCGAGGAACGCATCCGCGTCGCCCTGGTCGACCAGGATGTCGTCATAGCGCCCGGCCGCGGCGCCCGCCTCGATCAGCCGCGCCGCGTCGTGCTTGTCCCATTCCCTCCGGTCGCCGCCAAGATAGGCCGTGAACGCCTTCTCCCCCCACGGACAGCGCGTCGGCGAGGCGATCGGCGCGAAGGCCGAGACGCTGCGGAACAGTTCCGGGTGCTTCAGCGCCAGGGTCAGCGCCCCGTGCCCGCCCATCGAGTGGCCGGAGATCGAACGGGCGCCCGTGGTCGGGAACGCGCGGTCGATCAGCCCGACCAGTTCATCGACGACATAGCTCTCCATGCGGAAGTGCGGCGCCCAAGGAGCCTGCGTCGCGTCCACATAGAAGCCGGCCCCCTGCCCGAGGTCGTAGGCCGGATCGTCGGCCACCCCCTCGCCGCGCGGCGAGGTGTCCGGCGCGACCACGATTACCCTGTGCGCCGCCGCCGCCCGGTAGGCCCCGGCCTTGGTGGTGAAGTTGTCCTCGGTGCAGGTCAGGCCGCTCAGCCAGATCAACACTGGAAACGGCCCGTCTCCCGGCGGCGTGAACACCGACAGCGTCATCGGCGTGCCGGTCACGGCGCTGTCGTGCTTCAGGTAGCGAAGGGTTCCGCCGTGGACGATGTGGGTCTTGGTCGTTTCCATGCCGCGACCTCTACCCCCCTCCGGGTCATCCCGGAAGGTGCGCCGCGGCTAGTCGACACGGTGCAGGGCGCAGACCTTGTTGCCGTCGGGGTCGCGCAGATAGGCGAGGTACAGCTTGCCGAAGGCGCCTTCGCGCAGGCCGGGCGGATCCTCGATAGAGCGCCCGCCCGCAGCCGCGCCGGCGTCGTGGAAGGCGTGGACCATCTCCGGCGTCTTCGCCGCGAAGCCGATGGTGCCGCCGTTGGCGTGACAGGCCGGCTCGCCGTCGATCGGCTTGCCGACGGCGAAGGCGCCCCGCGCCGTGCGCCACCAGTAGCGCCCCTTCGGGTCCGGCCCCTGCGCCGGTTCATGGCCCAGCGCCGTCAGTACGGCGTCGTAGAACCGCCTCGACGCCTCGACGTCGTTCGCGCCGACGGTGATGTGGGTGAACATGCGACGTTCCCCTCCTGTGGTCCGGCGAGCTTAGCCGCAGTCCGTTTCTTTACGCAACGGGCTAGTAGACGATGACCGAGCGGATGCTCTCCCCCGCATGCATCAGGTCGAAGGCCTCGTTGATCCGCTCCAGCGGCAGGGTGTGGGTGATCATCGGGTCGATCTCGATCTTCCCGTCCATGTACCAGTCGACGATCCGCGGCGTATCGGTCCGCCCCCGCGCCCCGCCGAAGGCCGAGCCGCGCCACACCCGGCCGGTGACCAGCTGGAACGGCCGGGTGGCGATCTCCCGACCCGCCTCGGCCACGCCGATGATGACGCTCTCGCCCCAGCCGCGATGGCAGGCCTCCAGCGCCTGGCGCATGACCGCCGTGTTGCCTGTGCAGTCGAAGGTGTAGTCGGCCCCGCCCCCGGTCAGCTCGACCAGATGCGCCACCACGTCGTCCACGCCGCGCGGATCGACAAAATGCGTCATGCCGAAGCGCCGGCCCCACTCTTCCTTCGACGGATTGATGTCGACGCCGACGATCATGTCGGCCCCGACCATCTTCAGGCCCTGGATGACGTTCAGCCCGATGCCGCCCAGGCCGAACACCACGCAGTTGGCGCCCGGTTCGACCTTGGCCGTATTGACCACCGCGCCCACGCCCGTGGTCACGCCGCAACCGACGTAGCAGGCCTTGTCGAACGGCGCGTCCCTGCGGATCTTCGCCACCGCGATCTCGGGCAGCACGGTGTAGTTCGAGAAGGTCGAACAGCCCATGTAGTGGGCGATCGGCTGCCCCTTGTAGCTGAACCGCGACGTGCCGTCCGGCATCAGCCCCTTGCCCTGGGTGCCGCGGATGGCGGTGCACAGGTTGGTCTTGCGGCTCAGGCAGGACTTACACTGGCGGCATTCCGGCGTGTACAGCGGGATCACGTGGTCCCCGACCTCGACCGAGGTGACGCCCGGGCCGACCTCGACCACCACGCCCGCGCCCTCGTGGCCGAGGATCGAGGGAAAGATGCCCTCGCTGTCCAGGCCGTCCAGCGTATAGGCGTCGGTGTGGCAGACGCCCGTCGCCTTGATCTCGACCAGCACCTCCCCGGCCCGCGGCCCCTCCAGATCGACCTCGACGATCTCCAGCGGACGTTTGGCCTCGAAGGCGACGGCGGCGCGGGTTTTCATGGGTGAGCTCCTTGAGGCGTCCAGAGGGTTCTAGCGGGCCGGCGACGGGGTCGAAACCGTCTGACCCCATTGCCTGCGAAATTCGGATCGCCCAAGCTCCGGCGATGGCGACGACCGCGCGGACCGGAGTCTATCGGAGGGTGCGGCGCTGGGTCGATCACGACTTGGCGCACCACTGGCGTCCGATCTCGCTCTTCGGCCCCCTCGTCCTCGCAGCCTTGGCCATGATGCCACTCCGTTTCGGAACGGACGCCTTCTTCCCTGTTCTGGGCACCGTCCTGACCCTGTTCTGCGCTTGGAACGCGTTCGTGCTCTGGCGGGTCGCCCGAATCATCAGGGCGGTTAGCATCAAGGGAGATCGCGAGTTTGACCGATACGGCAAGTACCTCCTCCCCTCCGAGTACGCGGCTTCGGAGAGCTATCTGGCGCACCAGCGACGTCGCCATCGGCTTCGGCGGCTGACCCGCCGATGACCCGCCGCAACCTCGTCATCCTCACCGGCTCGGGCATTTCGGCCGAGTCCGGCGTCCCCACCTTCCGCGCCGCCGACGGCCTGTGGGAAGGCCACCGCGTCGAGGACGTCGCGACCCCGCTGGCCTTCGCCCGCGATCCGGGGCTGGTGCAGGACTTCTACAACCAGCGCCGCCGCCACCTCGCCCGCGTCGAACCCAACGCCGCGCACCACGCCCTCGCCGACCTCGCCGCCCGGTGGGAGGGCGACTTCCTGCTGGTCACCCAGAACGTCGACGACCTGCACGACCGCGCCCACGCGAAGACGCCGCCGGGCCGGGGCTTCCAGCTGATCCACATGCACGGCGAACTGCTCAAGGCCGAGTGCACCGTCACTGGTCGGGTCTGCGACTGCTCCGGCGATCTGGCGGCAGACGAGCCCTCGCCCTTCCACCCGGCCGGCCGCCTGCGCCCTCACATCGTCTGGTTCGGCGAGATGCCGCTCGGCATGGACCGCATCGAGCGGGCGCTCGCTGCCTGCGACCTGTTCGTCTCGATCGGCACCTCCGGCGCCGTCTACCCCGCCGCCGGCTTCGTCCAGCAGGCCCGTTGGGCCGGGGCGCGGACGGTGGAGCTCAATCTGGAGCCGTCGCTGGGTAGTCGCCTGTTCGATGAGACGCGCCACGGTCCGGCGACAGAGGTCGTGCCGCGGTTCGTCGGCGAGCTGCCCGGATAGTTCCTCCCCCGCAGGGGAGGGGGACCACGCGAAGCGTGGTGGAGGGGGTTCAGCCCTCCGCGCCCCCGCCACCGCGTCGCGGTTCCCCTCCCCCTGCGGGGGAGGATTTCCTCGCCGCCAGCTTCTCCAGCAGACGACCCCGCCCCTTCGCCAGCGCGTGGATCACGCCGCGGAAGGTCGCCACCTCCTGTTCGCTGAAGGCGGCGCGACCCAGCATCACCCGCAGGTTCTGGCTCATCGACGGCTTCTTCTCCGGCGGATGGAAGAAGCCGCCCGCGTCGAGTTCCGCCTCCAGATGCTCGTACATGCCGAGCAGCAGGGCGTTCGAAGCCGGCGGCGCGCCCTCGCGGAACTTCGGCGGCGGGGCGTCGAGGATCAGCGTGCGCCACTCATAGGCGTTGATCGCCACCGCCTGCGCCAGGTTCAGGGAATGATGCCGCGGGTCGATCGGGATCGTGACGATGCCGGCCGTCAGGGCGATGTCGGTGGTCTCCAGCCCGGCCCGCTCGCCGCCGAACAGCAGGCCGACCTTCAGGCCCGAGGCGGCGTCGTCGTACAGCAGCCGCGCGCTCTCCCGCGGCGTGCGCACCGGCATCCGCGTCTCGCGCGGCCGGGCGGTGGTGGCGAAGACGGTGGTCAGGTCGGCGATGGCCTCGGCGACGCTGTCGAAGACCCGGATCCCCTCCAGCACCCAGTCGGCGCCCGACGCCGCGGCCCAGGCGCGGTCCTGGGGCCAGCCGTCGCGCGGGCTCACCAGTCGCAGCTCGGACAGGCCGAAATTGGCCATCACCCGCGCCACCGCGCCGATGTTGTCGGCCAGCTGGGGCTTGTCGAGGATGACGACGGGAGGAAGGGGCTCGGACATCGGGCCTGACTAGCCCTCCGCCTCCCCCGGCGGAAGCCCGAGCATCGTCCGCACCGGACCGAGATGCCGCGCGTAGTTCCGCCAGCGTCCCGACGACCGCCGATACAACGGCTCGCGCACCTGCCAGACGCTGGCCGTCCGCACCCCCGTCCCGGCCGCCCGGAAGTCCAGCACCGCCGCCTCCCAGCCCAGCCCGAGGCGCCGCAGGAGATCTTCCAGCACCGGCCGCGGCTCGACCACCAGCCGGTCGTAGTCGACCTCCACGATGTCCGGATAGAGCGCCTTCCAGTGCGCCATCAGCCGGTCGTGCTGGAGCAGCCAGTGGGCCATGTCCTCGAGGTCCAGCGCCTGCGGCATGGACCGGTCCAGGTGCAGGAACCAGTTGGACAGGATCACGTCCAGCGGCGCACGCACCGTGTGCACGATGCGGGCGTCCGGGAACATCGCCTTGATCAGGCCGATGTGCAGGAAGTTGTCCGGCCGCTTGTCGGTGACCCCGTCCGCACCGGGCCGCGCCGCGCGCAGACCGTCGAGATAGAGCCCCCGCGCCTGCCGGGCGATCTCCGCCGCCTCGGGCCCCGCCAGCGCCTCCGGATAGGACCGGATGCGCCCCGCCAGCGCCGGGACGAGGCCCAGTTCGCCGCCCGGCGTGACCCGGCTGTGCCGCGCCAGCATCTGCTCGACCAGCGTCGAGCCGGACCGGAACAGGCCGCACACGAACACTGGGCCCGCCTCCCCGCCCGAATCCGCTCGCGCCGGCTGCGGAAAGGCGGCGATCAGCCGGTCGACGAAGGCCTCCTGCGCCGACCGGTCGTAGCGCACCGCGGGTTCGGCCGCCCGGCTCGCCGCGTTGGCCGCGCCATACGCCGCGAACGCCGCGTCGTAGTCGCCCGCCGCGTCCAGCGCCCGCCCGAGGGCGAAGCCCAGCTCGGCCTGCGCCCCGACGCTCCGCCCCGGTGCGTCCAGCGCCGCCCGAAGCCGCCCGATCACCGGATCGTCCGCGCCCTCCGGCCGGTGCAGCCCCGCCAGCCGGGCCAGCGCCACGGCGTCGCCCGGCTCCACCTCGAGCGCCCGCTCGTACGCCGCCCTCGCCGCCTCGCGCCGCCCGAGATCCTCATGCAGGTTGCCGAGATTCAGCAGCGCCGGCAGGTAGTCGGGTCTCATCGCCAGCGCCGCGGCCAGCTCCGCCTCGGCCAGCTCGTGTCGCCCCAGGTCGTCGGTCAGGATCACGGCCCGGTTCAGCCGCACCTCTTCGGGTCCGCTCACGCCGCGCCGCAGCGCCTCGTCGTAAGCGTCCAGCGCCGCCTCGAACCGCCCGCAGGCCCTTTCCATCAGGGCCAGGTTGTACCAGCTGTCCGGCAGGTCCGGCAGGAGCCCCAGCAGTCGCCGGTAAGCCGCCGCCGCCTCGGCCGCCCGCCCCTCGGCGCGCAGCTGCGAGGCCAGCGCCATCAGCTGCTCCGGAGACGGGTTCAACCCGTCAGTCCTCGCCGTACATGGCCAGCCACGGATCGGCCGTTCCGGCCTCGACCTCGGCCACCTTCACCTTCGGCCAGCCGATCTCATCATCCGCGGAGTCCCGCCACGCCAGCACGATCAGGTCGCGCAGCTCCGAAGCGCCCGCGGCCAGCCGGCCGAGGGCGAAGTCCCGCCCGCGCGCGTCGCCTTCGGCGAAGCCGCCGGCCTTCTCCAGCCGATAGAAGGGCAGCACCTCGGCCAGCGTGGTCTTCAGGTAGGCCGGCACCCGCGCCCGCAGGTCGAAGCCGTCCAGCGCCGGGGCAGCCATGGCCGCCTCGACCGCGTCCAGCCGGGCGACCCGCGCCGTGAAGGCCCCCTCGAAGGCGCCGTGCGTCTGGCGCGAGGTGGTGAAGCCCTCGGGGTTCGGGGTGTTGCGATTCCAGCCGTTGTAGTGGATCGTGGTGTGGTGCGGCTGGGCCCCGTCGCCGACGTAGTGTCCCAGAGAGCCCGCGTCTCGCAGGATCAGGGCCTCGCGCCGCAGCCGGTCCTCGCGGTACCAGGCCCGCTTGCCCGGATCGGTCTCGCGGGCCTCGGCGGCGTGCAGCACCCGCCAGGTGGCGAAGTCGCGCACCAGCTGCTGGTAGCCGTCCATGATGGCGTAGGGCAGGTAGCCGGCGTCGTCGACGTCCAGCCCCGCCGTCGTCAGCGCCGCGTCGTACTCCGACTTCAGCCGGGGCAGGGCGTCGATCGACATGCCGCGCGCGTCCATCACCCGGCCCTGGTCGTCCATGTCGATGAAGTGGGCGGTGTCGCGCTCGCGGTCGTGCGGCTGGCCCCCGCCCTTGGTGCGGTCCGGTTCGCGCGACAGTTCGCCGATCTCGGCCGCCGCGCCCGGCGTGCGCAGGAAGGCCGGCAGTTCATCCGGCAGGGCCCGCACCGCCGCCACCCCGATCAGCCGGTGCCCCGTATTGCCCCAGGCCGAAACGGCGGCGGGAACGGCGGCGACCGCCACGGCGCAGACGGCGGCGGCGGCGAGGGCGAGGCGTTTCATGGACGGACTCCGGCGGAAGATGTTCCGCCTTAGACGATCCCGAAGGCGTCCTCCACCCGCGCGATCCACGCCCGCACCGCCGGGTACGGCTCGAGGTCGAAGCCGCCTTCCGGCGCGACCCGCGTGTAGGCGACCAGGGACAGGTCGGCGATCGTCGGCCGGTCTCCCGCCAGCCAGTCCGCCTGCGCCAGCGCCGCCTCCATCCGCGCCAGCGCCGCGTGGCCGCGCTCGATCAGCCGCGGCTCGATCTCGTCCGCCGCCTTGCCGCCCAGCGTCCGCTGGAAGCGGGCCACGGCGACGTATGGCTCGTGGCTGTACTGCTCCCAGAACAGCCACTCGAACATCTTCGCCCGTGCGAACGGGTCCGCCGGAATCCACTCCGAGCCTTCGGCCATGTGGACAAGTATGGCGTTCGACTGGGCCAGCGACCGACCGTCGGCCAGCACCGCCGTGGGCAGCTGTCCGGCCGGATTCATCTTGAGGAATTCTGGGGTCCGGGTCGCGCCGGACATGACGTCGGTCTCGATCCACTGATAATCCAGCCCGAGACGATCCAGCAACCAGCGAACCTTCAAACAGTTTCCCGAGCGAATATCGCCATAGACAGTAAGCATCGCGCGCCAGCATAGAGTTTCTGATCTGCGAATACAGCTATCAGACATCGTGGCGGTTGCCGACGGGGATTCCGCTCATCCTTCGCCAAGGCCAGCTTATCCACCGTTGGACCGGACAGGAGGTCGCAGCCGGTCCCGCATGGCTGGATTTCGACACATTCCAGCGGCACAAGCGGCCCCGCCGGACGCGTCAGGGGCCGGTGATTCCGTGAGTCATCGCATGTTCGGCACCGCCGCTGCGCTCGCCCTCGTCTGGGCGTTGGCCTTCCCCGCCCAAGCGGCGGTTTCCGGAGAACCGGTGTCCTACCAAACCGCTGTCGCCAGCGGTCTGGGCGCTGAACCAACGACCCCGTCCGACGAAGGTTCCGCCAGCGACGCCGAACTGACGGCCGACGCCCGCGCCCTGCTGGAAGCCGATCCGCGCTGGAACGCCCGGGTCAACCTCTACCATGCGGGCGGCGGCGGAGCGACCGGCAACGACAGTCTCGGCTGCCGGCCGATCCCGATGCGCACGGTCGCGGTCGACCCGCGCTACATCCCGCGCCGCACCCGCCTGTTCATCCCCGAGACGGTCGGCATGCGCATGCCCGACGGCACGATCCACGACGGCTACTGGTACGCCTCCGACACCGGCGGCGCCATCAAGGGCCAGAAGATCGATCTCTACACCGGCCACGGCCGCGGCTCGATGCAGCCGGCCATGCGCTTCAACCAGGATCGCGTCTCCATCGTCGACGCCGGCCGCTTCGACGGCTGCCCGCCGTCCTGGGACCGCGTCCCCAGCCAGGCCACGCTGATGGCCTCGGCCCAGACCACCTCGGCCGGCTCGAACTAGAGCCGACTTCGCAGATTGATGTTCGGTTAAACCGCGCTAGGCTCCGCCTCTTCATGAGGAGGGGCCCATGAAACTCGCCAGCATCGTCGCCGCCGTCGCCGTTGCGACCGTCGTTCCCGCCGCCGCGCAGGATGCGGCGCCCATGACCGACCGCACCGAGCGGATCGGCCTCGAGGGCCGGCGTGGGCCCAGCCTGTTCCGCCCTGGCTTCGCGATCGGGGAGTATGCAGGTTCGGTCAGCTCGCGCGGCTCCAGCACCCGCCTGCCATGGCAGTCGCGGGACATGGCCCGGGCCGAGTTCGACATCTCCGGCCCCTCGCTGGGCGAGGTCCGCGGCGACTGCGGCGGCGGGCAGAGCCATCGCCAGATCCTCTGGATTACCTTCGACCGCGAAACCCTCAGCTACGAGTGCGAGTACGCCGGCGCCGCGCCGGCGGGCGCCCGCCTGACCCTCGCCTTGGCCCGCGGCAGCCTGTTCGCGCGTCTGCAGCAGCCCCAGCGCGCCGGCGAGATGACCTGGGGCGACGCCGTCTACCGGGTCGAGACCCGGCGCGTCGGCGGCCTGCCGTGGGGCGGCGGCCGGGTCATGGGATATGTATTCAGCCGCGACGGCGTCGATGTCGGCGGCGTCGACCTGAACGGCCTGCGCCCCACCTTCTACCTGCCGCCGGCCGGCTCGCCGGATCGCGACGCGGCCGCCGTGCTGGCGGTCAGCCTGTTCGCCTTCCAGGACCCGGCCAATCGCTGACGCTCAGAACCGGCGCTTGCCGCTGACCGTTTCGAAGAACATCCGCCAGTCGCCCATCAGGCTCCACAGCGGATAGCGGAAGGTGGCCGGCCGGTTCTTCTCGAAGAAGAAATGCCCCACCCAGGCGAAGCCGTACCCGATGACCGGCATGGCCAGCAGCCACCACGGGTTCAGCGTCACGATCGCCGCGACCAGCGCCACCAGCACCAGCCCCGACCCGACCACATGGATGCGCCGGCACGCCCGGTTGGAGTGCTCGTGGATGTAGTAGGGATAGAAGGCTTCGAAACTCTGGAAGCGTCCGCCCGCCGGCTCTTGGGAGGTCATGTCGGAACGATGACTCCGCCGCTCGCAGGGAGCAAGCCGCCGCGACCTGCGAACCAACCCGCCGCTGCGTCGTTGTCCTCGCGGAGGAGTCCGCCATGGCCCAGCATCCGCACCCCGAACATTCCGGCGCCGCCATCGCCTCGCTCAAGGTCCAGCCCTACCAGTCGGCCGGTCTGGCGCTCACCTCGCCGGCCATAGACGCCGACGGCTGGCTCTCCGCCGACCACGCCCGCGACGGCGACGACGAGTCTCCCGCCCTGTCCTGGCGCGGCCCGCCCGAGGTGGTCAGCTGGGCCTTGGTGGTCGAGGATCCCGACGCCCCGCGGGACGAGCCGGTGGTGCACTGGCTGGTCTGGAACATTCCGGGCAGCTGGACCGGCCTGCCCCGCGCCATGGCCAAGGAGGCCCGCCCCGACGGCGGCGCCGGCCCGGTTCAGGGCCTCAACAGCCACGGCGCCCCCGGCTGGATGGGCATGGCCCCGCCGCCGGGCCACGGCCCGCACCGCTATTACTTCCAGCTGTTCGGTCTCGATCGTGAACTCGATCTCCTGCCCGAGACGCCGCTGGCCGAGTTCGTCAACGTGCTGAAGGGCTGCACCCTCGCCAAGGCCGAACTGGTCGGCCGGTACGAGACCCCGGACCCCATCGCCGACGCGCCCTCGCCGGCCCGGACCGGCGCCTACGGCCGCGCCGGGGACACGGCCCCCGACCCGACCGCGGCGGAAACGGCCGCCGGGCGCGGCGGCCTGGACCGGGACGATCCGGACC
>JAFAEC010000183.1 GCA_023424215.1 Pseudomonadota bacterium
CCCCCTCCCCCTGTGGGGGAGGAACGTGAATCCTACTCCGTCGCCGGCTGGTCCATCAGCCGCCGGGTCAGATAGGTGTACTCCAGCGCCAGCCGCCGGGCGGTCTCGCGCAGGTTGGCGCCGGCCGCATGGCCGCCGTCGGTGTTCTCGTAGAACAGCACCGGATAGCCCAGCTCCTCCAGCCGCGCCGCCGCCTTGCGGGCGTGGCCGGGGTGGACGCGGTCGTCCTTGGTCGAGGTGTGGATGAACACCTCCGGATAGGGCTGGCCGGCGGCGAGCCGCTGGTAGGGCGAGTACTGCTCGATCCACGCGCGCTGCTCGGGGACGTCCGGATCGCCGTATTCCGCGATCCAGCTGGCGCCGGCCAGCAGGCGGTGGAAGCGCAGCATGTCGAACAGCGGCACCTGGATGACCGCCGCATTGATCAGGTCCGGACGCTGGGTCAGCATCGCGCCCATGAACAGCCCGCCCTGCGAGCCGCCCATGATCCCGAGGTGCGGCTGGGAGGTGATCCCGCGCGTGATCAGGTCCTCGGCCACGGCCTGGAAGTCCTCGTGCGCCCGCTGGCGGTTCTGCTGCAGCGCCGCCTGGTGCCAGCGCGGCCCGAACTCGCCGCCGCCGCGGGTGTTGGCCACCACATAGACCCCGCCGCGCTCCAGCCACAGCTTGCCCACCGTCGGCGAATAGCCGGGCAGCAGCGACACCTGGTAGCCGCCGTAGCCGTACAGCAGCGTCGGGTTCGACCCGTCCAGCGGCATCTCCGCCTTGTGCACGACGAAGTACGGAATCATCGTCCCGTCGACCGAGCGGGCCTCGAACTGCTCGACGGTCATGCCCGTGGCGTCGAACTTGGCCGGCAGCTCCTTGACGATGTCGGCCGATCCGGCGGCCGCGTCGGCGAGATACAGGCTCGACGGGTTCAGATAGCCGGCCACGCTGACGAACACCCGGTCGTCCTCCTCGCTGGCCGAGCCGACCCCGACGGTGACGTTCTGCGGAAGGTCCAGCCGCGTGCGGGACCATTCGCCGGCCGGGTTCGGCTCGTAGACGTAGACCGCCCCGCGCACGTTCTCGGTCATCGCCACCACCAGCTTGTTGCGGGTGTTTGAGATGCCCTCGATGGCCTCGCGCTCGCCCGGCCGGATGACCAGCTGCGCCGGCGTCGCCGGATCGGCCAGCCAGCGGTCGAGGTCCCAGGCGATGACGTCGCCGGTCCTGAATTCCTGCCCCGAGGGCGCGGTCCAGTCCTGGTCGGTGGTCACCACCAGCTGGTCCCGCACCAGGGCGTTGATGCTCGACTTGGCCGGCAGCTCCAGCTTCGTGGTCGTGCCGTCGGCGTTCAGCCGGTGCGTCTCGCCCTCGTAGAAGTTGATCCCCCGGTTGATCAGGGTGGCGCGGATCGCCCCGTCGGCGTCGCGCAGCGTATATCCCGAGACCGAGACATCGGTCGGCTGGCCGGTGAACACCGTCTGCGCCTGGTCAAGCGTCTGGCCGCGGCGCAGCACCTTGACGATCATCGGATAGCCCGAGCTGGTCAGGGTGCCGGGGCCGAAGTCGCGCGACACGAGCAGGGTGTCGGCGTCGACCCACGACGCCCCGCCCTTGGATTCCGGCAGCACGAAACCATTCTCGACGAAGGTCCGCGTCGCGCGGTCGAACTCGCGGATGGTCACCGCGTCCTTGCCGCCGTCCGACAGCGAGACGAGGCAGCGGGTCTCCTCCGGCGGCAGGCAGGTCGCGCCCTTGTAGACCCAGTTCTTGCCCTCGGCCGCGGCCAGGGCGTCGAAGTCGAGGATCGTCTCCCACTGCGGCTCGGTCGAGCGGTAGCTGTCCAGCGTCGTGGTGCGCCACACGCCGCGCACGTGTTCGGCGTCCTGCCAGAAGTTGTCGATCGTGCCGTCGCGATTGAATCCCGGGGACGGGATGCGGTCGCGCGACTGAACGATCTCCAGCGCCTGCTGGTGCAGGGTCTCGAACCTCGGATCGCCGCGCAGCACGCCGAGCGAATGCGCGTTGTGCTGCTCGACCCAGGCCATGGCCCGCTCGCCCTCGATGTCCTCCAGCCAGATGTAGGGGTCGGTCGCCTCGGAGCTGGCGAAGCCGCCGGCGGGCGCGGCCGACGAGGCCGGAGAGGATGTCTGGGCCATGGCGACGCTCGACAGGCAGGTGGTGGCGAGAAGCGCGGCGAGCGCGGCGGCGGTGCGGTTCATGCGGAGGTCCCCGACGGAAGGTCGGCCGGCACCTTACCCGGGGCCGGGGAGGCGGCAAGGCGAGGTCGCGGGAGGTTACGGATTTGTCATCCGTTCACCGCCCTTCGTCCGGGATGCACAGCAGGTTGCCGCAGGCCTTGCAGTGCACCGCGTCCGGATCGTGCACCTGCAGCCCGCAGCGGTCGCACGGCCAGCGCACCTTGTGCGGCCGCACCAGGGTCTGGGCCAGGCGCACGAACAGGGTGATGCCGGTCAGCATAATGACGATCGACAGCACCCGGCCCCAGGCGCCCGGCAGGGTGATGTCGCCATAGCCGGTCGTGGTCAGGCTGGAGACGGTGAAGTACAGGGCGTCGAGATAGCCGTGCACCTCGGTGTGGTAGCCGCGGAACGTCGCATAGACGAAGCCGGTGGCCACGAAGACGAAGGTCACCAGCGCCGCCAGCGCCCGGGTGACCTCTTCCACCCGGGTGTCGTCGTACTTCCGGCCCACCGTCCGCCAGAAGAAGTCGGACGACAGCAGGGTCCACAGCCGCAGCATCCGCAGGAAGCCGAAATTGTACAGCCAGGCCGGGAACAGCAGCGTCGCCAGGATGGCCAGGTCGATCCACGTCGAGGGCCGCTTCAGCCAGTCGCGGATGTCGGTATAGGCCAGGGCCCGGCCGGTCAGGTCGGCGATCAGGAAGGCCGCGACCAGATAGTCCACCACATAGAAGGCCCAGCCCGCCTCGCGGAGGATCGGCGCGGCGAGGAAGAAGCCGATGATGACGAAATCGACGACGATCACGGCCAGCCGGAAGCGCACCGCGGCCGGCGAGCCGCCATGGTAGAGATAGCGCATGCGGGCCCGCAGGCGCAGGCCGTCCGGCTTCTCCGGCGTGTCCTTCGGCGCGGTCTCCGGCTGGCTCATGTCGCAGCGATAACGCGCGTCGCTCGCCCGAGGAACCGGCAAACGCTATATCGCCTCCGATGACCCGCCCGTTTCTCAAGATGAACGGCGCCGGCAACGACTTCGTCGTGGTCAATGCGCTGGAGACGCCGTTCACGCCGAC
Organism: Pseudomonadota bacterium; assembly: GCA_023424215.1. Lineage (GTDB taxonomy): Bacteria > Pseudomonadota > Alphaproteobacteria > Caulobacterales > Caulobacteraceae > Brevundimonas. Next base: position 3,263 of record JAFAEC010000183.1, read on the forward strand.
GGCGGAACAGGCGCGCGCCATCGCCGACCGCGCCACGGGCCAGGGCTGCGACCAGCTGATCGCGATCGAGCCGTCCGACCGCGGCGACGCCTTCATGCGGGTGTGGAACACCGACGGCGGCGTGGTCGAGACCTGCGGCAACGCCCTGCGCTGCGTCGGCCAGGTGCTGATGCAGGCGACCGGCAAGAACCGGGTGGTCATCGACACCGCCGCCGGCCCGACCGTGGCGACTCGCGCCGCCGACGGCCAGGTCACGGTCGACATGGGCCCGCCGCGCCTGGCGTGGGACGAGATCCCCCTCGCCGAGGAGATGGACACGCGCGGCATCGAACTGCAGGTCGGCCCGATCGACGCCCCGCTGGTGCACACGCCCGGCGCCGTCTCCATGGGCAATCCGCATGTGGTCTTCTTCACCGATCGGCTCGACGACGCCTTCGTGCGCGGGACCGGCTCGCTGATCGAGCACCACCCGCTGTTCCCGGAAGGCGTCAACGTCGGCTTCGCCCACGTGCTGGCCCCCGACCACATCCGCCTGCGCGTGTGGGAGCGGGGCGCCGGCCTGACCAAGGCCTGCGGCACCGGCGCCTGCGCCGCCCTCGTCGCCTGCGCCCGCCGCGGCCTGACCGGCCGCTCCGCGACGGTCGACGTCGACGGCGGCCGCCTGTTCATCGACTGGGACGAGGCCACGGGCCACGTGTTCATGACCGGTCCGGTCGAGGTGGAGCGCACCGGCTCCCTCGAGCTGTGAGCCTCGACGTCCTCACCTTCGGCTGCCGTCTCAACGCGGTGGAGAGCGAGGCCATGCGGGCCCGGGCCGAAGAGGACGGGCTCGAGGAGGCCGTGCTGGTCAACACCTGCGCCGTCACCGCCGAGGCGGTGCGCCAGGCGCGCCAGGCCATCCGCCGGGCCCGCCGCGAACGTCCCGACGCCCCCATCCTCGTCACCGGCTGCGCCGCCCAGACCGAGCCGCAGACCTTCGCCGCCATGCCCGAGGTGACGCGGGTGATCGGCAACGCCGCCAAGGCCGCGCCGGGCGTCTACCGGCTGGACAGCCCGGCGGGACGCGCCGACGTCGGCGACATCTTCGCCACGCCGGCCGCGCCCGCCGCGGCCCGCCCGCTGAAGGACCGGGTCCGCGCCCACGTCGCCGTGCAGACCGGCTGCGACCACCGCTGCACCTTCTGCGTCATCCCCTACGGCCGCGGGAACAGCCGCTCCGTGCCCGCCGGCGCCGTCGTGTCACAGGTTCGCGACATGGCAGCGCAAGGCGTGAAGGAGGTGGTCCTCACCGGCGTCGACCTGACCAGCTGGGGCGCCGACCTGCCGGGCCGCCCGCCGCTCGGCCGGCTGGTGCGCCGCATCCTGACCCACGTGCCGGAACTGCCCCGCCTGCGCCTGTCATCGATTGACGCGGCCGAGATCGACGACGAGTTGCTGGCCTGCTTCGCCGCCCACGAGCGGCTGATGCCGTACCTGCACCTGTCGCTGCAGCACGGCGACGACCTGATCCTCAAGCGCATGAAGCGCCGCCACCTGCGCGCCGACGCCCTGCGGCTGGTCGAGCGGGTCCGCGCCGTCCGCCCGGACGTCGCCTTCGGCGCCGATCTGATCGCCGGCTTCCCGACCGAGAGCGAGGCGGCTTTCGACAACCTGACTTCGCTGGTCGACGCCGCCGACCTCGCCTTCGTGCACGTCTTTCCGTTCAGCCCGCGACCCGGCACGCCGGCCGCCCGCATGCCCCAGCTGCCGCGGCCGGAGATCAAGGCCCGCGCCGCGGACCTGCGCCAGGCGGCCGACCGGGCCCTGGTCCGCCATCTCGACCGCCGCCTCGGCGTCGAGGTCGAGGCCCTCGTCGAGAACGGCGGCCTCGCCCGCGCGCCCGACCACACTCCGATCGCCTTCGTCGGCGAACCGGGAACGCTCGTCCGCCTGACCCCGGCCGCCCACGATGGTCGGCGGTTGCTGGCGTGACCACCGTCCCCGTTACGGCCGACATCGCTGGTTCATCACGAAGGACACGAAGGAATCACGAAGAACACCAAGAGAGCGCGACCCTTTCCGCCGCCCGCGGGCCGCAGGCCCGCAATCGGATTCGATGGCGTCATCCTGCGGCCGCCGCAGATGCAACCGGCCCCTTCGTGTCCTTCGTGATGAACCAGCGGCGCCCGACCACGCCCCCCGGGCGCCGGGAGTTAATGTTTAAATCCCCTATCTCGCGCGTATCACCCGCTGTTTTCATTGAACAAACACCGGCAGGCAGCGTCATTTCCCCGCCATAGGAAGAAGCCGGCGCACACTCCATCCATCCCGTCGATGGGGAGGGCGTCGGATCCACGACCTCGACGACGGCGGGCTGTGGTCGAGCGATGAAGCCGGGGTGGAGGAGAGTCCCGGGGTCCTCGTGGACGTCGAGTGGATGGCGTCCCTTG
>JAFAEC010000096.1 GCA_023424215.1 Pseudomonadota bacterium
GCGCCGCCCGCCGCCACCAGCGTGACGCTGGACTGGCCGGTGCGCGGGGAGATCGTGCGCCGCTTCGGCCCGGTCGGGCTGGGCGAGCGTAACAACGGCGTCAACATCGCCGCCGCCGAAGGCGCGGAGGTGCGGGCCGCCGCCGCGGGCCGCGTCGGCTATGTCGGCGACGACCTGGCCGGGCAGGGGCTGACGGTGCTGATCGTCCACCGCGAGGGCTGGCGCACCGTGTACGGCCACCTCGGCTCGGAGATGGTGCAGGACGGACAGGACGTGGAGGCGGGGCAGGTCATCGGCACGGTCGGCACGAGCGCCGGCGACGGACGGCCGTCGATGCATTTCGAGACCTGGCGGATGCAGGGCGACGAGCCCAACGCCGTCGACCCGCTCGGCGTGTTGCCGCGATAGCGCAGCCGCCGACGCGCGCGGCGCGTCGCGTTGCAAAGTCAGGCGGCGCGCCCTAGGTTCCGCGCCTCGTTTTCCGGGGGCGCCGCCGCGAGCCGGCCGGCCCGATCAAGGACCTGTCTATGACTGCTGCCGACGGCGGCCTGATGGCCATTATCGTGAACTTCCTGCCCTTCGTGGCGATCTTCGTGCTGTTCTACTTCCTGATGATCCGCCCGCAGCAGAAGCGGATGAAGGAGCACCGGGCGATGATCGAGGCGATCAAGCGGGGCGACACCGTGGTGATGTCGAACGGCATGATCGGGAAGGTCACCCGCGTCGAGAACGAGGAAGCCATGGTCGAGATCGCCCAGGGCGTGAACGTCCGCGTGGTCAAGGCGATGGTCACCGAGGTGCGCAACCGCACGGCGATCGCCGCGAACGACTCCAAGGCCTGAGCGGCCGCCTGAAAGGTTCGGGACAGCCCGCATGGTCCATCTCTCGCGCTGGAAGGTCATCCTTCTCGCAGCCACCCTCGCGCTCGGGGTGCTGTTCTCCTACGCCAACGCCCTGAGCCCGGCGCAGCGCGAGGCTCTCCCGGGCTGGCTGCCCAAGCCGACGCTGAACCTCGGCCTCGACCTGCAGGGCGGCTCCTACCTGCTGCTGCAGGTGGACGTGGAGGCGATGCGGGAGAAGCGCCTGCAGAACCTGAGCGAGGACGCCCGTCAGGTGCTGTCCGAGGCGCAAATCGGCGTGGCCGGCATCGCCCGCGACGGCAACGGCGTGGTGGTCACCGTGTCCAGCCCGGACCAGACCAATGCGGCGGTCGACGCCCTGCGCCGGCTGCTGTCCACCGGCGTTGGCCTGGTCTCGGACCGGACCGTCAACCGCGTCGGCGACAATCGCGTGCGCTACGCCTACACCGACCAGGCGCTGACCCAGATGGGCCCCACGGCGGTCGAGCAGTCGATCGAGGTGGTGCGCCGCCGCATCGACAGTCTCGGCACCCGCGAGCCATCGATCACCCGCCAGGGCGCCGACCGGATCGTGGTGCAGGCGCCGGGCGAGAGCGACCCGACCCAGCTGGAGCGGGTCATCGGCCAGACGGCGCAGCTGACCTTCCAGATGGTCGACGTCGAGAACTCCCTGCAGGAAGCGCTGGCCGGCGCCGTGCCGCCGGACGCCGAGGTGCTGTTCGGCGAGGACGGCACGCCCTACCTGGTCAAGCGCCGGGTGATCGTCTCGGGCGAGAACCTCGTCGACGCCAGCGTCACCACCGACCAGAGCAATCGCCCGGCGATCGGCTTCCGCTTCGACGGCCAGGGCGCGCGCCGCTTCGGCGAGACCACCGCCGCCAACATCGGCAAGCCCTTCGCCATCATCCTCGACGGCAAGGTGATCTCGGCTCCGGTGATCAACAGCGCCATCACCGGCGGCCAGGGCATCATCGAAGGCAGCTTCACCATCGCCTCGGCCGCCGAGCTGGTGAACCTGCTGAACGGCGGCTCGCTGCCGGCTCCGCTGACGGTCGAGGAGCGCCGCAGCGTCACCGCCTCTCTGGGCGCCGACGCCGTGCGCGCCGGGCAACTGGCCACCCTGATCGCCTTCGTCGGCGTGCTGGTGTTCATGATCCTGTCCTACGGCCTGCTGTTCGGCGGCATCTCGGTCGTCGCCCTGCTGATGAACGGCCTGCTGATCATCGCCGCCATGTCGCTGACCGGCGCGACCCTGACCCTGCCAGGCATCGCCGGCCTGATCCTGACCCTGGCCATGGCAGTGGACGCCAACGTGCTGATCTACGAGCGCATGCGCGACGAGGCCAACGCCGGGCGATCGCCGATCGCGGCCATGGACGCCGGCTTCAACCGCGCCATGGTGACCATCGTCGACGCCAACCTGACCACCATCCTGGCGGCGCTGATCATGTTCTGGTTCGGCGCCGGACCGGTGCGCGGCTTCGCCTGGACCCTGTCCATCGGCGTCGTCACCTCGGTGTTCACCGCCGTCCTGGTCACCCAGGTCCTTCTCGCCTTCTGGTTCCGCGTGGCGCGGCCGAAGAAGCTGCCGATCGCGTCGTGAGGTCGCCCATGTCCCGCTTCTGGCCCCTCATCAAACTGCTGCCGATCAAGACGAACTTCCGGTTCGTCCGCTACGCCAAACTGTTCGGATCCCTGTCCGTGCTGCTGGTGGTGGCGTCGGTGTTCTTCACCATCTGGCCGGCCGACAACAAGTGCGGCGGCCTGACCTGCGGCGTCGACTTCCTCGGCGGCAACCTGATCGAGATGTCGACGGCCCCCGAACCGGTCGATCTCGCCGAGATCCGCGCCAGCCTCAACGACCAGGGCGTGCCCGACGCGCAGGTGCAGAGCTACTCCGTGCCCGGGTCGGACCCGACCGGCCGCTTCCACGCCATGGCCAGGTTCGGCAATCTCGAGGGCGTCACCGCGAGCGAGACCATCGAGCGGGTCAAGGCGGGCCTGACCGAGGACCTGGGGGCGGTGCAGTTCACCCGCACCGAGGCCGTCGGCGCCGCCGTGTCGGGCGAGCTGCTGACCAATGGCGTGCTGGCGCTGGTCGTCGCCATCGTGCTGATGCTGGTCTACATCTGGTTCCGCTTCGAATGGCAGTTCGGCCTCGGGGCCGTGATCGGCCTGTTCCACGACGTCATCCTGACGTTCGGCCTGTTCGCCCTGACCGGGATGGAGTTCAGCCTGACGGCGGTGGCCTCGGTGCTGACCGTGATCGGCTATTCGATGAACGACACCGTCGTCGTCTACGACCGCATCCGCGAGAACCTGCGCAAGTACAAGAAGATGCCGCTGGGCGAGCTGATCGACCTGTCGATCAACGAAACCCTGTCGCGGACCATCATGACCGGCGTCACCGCCCTGTTCGCCCTCGGCGTTCTGGCGGTGCTGGGCGGCGGACCGCTGCAGCCCTTCGCCATCGCCCTGATCTTCGGCATCGTGGTCGGCACCTACTCCTCGGTCTATGTGGCCGCGCCGGTGCTGCTGCTGTGGGGCGTCAAGCGCGGCGGATCCTCGGACGAGGCCAAGCCGATCAAGCTGGGCATGGCCTCGCAGCCCTAGGCGACGAAAGTCCCCACATTCTTTCGGTGTTTGTCTTTGAAGCGCGGCTGTAAGGTCGCGCTTCATTGATTCACGACGCCCGGGGAGGGGCGGCCGCCATGTTCGCCAGACTGCTTTCCAACTTCCGCACCACCATCCTGCTCGGCCTCGTGATGGCGGCGGTGATGATCTACGCCTTCGGCCAGCTGGCCCCGGGCGGCTACGACCTCGGCTTCTGGCAGGCGGCGTTCCGCTGGCTGCACGTGGTCGCCGGCATCCTGTGGATCGGCCTGCTGTACTATTTCAACTTCGTCCAGATCCGGGTCATGCCCGCCATCCCGGCCGAACTGAAGCCGGCGGTCGGCAAGCACATCGCGCCCGAGGCCCTGTTCTGGTTTCGCTGGTCGGCCCTAGCCACGGTGGTGGCCGGGTTCGCGGTGATGTTCGCCCGCGGCCACGCCTACGCCATGGAGGTGCTGAGCTTCGGCTTCGCCGGGGGCATGGTCGAGGGCGACCAGCAGTTCGCCCTGATGGGCATCGGCGTGTGGCTGGCCATCGTCATGTTCCTGAACGTTTGGGGGATCATCTGGCCGAACCAGAAGCGGGCCCTGGGCATTGTCCCGGCCGAGGACGAGGTGAAGGCGAAGGCCGCCCGCCTCGCCATGCTGGCCAGCCGCACCAACCTCTTGCTGTCGCTGCCGATGCTGACCTCGATGGCCATGTACCAGACCCTGTTCGGCTGACCGGCCAGGACAGGACAGATCGCGGGGCCGGGGAGGGCGACCTTCCCGGCCTTTCGCGTTATGGGGCGCGCATGTCCGATCTCGACGCCCAGGTTCGCGCCGCCGACCCCGACCGCTGGCTGTCCAGCCGCTTCGTCGCCGATGACCTGGCGCGCGCCGACCTGATCGCGCTCTACGCCTTCGAGGCCGAACTGGCGTCCATTCCGGCCAAGGTCAGCCAGCCGCTGCTGGCCGAGATGCGCCTGACGTGGTGGGCCGACCAGATGGAGGGGGTGTTCGCCGGCGACCCCCGCAGGGGCCATCCGGTGCTCGAGGCCTTCGCGGGCGCGGTGGAGCGACGCGGGCTGGAGCGGTCCTGGGCCGACGCGCTGATCGAGGCGCACATCGATCGCGCCCACCGGCGCCCCCACGATCTGGAGGCGCTGTTCGTCGGCCCCACCCAGGCGGCGGCGCGGCTGCTGGCCGGCGCGGACCATGAGGCCGCCGTGGCCGGGGCGGCGCGGGTGCGCGGCCTGATCCTCACGGGGCAGGGGACGGAGGCGGCGGCCCTGCGCCCGGCGGCGAACGCGGCGTTGAAAGCGCTGCCGCCCGCGGCCTTCCCGGCGGTGGCGCACGCCGCCCTGCGCGATCCGGACGCGCCGGAGCCGCTGAAGCGGCTGCGGCTGGTGTGGGCCGTGGCGCGCGGACGGATCTAGGAGGCGGCTGCTTCCTCTCTTGCCGGGGCGGCGAAACCGGGGTTCCCTCGGTCGGCAACTGTGGAGCTTTCCCATGACCCGCATGAAGACCCACCCCGAGCGGCACCGGGTGGCGCGCATCGGGTGGCTGCGAGCCGCCGTGCTGGGGGCCAACGACGGGCTGGTCTCGACCGCCAGCCTGGTCGCCGGGGTGGCGGCGGCGGAGGGAGCGCGGGCCGCGGTGCTGATCGCCGGGGTGGCCGGGCTGGCGGCGGGGGCCATGTCGATGGCGGCCGGCGAGTATGTCTCGGTCAGCTCGCAGTCCGACACCGAGAAGGCCGACCTGGCCCGCGAGACGGCCGAACTGGCCACCGACCACGAGGCCGAGGTGGAGGAACTGGCCGGGATCTACGCGGCCCGCGGCCTCGAGCCGGAGCTGGCGCGCAAGGTGGCCCTGCAACTGATGGAGAAGGACGCGCTGGGCGCGCACGCCCGGGACGAGCTGGGCATCTCCGAGATCTCGACCGCCCGACCCATCCAGGCGGCGCTGACCTCGGCCGTGACCTTCGCCGTCGGCGCGGCCCTGCCGCTGATCATCGCCGCGCTCGCGCCCGAGACCGCGATCCTGACATGGGTCGTCGCGGCGACCCTGGTCGGACTGGTCGGGCTGGGCCTGCTCGGGGCCCAGGCGGGCGGAGCGCCGCTGGTCCGCTCGGCCGCTCGGGTGCTGTTCTGGGGCGCGCTGGCCATGGCGGTGACGGCCGGGATCGGGCGGCTGTTCGGGACGGTCGTCGGCTGAGGCGGTTGCGCTGGATCAACGAAGCCGGCCCGCCGGGAGCGCAAGCTGAGCCGCGTCCATATGGAGCCCGATCATGAGCTTCCCCGCCCCCTCCGCAGCGCCGCGCGCCTACAGCCGTCTGTCCATCGGGCTGCACTGGCTGATGCTGGCCCTGCTGGTCGCGGTCTACGCCGCCATCCTGTTGCGCGAGGGCTATCCACGCGGGAGCGAGATGCGCGACGCATTCAAGGCCTGGCATTTTAGCCTCGGCCTGACCGTGTTCGGCCTCGTCTGGGTGAGGGTCATCGCCCGTTGGCTCGGCGGCGGCCATCGCGCCGGCCGCAGCCTCGCTGACCGCGGCGCGGCCATCGTGCACCTCGCCCTCTACGGCTTCATGATCGCCATGCCCCTGCTGGGCTGGCTGACCCTCAGCGCCGAGGGCGATCCGGTGCAGCTGTTCGGGCTGACGCTGCCGCCCCTGACCGCGCCGAACGAGGGGCTGGCCGAGCGGACCGAGGAGATCCACGAAACGCTGGGGACCGTCGGCTACTGGCTGGTCGGCGTGCACGCGGTCGCGGCGCTGGCGCACCACTACGTCCTGCGTGACCCCACGCTGCGGCGCATGACCGCCTGGTGATCAGGCGGCGGCGTCCCGCCAGGCCTTCAGCGCCTCCAGCGCGCGCAGGCTCATCAGCCGCTTCTTGGCCCGGCCGCGGTCCTTGGGCGGGATGCGCTTGCCCTCGGCGTCGACGCGCGGCGCCTCGAGCGGGGGGAGCAGGCCGTAGTTGATGTTCATCGGCTGGAACTTCGAGCCCTCGAGGTGGCCGCCGGTGATGTGCTCGACCAAGGCGCCGATGGCCGTCTCGGCCGGCGGCGGGGCGAGGTCGCGGCCCAGCGCCTGGGCGGCGGCGAGACGGCCGGTGAGCAGGCCCATGGCGGCGGACTCGACATAGCCCTCGACGCCGGTCACCTGGCCGGCGAAGCGCAGGCGCGGCATCGCCTTCAGCCGCAGCTGGCGGTCGAGCAACCGGGGCGAGTTGAGGAAGGTGTTGCGATGCAGGCCGCCGAGGCGGGCGAACTGGGCGTTCTGCAGGCCCGGGATCATGCGGAAGACCTCGGTCTGGGCCCCGTACTTCAGCTTGGTCTGGAAGCCGACCATGTTGAACAGGGTGCCGAGCGCATTGTCCTGACGCAGCTGGACGATGGCGTGCGGCTTGACCGTGGGGTCGCGCGGATTGGTCAGGCCGACCGGCTTCATCGGGCCGTGGCGCAGGGTCTCGCGGCCGCGTTCGGCCATCACCTCGATCGGCAGGCAGCCGTCGAAATAGGGGACGTCCTCCCACTCCTTGAACTCGGCCTTGGGCCCGTCCAGCAGGGCGTCGATGAACGCGTCGTACTGGGCCTTGTCCATCGGACAGTTGACGTAGGCGGCGGCGTCGCCGCCGGGGCCGGCCTTGTCGTAGCGCGACTGGCGCCAGGCGATGTCGAAGTCGATCGAGTCGGCGTGGACGATGGGGGCGATGGCGTCGAAGAACGACAGGCTCTCCTCGCCGGTCGTCTTCAGGATGGCCTCGGCCAGCGCCGGGGAGGTGAGGGGGCCGGTGGCGACGATGACGTTGTCCCAGTCTTGCGGTGGCAGGCCGGCGATCTCCTCGCGCACGACCGTGACGAGGGGATGGGCCGTCAGCTTCGCCGTCACCGCCTGGGAGAAGCCCTCGCGATCCACCGCCAGCGCTCCGCCGGCCGGCACCTGATGGGCGTCGCCGCAGGCCATGATGATCGAATCCAGCGCCCGCATCTCGGCGTGCAGCAGGCCGACGGCGTTGTACTCCCAGTCATCCGAGCGGAAGGAGTTGGAGCAGACCAGCTCGGCCAGCCCGTCGGTGTGGTGGGCGTCGGTCTTCACCCCGGGCACGCCGCGCATCTCGTGCAGGACGACGGGGACGCCGGCGCTGGCGATCTGCCAGGCCGCCTCGGAGCCGGCGAGGCCGCCGCCGATGACGTGGACGGGGGAGGGGGTGGTGGTCATGCGCGGCTTCTAGCGGCCCCCGGCCGCCGCGTCAGCCCGCATGCGGGCCAGAACAGCGGCGGAGGAGGTCGGCGCCGGTCCGCGACGCGGATTTCCGCTGACACCGGGCCGGAGCCTCTCTAGACTCGACGATGACTCAACAGGGGGAAGTTATGGCGTTCTCGGCGACCGACGCGGTGTTCGAGGGATTCCGGGTGGTCCGGCGGCGGCCGCTCACCCTGGTCTGGTGGTCGCTGTTCTATATGGCCGTGATGGCGGTGGCGATGGCCGTGGTCGGCGGCAACCTCCTCCAGCTGGTGGGCGCGGCCGAGGCGCTGGAGGCGGCGGGTACGCCGTCGCCGGAGGACTTCATGCCCCTCCTCCAGATCTACATGAGCATTTTCGTCGTCGTGCTGCCGCTCAGCCTCGCGGCCGCGGCCGTCGTCTACACGGCAGTGTCGCGGGCGGTGCTCCGGCCGTCCGAGGGTCGCTTCGGCTTTATGCGGTTCGGCATGGACGAGCTGCGCGTGCTGGCCGTGACCGTGGTGCTCGGGCTGCTCTTCATGGCGCTGGCGGGCACGATGTTCACCCTCGTCGGCGTGATCGGCGGCATGGCCACCACCCTGGACGCGCCGTGGCTGTGGCTGGTGGCGGTGCTCGCGGGTCTGGCCGCCCTCGCCGCGCTCATATGGCTGGCCGTGCGGCTCAGCCTGGCGGTGCCGATCACCGTGGGCGAGCGGCGCATCGCCCTGTTCGACTCGTTCCGCCTGACCAAGGGCCGCTTCTGGCCGCTGCTGGGGATGGCGATCCTCGCCGGCGTGCTGAGCCTCGTCGTGGGTTTGCTGGGGTCGCTGGTGATGACGCCTTTCCAGCTGCTCACCGGGGGCCTGACGGACCTGGCCAGCCTTGAAGGCGCGGACCCGCTGACCCTTCTGCAGGCCGGCTGGCCCGTCGTCCTCGTGTGGATCGTGACCAACGCCATCGTCTCGGCGCTGCAGGTCGCCGTGGTCTATGCGCCGTTCTCGGCCGCGTATCGGGACATCGCCGGCGTGAGCGACCCGGCCGTGGCTGAAAACTTCGCCTGACGTCGGCGGGCCGTCAGGCCCGCTTCTTCAGCGCCTGGACCCGCGCCTTGCGGCGCTGCTCGTGGCGGTCCAGCACCTCCTTGAGGTATTTGCCGGTCCAGCTGGCCGGGTTCTGGGCGACCTGCTCCGGCGTCCCCACGGCGACGATCTCGCCGCCGCCGTCGCCGCCCTCGGGGCCGAAGTCGAGCAGCCAGTCGGCCACCTTGATGACGTCGAGGTTGTGCTCGATGACGACGATGGTGTTGCCGTTGTCGACCAGCTCCTGCAGCACCTCCAGCAGCTTGCGGGTGTCCTCGAAGTGCAGGCCCGTGGTCGGCTCGTCGAGGATGTAGAGGGTGCGCCCTGTAGCCCGTCGCGACAGTTCCTTGGACAGCTTGACCCGCTGGGCCTCGCCGCCGGACAGGGTGGTGGCGGGCTGGCCGACCTTGACGTAGCCGAGGCCGACCCGCTCCAGGGTCAGCATCTTGTCGCGGATCGACGGCACCGCCTTGAAGAAGCTGGCGGCCTCCTCGACGGTCATGTCGAGAACGTCCGAGATGCTCTTGCCCTTGAAGACGATTTCCAGCGTCTCGCGGTTGTAGCGCTTGCCCTTGCAGACGTCGCAGGTGACGTAGACGTCGGGCAGGAAGTGCATCTCGATCTTGATGACGCCGTCGCCCTGACAGGCCTCGCAGCGGCCGCCCTTAACATTGAAGCTGAAGCGACCCGGGCCGTAGCCTCGCGCCTTGGACTCGGGCAGGCCGGCGTACCAGTCGCGGATCGGACCGAAGGCGCCGGTATAGGTGGCCGGGTTCGAGCGCGGGGTGCGGCCAATTGGTGACTGGTCGATGTCGATGACCTTGTCGAACATCTCCAGCCCCTCGATCCGGTCGAAATGAGCCGGGGCGTCCGAGGCGTTGTGCAGACGGCGCGCGGCGGCCTTGTAGAGGGTCTCGATCGTGAAGGTCGACTTGCCTCCGCCGGACACGCCGGTGATGCAGGTGAACAGGCCGGCCGGGATCTCGCCGGTGACGTTCTTCAGGTTGTTCCCGGTCGCGCCCGAGATCTTCAGCATCTTCTTGCGGTTGACCGGGCGACGGCCCTCGGGCGGCAACTCGATCTCGCGCTCGCCGGTCAGGTATTTGCCGGTCAGCGAGTTCGGATTGGCCATCACCTCGGCCGGCGTGCCGTGGGCGCAGATCTGGCCGCCATGGACGCCGGCGGCCGGGCCCATGTCGATGACGTAGTCGGCCGTCAGGATGGCCTCCTCGTCATGCTCGACCACCAGCACGGAGTTGCCGAGGTCGCGCAGGCCCATCAGGCT